>DATFFC010000098.1:0-6179 GCA_035250505.1 Nitrospiraceae bacterium | reverse complement strand
CAGTTCTACGACGTGAAGATCACGCAGTTGATCGAGCAAGTGAACCCGGGGGGGCAGGTGTGGAACGTGCGGGTCGGCCGCAAGCACCATGCGCCCTACGGGGTGTTCGAAGGGATGACGATCTTTGACGCCGGGGCCAAGGTGGGCCAGGCGGCGATCGGCTACATCCCGACGGACCAGGAATGGCGGTTCGTCAACATCTATGAAGACACGGCGACCTCGATGCGGGCCCTCGTGGAAGGGGTTGATAAATCCGGTTTCAGCCGCGATGAGCCCTGGAAACTCACGGGAAGCTCGTTGCCGGAGCATGAGACGTTCTTCTTCTATCTGCAGCGGATCTGCAATCACTGCACGTATCCGGGCTGTCTGGCGGCTTGTCCGCGGAAGGCCATCTACAAGCGGCCGGAAGACGGGATCGTGCTGATCGACCAGAACCGGTGCCGCGGGTACAAGAAGTGTGTGGAGCAATGCCCGTTCAAGAAGCCGATGTACCGGGGGACGACCCGGGTGTCGGAGAAGTGCATTGCCTGCTATCCGCGGATCGAGGGGAAAGATCCATTGACGGGCGGGGAGCCGATGGAGACGCGCTGCATGGCGGCCTGCGTCGGGAAGATCCGGATGCAGAGCCTGGTGCGGATCGGCGAGGACGGCCTCTGGGCGGAGGATCGGTGGCATCCCTTGTACTACGCGATTCGCGTGGAACAGGTGGCGTTGCCGTTGTACCCGCAGTGGGGGACGGAGCCGAACGGCTTCTATATTCCGCCGCGGCACAGCCCGCGGGGCTATGCGCGGCAGATGTTCGGGCCGGGCGTGGACAACGCCATCGAGAAGTACCTGGTGCCGAGCCGGGAGTTGCTGGCGGTGCTGCAGTTGTGGCGCGCGAGCCAGCAGATCATCTTCCGGTACGACGTCATTCCGGGCCCGAAGGTGTTCGAGACCCAGATTCACGGGAAGCGGTTCGAGATGTTCAACGACACCGTGCTGGGCTTCAACAAGTCGGGCAAGGAAGTGGCCCGGATTCAGGTCGAAGAGCCGATCTACATTAGACCCGCCGAGCGGGTGCAGTGGCTGTAGGAAAGTCGGTGGAGTGGGAGGGGCTTTCGGCCCCTCCCACGCTTCTTTAAATGGCTCCGCGGCCTCAGCCGTCGGGCATATCGCCGGCAGAATAAGCGGCGGCTTCATCTCGTGACGCGTTGTCATAGAGGTAGGTCGCGGCGGAACTCAACATTACCCTCGAGCAAGCCGGCTTCCGTACCGGTCGCAACAGGGCGGCTAATCACGTAGAAGAATGATTCCGACATCGGTTGATTGAATCCACCCCCGCCCGTCACAGCGTGGAACACAGACGAATGCGGAAGTTGTATGCGACCTATGCGTTGGCGGCATTGGCGCCGGTCGTGCTGTTTGTCCTGGTTCAAATTCCACTGATGTGGCACTGGCACAGTCTGCACGCGACGCAGCAACAGCGGAGTCAAATCAAAGAGGAAGTGCTCCGCTTGCAGGCGCTGACGACCGAGATTGAGAACGGGTTCCGAGGATACGTCCTGACCAAGCAATCGGCTTTCTTGCAGCCGGTCGTGCATGGGGAGGCCAAGGTGCACAGCGCCTTGAATCGTCTGTTGGAGCTGACGAAGGATCTTCCCAACCTCGAGACACGAGTCAATGTTCTTGAAGAGCGCATCCATGAGTTGATCGAGACCAAGCGACGGCTGACCAAGCAAATGGACGGCGGCGAGCAGGAGGCCGTGCTGTCTCATATGCGGTTCGGCGAGGGGCCGGCGCTGTCGAAAACCATCGAGAAAGCGATGGAAGATCTCGAGATCAGAATCGCCGGCGAGTTGTCACAGTTCGATATAGAAGAAACGACGCTCAAGAAACGCATGCTTCAACGGCTTCTCATTGCCGACGTCGGCACGTTGTTGCTGGGCATTATCGTGACGAGATTTGTCTTTCGGGCCGCGGCAGACGCGGGAAGCCTCGCGCCGTCTGAGTAGAATGTCTCCGAATTCATGAACGAGCAGCAGATGTCCAATCCCAGTAAATGTACCGGCACCCTGTTCTCGCCGGGCGAGCCTGAAACAGCTTGCGCCGGCCTCTTCGGGTCCCGTAATCTACCGGCAGTCAATCGGACCACTCTTCTTCCGAACGAGCCTGCGATGCCGTATTCGGCGACGATGGCGACGGTGAAGTATGATGTTCATGGTAGGATGTGCGTCGTGAAGGACATCGAAGACAATTATCGCGCCCTGCTGGCGGTCACCAATATTCTGAATCAACAACGCGACACGGACAGCCTCTGGCGGGCGATCACGGATCATCTTCGACAGGTCGTGCCGTGGGAGCGTGCCGGCCTCACGCTCTACGATCAAGACTCGGATTCGTTCCGCTTCTATGCGCTGGAGACGAGTCTCCCGACCCGGGTACTTCAACGGGACGCCGTCATTCCGAGGGAAGGAAGCGCCGTGGGATGGGTCTATGATCACCGCGAACCGCACATTCGCCCGCAGTTGCGCGTCCGGCGGATGTTTCTGGAAGACGAGTCGTATCTCGAAGAGGGCTTGGGCCGGATGATCAATCTCCCGCTTCTCGTGGGCGAGTCCTGTTTGGGCACGTTGAACATCGGCAGTATTCAGGACGGGGACCCCGACCCGGGGGATGTGGAATTTCTGGCTCAGGTGGCGAAACAGATTGCCCTCGCCATCGATCATGTGCGGGCCTATGAGCAGATCGATCGGCTTCGCCAGCAACTCATGCGGGAAAATGAGTATCTGGTCCAAGAAATCAAACAGACCTACAACTTCGGACAGATGGTCGGCAAGGGCTCGGCCTTCCGGAACGCGCTGAATAGGGCCGAAGCGGTTGGGCCGACGTCCACCACCGTTCTGATCACCGGCGAGACGGGGACCGGGAAGGAACTCTTGTCGCGGGCGATTCATGAATTGAGCCCGCGTCGAAACAAGCCGTTTGTTCGAGTGAACTGCGCGGCGCTGCCGATGGGATTGGTGGAGAGCGAGTTGTTCGGTCATGAGCGGGGCGCATTCACGGGGGCCGACCAGCGGCGCTCCGGCCGGTTTGAGCTGGCGCATGGCGGCACATTGTTTCTGGACGAAATCGCAGAGCTGCCGCTCGAGGCGCAGGCCAAGCTCCTCCGCGTGTTGGAAGACGGACTGGTGGATCGGGTCGGAGGCATGCAACCGGTGGCGGTCGATGTCCGGGTCATTGCCGCGACGAATGCAGACCTCGCGTTGGCCTCGAGTGAAGGACGGTTCCGGTCGGATCTGTACTATCGGTTGCACGTGTTTCCAATTGTGCTGCCGCCGTTGAGGGAGCGGCCGGAAGACATTCCCCTGCTGGCCAATCATTTCCTGGAACACTATCGTCTTAAGTTAAAGCGGTCCCATCTCGCCCTGAGCTCCGAATCTCTGAGCAGGCTCTGTCGATATTCCTGGCCGGGAAACGTCCGCGAGCTTCAGAACGTCATTGAGCGGGCCGTGATACTGGCCCGCTCCGCCACCGTGGAGGTCGATGCGGATCTCGTCGCTCGGCCGGACGCGGATGCGCCGGACGAATCGCCGGTCAATCTGTTGGAGCTGGAACGCCAACATATCCTGTCCGTCCTTACTCGCACGCACTGGCGGGTGTATGGTCCGCATGGCGCCGCTGCTCAATTGGGACTCAACCCCAGCACATTGCGAAGCCGCCTGAAGAAGCTCGGTCTGTCCAGGCCCACCAAACAGCTGATCTTCTAGCCTCTTCCGGATTCTGCTTGGGTAACTTGGGAAGCGGTTCCTGGTGAACCAAGACCCGACGCGACTCAAAATGGAGCAGCCTGCCCTGCTCAGACACGTCGGCTCGACCGCACTACGCGTCGCGGCTCAAGACACTGGGCGCTCACCGACTCGCGCCCGTGCGCAAACGTGAGGCGATTTATTCATCGCCTCGCGCACCTCGGCTGCGGAACTCGCTGTGTCTCCCGGCCCGGCCGAGACACGGCTCAAACAGTCCTCGCCGTCCGCCGCGGCGCCACTACAGCAGCGTGGACAGCCTGCGTGGAGCGGAAACCCTGCCTGGGCGGGACATAATGGAGACCCATACAATTTCCTGAAGCACCTCTTTTGTTTGATAGTGGTCGCTGCGGCGTGATGGATCACGGCGATCGTGATCTGTCACGGCATACGAGGCGGCTGCTTGTCGCTGCTCGGGATTGAGGTGAACGCATCCCGCTGTATTGCTTCATTTCTCACGAGCAATCGAAAAAATGACCGACGGCATGCCTATTGCTCGGACATGCAGCGGCCCCTCCGTCCGAACCGCAGCGGCCGCTTCTGCTTCTGATAGAGGTCGCCTCTGGCAAGCTCGGCGACGGTGCCGTTATAATCGCGCCTTTGTGAAATGAGGCGCGCGTGAGCATCAAGACCGTCAAGGGCCGAATCGTCGTCGCGATTGTGGTCGTGGGCTGCATCCCGCTTGTCACAGGGCTCCTCCTAGCCTGGATGTCAGGGATGCGATCCCTGCGGGATGTGATCGGCGGCAATCTGCAAGCCGTGGCCGCGCAAGCGGCGGACCGGGTCACCATGTTGATGCAGGCTGAGGTGCAGAACATTCGCCTGTTGGCATCGGCTCCGTTGCGCGTCCGGCAGCCGGTCGTGGCGGCGAACCAGTCCTATGGAGCCGACCGATCGGCCGTCGACCGGCTGATCCGCCGGCGCATGGAGCAATGGGAGGACGGGACGCAGTTTTCCCAAGGGCTGCTGAACTCCGAGCTCTCGCGCTTTCTTCTCGAAACCAAAGTGCGGGAAGGGAATAACATCGTCGGCCTGTTGATCACGGACCAATATGGCGCGCTGGTCGCCGCGAGTTCGGAGCCCGACCGCTATTTTTTCGGAAACGAACCGTGGTGGCGCGCCATTCAAGACGAAACGAATTCGCAGGAGTTCATCAGCGACGTCGTCGCCTCGCGCAAGGGGTCTTTTCGCGCTCCGGATGAGACGATTGATATTGCGGTGCCGATTCGTGACGACCACCAGCGCGCCGTCATCGGCGCCATCAAGGTGTCGTATCGGTTCGATGCTCTCTTTCGCATGATCAATGAGATCCAGATCGGCCAGACGGGCCATGCCATGCTGTTCAATGCCGCGGGCCAACCGTTGGTATGCCCCATCCTTCCGCGGCAGGCCCATCGCATTCATGATCAGCTCATGCAGCTCATCGTGTCCGAGGAGCCGGGATGGGGCATCGCGGAAGATGACGGACATGGGATGCGCAACTCGGTGGTCGGGTTCGCTCCGGTGAGGAAGCTGCCGCCGCCGCTCAATACCTGGCATGTCTTCGTCCGGCAACAGCCGTCGGAGAGTTACGGGCCGATTCGCGAACAGATTCAGAACTTGGCGCTGATCGGCGCCGTCATGGTCGCACTGCTGGCGCTGTTGGGCACCAGAGTGGCCGCCCGGATTGCCCGTCCCATCCAGGCGATCCGGCATGGCGTCGAAGGAATCGAAGGTCGGTACGCCGGCTCCGTGGCTCGCCGGCCGGGCGACGAGGTCGAAGAGCTGGCCTCGGTTGTCACGGCCATGGCCGACCATTTGCAGAAGTCTCAACAAGAATTGGATTCGCTCAACCGCGACCTGGCGCGCCGAATGGAGGAGAAGACCCATGAGGTGGCCGAGCACATGAGGGCATTGGAGCTCACTGAGCGGCTGGCCGCCTTGGGGAACGTCGCGAGCGGCATCGCGCACGAAATCAACAACCCGTTGGGCATCATCATCAACCGCATCGAATGTATGGAAGCCGAAGCCAGACAGATGTCGGTTCCGGACGAGTTGATCCGTGATCTGCAGGCCATCCGAATTCAGGCCGAGCGAATTCTCCGTGTGACCCGCAGCATGCTGTCGCTCTCGCGGGGTGCGGCGCCGACGTTCAAGCCCGTCGATGTGACGACGGTTATTCATTCCTGCCTCGCCATGTCTGCCGAGCGGATGGAGGCGCGCCATGTCCGGCTCCTGTGCGAGCTTGCTCGGGATGTGCTGCCTGTCATGGGGGACCGCGACCGGCTTGAAACCGTGATCTTGAATCTGGTGAACAACGCGGTGGATGCCGTGCAGAACCGGTCGGAGCGCGATGGGCGCGTGTCGGTGCGATGTCGGACGATCAAGAACGCCGACGGAACCTGGGTCATGATC
>DATFFC010000097.1:0-7060 GCA_035250505.1 Nitrospiraceae bacterium | reverse complement strand
CCCGCCGCCGAGCAGCATTGATCCGGGAATTCAGAAGACACCGGAAACCGTTCCGGATCCCAAATCCGCCGTGCCTCCTCCCAATGTCGACCCCGAAATGGTCATCGATCCGGAGAAACCGCGAGGATCGGATGATACGTCGACCAAAGACCGGCCGGCGCCGCCGCCTCCTGCGCCGCCCAGCCGCTGAGGTTGTGCCGAGACGGGCGGTGTTTCGAATGCGGACGAGGCCGAAGGGACTCGCCGACGGCAGACTGGCCCGGATTCGATCCCTTGTGTAAAATAATCAATGCTTCAGACCTCATCACCAGACATCCGCACCGCCCCGCGCCACGCAAAACCTGCTGAACCACTCCGCCGTTCATCCGTTGCGTGGCTTCTCTTGGCGTTCTGCCTTTTGCTCAATGGATGCGCAGTCGCCTTTGTATATCGCCATGCCGATTGGCTGATGTTGCATAAGCTGGATCAGTACTTCGATTTGAATACCGAACAGCGAAGGGATGTTGCCGGCAGGATTCAAGCCATTCTGGCCAAACATCGCCGCGAGGCTCTGCCGCAGTACGAGCAGTTTCTCGTACAGATCCACCAGCGCCTGGAACGAGGACTCACCAGTGAGGACGTGGAATGGTTTTATGCGTCGTTTGATCGATTGCGAGCCGATTTGTTTGATCGCCTCGTCATGGACGGCGGCGTCTTTCTCGCTTCCGTGAACCAAGCTCAAACCGTGACCCTTGAGCGGGCGATGCGGAAAGACAATGAGAAGGCGGCCAAACTCGCTACCGGTCCGGCTCCCGACCGGTTGAAGAAACGGGCGGACAACACACTGGAGGTGGTGAAGGACTGGACGGGCTCGCTCTCGCGAGACCAACGGAATCAAATCGTCGCGTGGAGCTACAGCATTCCGGACACGCAGCCGATGTTTTTCCGCTATCGCGAGGAGCAACAGCGGGAACTGCTGACTCTGCTCAAACAACCTCGAACGCCCGAACTAGCCGCCCAGAAATTGCGCGCCGTGTTGGTGCATCAGGACCAAACCGCCCCGTCCTGGTATCTGCAGGCGGTCCAAGAGTGGCGTAAGGGCATCAAGGATCTGGCTCCCCGTATCGACCGTACATTGTCGCCTGCCCAGCGGCGCTATGCTCTTGATAAACTGCAACGGCTCATCACGCAAGTCCGCGATCTCTACAGTTAACTCTTTCCATGCGACTGTGTCACCGGTTGTCACTCCGGCTTGTCGCCTCGGGCGCATCGCGCAGGAATCTCGCCCACAATGTTCTCCAGGTCGGCCAGTCGTGTTCGCCTGGTTCAATGAAGACCCGTTCAGGGGACAGGGACGCGGCCAGCAACCGGTGCGCCGGGGCAAATATGTCCCGTGTCCCAAAAGCCAGATAGAGATGCGGACCTGAACGCTCGGGCAAGGATCGGCGGAGCCATTGCCATAACTGCCTCGGGTAATCCTCTTGCTCCGCCTCTTCGCCGGCCCATCGAGTCAAGCCGTCGGCGCGGGCGATTTCTTGGACGAGATCGTGCCCGCCGAGAAACGGCGCTATGGCCAGGACGCCGGTCACGTCTTCGGGATACCGGGAGGCGTACAACAATGCTCCAAAGCCCCCCAGCGAGATCCCGGCGATCCAAATGTGCCGATAGCCGCAGGCCTTCGCAGGCCGGAACACCCCTTCGTGAAGTTCTCGGAGCACGGTTCGGTCGGCGTAGTAGCCGTAGTGTGCATCGACCATGACCATATCCACCGGCCATTCGATCCTCCGAACCGGCGCGACGAATCCATACCGTTCGAAATCCTCCGCGCTGTCTCCGATGCCCGGGAGCAGGACCAGCAGGTCTCGAACCGTCGAAGAACCGCGATACTCATGACGCTGCATGAGGAAGGGCCGCGGCGTGTGTAGCCAACGGACGAGGGCCGGAAACCGCAAGGAGAGGCGGCAGATCGTGTTTCGTCTGAGTCGCCTAAATCCACGAATGAGAGAAAGATGTGTCATTGCGTCGGTCAGCCGCCCGTCCATTGCACATCATAGTCGCCGGCGCGCGCGATCAGGAAGGCGTCCAGTTCCTTGAGCGTGAGCGTGGATGGACGGGGATAGCGAGCACGCAATTGCTTCAGCAACGCGTCGTAGTACCGGACGAAAATTGCGAAGTCACGAGGAAACGCTTGTGGATCAAGTCCCACGAATGCCCCATGCCGCCGTGCACGTTCAAGGACTCGGCGCCAGTCATGGCGGAGGCGGAATCAAAATCGGCAAGATAGGAAGGTTTCCTCGCCACTCGCGCCTCACAAGTGAAGGAACGGCCGCATGACCCCGACGAATTCCGCAGGCGAGGTGTAATTGATCGTATGGCCGCAGCGGGGTAGAACGACCACCCGGCCATGTGGCAGCAGCCGCGTGACGGTATCAGCCCAGGCCTGCGGGACCAACGGATCGCGGGCACCTCGCATGACCAGTGCAGGCGCGTTGATCAGAGGAAGCCTCTCCTCGATTCGATCCTCAAGGGCCATGCGTATGGTAGCGACGATGCGCTTAATGCCTGCCTGCCAATAATCCTTAGCCATGAGCAAGCCCAAGCGCGGGGATTCCTCTCGCGAATTGCGGATGATTCTTCCGACTTGTCGCAGGAGCGTCCTGGCGGCCGGATCGACTGTCGGTCCTTGGAACACCAGCCGATCGACTCGTTGCGGGTGGCGGACGGCCAAATGCGACAGGACCTGACAGCCGAACGAATTTGCGGCGAAGTGTGCGCGCGGAATGGAGAGGGCTCCCATCCATTCCACGACTGAATCCGCGAGTTCGGGAAGTGTCAAGGAGGACGCGGGCTTGTCGCTCCGTCCATAGCCGGGGAGATCGATCGCGTAGACGGGACAGAGCGGCGCCAGGTGATGCGCCGTGGGAAGCATGTAACGACTTGCGATCACCAGACCATGGATGAGAATCACGGGCGGTTGAGCCGGTGGCGCGGCTCCACCCGCATAGAAATGCATCCGTCCGAACGCCGTCCGGACCATCCGGCTCTTGAGCGAAGCGGGCGGCGCTTTAGCGGTTCGTTCGTCGCTTGGCGGATCCACCTCTCGGCCTTCCGGGCTTGCGGCTCGCGGAGAGAAGGCCGGCCCGCGATCCGCGGCTTTTTCCGCCTTTTGTGCCTTTCGTGGCATAGCGACCGTCCGGCTCCCCACCTCCGCTTCCCGGCTTGCGTGAGAGTCGATGGCCGCGCCTGGTGCCGGCCGAATGGGCGGGACCGCGGCTCTTCTTCGATGCTCCGCGCGGCGGGACCTTGCCCTGCCGGTTTCTCTCTTCGTCCAAGGGATGGTTCGTCATACCGACCTTGCGCCTGTTTTTGGATTGGGGTTTAGCCACGATCTCAGCTCCTATTCTTTCGGTTCACCGCCATCCGCCCAGGGTCGCAAATCCGTTCTCTCATAGCATCTCGTCGCCCACACCTCGCCGCTGTGGAACTTGTGCAAAGGGCGGGCCTTCGGAGCCGCGTGCCCGTCTTTCTGAAACGCTGCGGAATCCATGCTAATCCGAGTAATGCCGAGGGATATGGCCCGGTACAGCTTGTCTTTCTGAGACAGCATGTCCGCTACCATCCGAGTTCGCCAGTTCCAGAAGCCATTGCTTTCCTTGTCCGTTCTGCTTATCCTCTGCGCACTCTTTCACCGGAGGTGCCGTTATGCAGGCTCGATCTGCCGCACTCATGGTTGTCTTCTGGTCGGTTTGTACCGGTTTCCAGATAACGGTGTGGCCTTTGTCGGCAGAAGAACCAGGGCATCAAGTGTCGGCACATGGCGGCGACACAATACCTGCCGCCCCGGTCACCATGAAAGAGCCGCCGATTGAGATTGCGGAAGGAGCAAACAAGTGTGAGATCGTGTCCTGCGGCATGGGAATCAAGGAAACCTGTGAGATCACCTGCCCGGCGGATAAGACACCGCAGTTGCGACTGCATCCGAAACATCGGACCTCTATGTATGGAGTACAAGGCTAACTGCAGATGCGAGTGAGAAGAAGGACGGAACTTACTCAATCGCGTGATTCTGGAGGAGGAGGTTCGGACTCGGCCTTCTCGTCGGTATCGGAATCGACCGTGAGGGGCTGGCCTGGAATCCGATACCAGCCGGCGGCCCAGGACCCGAGATCGATGGTCCGGCACCGCTCCGAACAAAACGGACGGAAGGGATTGTTTTCCCATGTCACCGGATGGCGACAGATGGGACAGTGAAGGCGGGCAGCCATGTTTCACCTATGAAGCAGCAGTTCACTTGCCGGATCCATACAGCGGATCGACCCGGTTTCATATGGCGAAGCGGCGTTATGACATGATTCTGGTTCCGAATGCGGCAAACAATTCACCGGTTAGATATCGAGTGCCTTTCTCGTCGGACCAGCGTTTCCGTCGCATGTAATCGTTCAGAATGCGGCCGTCTGCGGTCCGATGCACATGTGGGTGCGCCAGGTTCATTCGATACCGTTCGATTGCGTCGGCCACGCGGCTGATGAAGACAATGGTCCCATCCGATTCCACACGTTCCACAATACCGACGTGTGTCAGCGGATCGTTGTCCCGGCCGTCTCCATTGGAATCCCACGTATTGTCGAAGAACACCAGGTCGCCGGGATGCACCAGCGGCCCCCGGTGAATTCTGCCTCGCCGGAGCACATGGTCGTAGATCAAGCGGACGCCGTTGGCTTTCCGGCTGCGATCAACTCCTGCGTAGAGGTCGATCCCATGCGCCAGATAAACTGCACGGGCGACGCCGGCACAATCATACGCGATGCGCCGGCCATTGCTTTCGATCGTCGTGGCCCCGACCAATCCCGCGGCCGTGCGGACGACGGCTCCTTGCTCGGCAATCGGCGATGCCCCACGGCAACAGTCCTGGGCCGGGACGCCGGCGGCCCGCGGCCGTTCCATCGACGTCCCGGCGCAGCCGGATAGCATCACAATCAGAAGAACGTGCAGTCCCTTCATGGTGGATGTCAGCATACCGCTATAAGTATAGCTGATGATCCAGCAGCGTCGCTTCCGGTCATGTCGCGGCCGATAGGTTCATGCACTCTATCAGGCGGACGCAGCCTTGAAAACCGATTGGATCAAGGCTTGTGCATCGTGTTGAATCCGCCGGAGGTGGTCTAGTCCTTTGAAACTTTCAGCATACAGTTTATAGACCTCTTCCGTCCCGCTGGGTCTGGCCGCGAACCACCCGCTGGCTGTGACAACTTTCAACCCGCCGATAGCGGAGTGGTTTCCCGGCGCTTCCGTGAGCATGGCCGTGATGGGCTCGCCGGCTAAGTCCTGACTACAAACCTGTTGCGGCGATAATGTCTGCAGCAGGGCTTTCTGTGCTCTCGTCGCGGGCGCGTCGATGCGTTCGTACACCGGATCACCGAGGTGTCCCGTCAATTGGCGATACAGTTCCGACGGGTTCTTGCCGGTCGTGGCCATCATCTCGGCGGCGAGGAGATCCATGATGATGCCGTCCTTGTCCGTCACCCACGTCGAACCGTCGCGCCGGAGGAAGGCCGCGCCGGCGCTCTCCTCTCCGCCGAATCCGAGCGATCCGTCGCCCAGGCCCGGCACGAACCATTTGAAGCCGACGGGGACTTCGACAAGACGGCGTCCGATCGATCCGGAGACACGATCGATGATACTGCTGCTGACGATCGTCTTTCCCACCGCCGCGTCCGGCCGCCATCCAGGCCGGTGTCTGAACAAGTAATCGATCGACACCGCGAGATAGTGGTTCGGGTTCATCAGGCCGCCGTCGCGCGTCACGATGCCATGCCGGTCGGTATCGGTATCATTGCCGAAGGCCAGGTCGAATCGATTCTTGAGCGCGATAAGAGACGCCATCGCGTATGGGGATGAACAGTCCATCCGGATTTTTCCGTCCCAGTCCAAGGTCATGAAGCGAAACGTCGGATCAACCGTCGGATTGACCACCTCAATGTTGAGGCCGTACCGGTCGGCGAGGGGACGCCAATAGGCCACCGCTGAGCCGCCGAGCGGATCGCACCCGATGCGCAACCCGGCTTGCGCGATGCGCTCGATGTCGACGACATTCGCCAGATCGGCCACATAGCCGCCGATGTAATCGTACCGGCTGGTCGTGGAGGCCTTTGCGGCTTTCTCATACGACACGCGGGTTACGCCGTTGAGTTGAGCGGCGAGGAGGGCGTTCGCCCGATTCTCGATCGCCTTCGTGACCTGCGTATCGGCCGGGCCGCCGTGGGGGGGATTGTATTTGAAGCCGCCGTCTTCCGGCGGGTTATGGGATGGAGTGATGACGATTCCGTCGGCGAGGCCGCCGGATCGAGCGCGATTGTAAGTAAGGATCGCATGGGAGATGACCGGCGTGGGGGTGTACCCGCCTTCTTGATCGATGGACACCCGGACGCCATTGCCTGCAAGCACCTCCAGCGCCGAACGGAACGCCGGTTCGGACAGCGCGTGAGTGTCCTTGCCGAGAAAGAGCGGGCCGTCGATACCGGCGCTGCGGCGATAGTCGCAGATGGCCTGGGTGATGGCGAGAATATGGGCTTCGTTGAATGTGCCGCGCAAGGCAGACCCGCGATGTCCGCTCGTACCGAAACTGACGGACTGGCGAGGATCGCTCGGATCGGGCTTTACGTCGCTGTACGCGCGGAGCAATTGCGGAATATCGATCAATTCTTCCGGAAGCGCCGGTTGGCCGGCACGGGGATGGAGGCTCATGTCAGACTCCTCTATTCTCTTATGGAGAGCGATAATACCGGCGTGATCAGTAGTCCGGCGTCGGCATTGGCACCCCGCGCGCAAGCGACACTGCTCTTGGTCCTCAAATAAGCAATGAGAATGAGATGGCTGTGTCCGAGTATATACATCCGGGACTGACTTGTCAGCGCCGGTTCGACTGCGTCTTGCTTGCGCAGTTGTTTCTCTCGGTGCTAAGATCAAATCAACTCGTCCACCGGAGCGTGATCATGCCGAACATCACATTGTTGTACTCACCATCCTGCGGCGCATGTCCCTCAGCGAAGAGTCTGTGGAAGGAACTGAGGGTAAAGTATAG
>DATFFC010000096.1:0-2449 GCA_035250505.1 Nitrospiraceae bacterium | reverse complement strand
CTCGGTCTGGCCGCCGAAAGGCCTGTATGTGCTGAAGTGACGGACCTCGTGGCCGGCCGGTGGTCGGGCGGGGCGGGGATGGGATTCCTGGGCGATACTCCGGACGGGATCGCGGAGTTGGCGATCAAGGGCCAGGCTGATTATTTTGTGACGGATCGTTTCTCTCTTGGTCCTCTGGCTCAGTATGCGGGGACAGGGAATGATATTCTTTTCGGCCTCTCGGCCCAGGCGAAATATTGGTGGCCGCTGCCGAACACCGGCGGCCGGGCCAGGTTCCTGATGCAGGGTGGCGCGGGGTTCATTCGTGCCGGCATCACGGATACCGATAGTCGCACCTCGAACACCTATACTTCTTTTGTTATTCCCGTCGGCATTGGCCTGGACTATGCCCTAAGCCCACGCATGGCCGTGACCGCCGATCTCCTTGTGAATTTTACGTCGCTCGGTGAAACGGTGCGTGCGAACGGCCGGGAGTTCGATCTCCACACCAACGCAATGCCGGGTTTTTATTTGGGGGTGCGGTTCTAGACCCATCTCCAAATAGTTGTTGGATCACGGCAGGAGCCGGTGCGGAATGACCGCATAGAGAATATCGTCCGGTATTGACAGTCTCCTGCAATCCCGGTACATCCTTATCTTTAATGCATATGCTCTTGTGCGTGAGAAACGGACTCTTTGCATGGGCAGCCGATATAAGAGGGTGAATGGTCAAGAAGCAAGCGACTACTGCACGTCCGAAATCCCCGTCTCCTGTCCCAGTTCCTGCTGAATCAGCCGCAACGCCCAAATCCGGTTCCCGTAGCGCCCGTCCGCCACAGACGGTGACGGCGGTGGAGATGGGTGCGCGCCAGCGGGAGATTTCGGTTTCCGAGTTTTTCACGAAGAACCGCCATCTGCTGGGTTTCGACAACCCGCGCAAGGCTCTGCTCACCTGCGTCAAGGAGGCCGTCGATAACGCATTGGATGCCTGTGAAGAAGCCGGCATTTTACCCGATGTGACCGTGCAACTTGATGTGGTGTCCCCCAACGGAGGCGCGCCCCCGGCGGCGAGCCAGGCCACCCGGTTTCGGATCACCGTCACCGACAATGGTCCCGGGATCGTCCGCCAACAGATCCCCCGCATTTTTGCCAAGCTTCTGTATGGGTCCAAGTTTCATCGGCTGCGGATGAGTCGAGGACAGCAGGGGATCGGTATCTCTGCGGCGGGCATGTATGGACAATTGACCACGGGGAAGCCCGTCCAGATCATTTCACGCACGGGAGCCCGCGCCGCGGCCCATTATTTCGAAGTGCAGATCGACACCAAGAAGAACGAGCCCTTGGTGCATGAGAACAAGCAGATCGACTGGGATCAGCCGCGTGGCACCCAGGTCGCGCTCGAAGTGGAAGGTCGCTACCAGAAGGGCCGCGCCTCGGTCGATGAGTATCTCGAACAAACCTCCATCGCGAATCCGCATGTGAGGCTGGTCTATCGGCCGCCGGACGGCGAAACGAAGGAATACCCACGCACCTATCATGAGCTGCCGCCGGCCCCCCGGGAGATCAAGCCCCATCCCTATGGCATCGAGTTCGGCATGATGCTCAAGATGATGCACGACACCAAGAGCCATACGGTGGCTGGATTTCTCGCGGGCGACTTCTGCCGCGTCTCTCCGGCATTAGCCGACGAGATCTGCAAGCAGGCGAAGATTCCGCCCAATGCCAAGCCCCGGGCCATTCATGGTTCCGTGGCCGAATCGCTCTACCAGGCCATTCAATCGACGAAGATTATGGCGCCGCCGACGAATTGTCTCTCGCCGATCGGAGAGAAGGCGATCCTGTCGGGCCTCTACAAACAGATCAAAGGCGAATTCTATACGGCCGTGAGCCGGCCGCCGGCCGTGTATCGAGGCAATCCCTTCGTGATCGAAGCGGGCTTGGCCTTCGGCAACCGACCGGATGAAACCGGCAGACCCGAGCGCGCTGCACTCCCGCTCGCTGAAGGAGAGCAGCATGATGAGGATTCGGAGTTGGCCCGCGTCATCCGCTATGCGAACCGGGTGCCGTTGCTCTATCAACAATCCGCCTGTGCCACCTTCAAGGCGGTGCTGGCGACCACATGGCGGAATTACGGCGTCGCGCAATCCCGCGGCGCTCTGCCGGCCGGTCCGATGGTCGTCTTCGTCCATATGGCTTCCGTCTGGGTGCCGTTCACGAGTGAGAGCAAGGAAGCGATCGCGGACTATGACGAGATCCAGAAGGAGATCACGTTGGCCTTGCGCGAATGCGGCAGGCGCCTGGGTCTCTTTTTGCGCCGGCGCGACCGGGCGCAGAGCGAATTTCGCCGGCGGAACATCTTCGAGCTCTACATCGAGGAAGTCGTCGAGGCCTGCAATCGCTTAAAGGGCGGCAAGCTGCCCAAGCAGCAACTGAAGGAACAGCTCCACAAAATCGCCACGTCGCGCACCGG
>DATFFC010000095.1:0-11145 GCA_035250505.1 Nitrospiraceae bacterium | reverse complement strand
CGAACTCGCCGGTGCCAACCCGCTGCGGTGCAAGTTTATCGAGTATTCGCCGTTTAACCCAGGCGGGTGAGGTGGCGATAGCCGATCTGATTAGCACTTCCCAGCTAAGGCGGAAGCGGACGTAGATATCATGTAGAACGGCACAGCATGCCTATCATGGAAGGGGACAACTGCGGGCAGAAACTAGCTGAGCAACTGATCGTGAGCACGTCTGATCGGTGCAACACGACACGTCTCTTCTGTCGCCACGGACTTCTGCGTTCACCCCATGATCGGGGACCCGTGGTGATGGATCATCAGCCACTCGTCGCCGATCCGCTCGAACAAGTTCGTCGCGAGAACACGGGTTTCGATCGGTTGGTCGCCTTGGCGGCTGGCGAGGTTTTCCGTGCAGATGACCCAGCCGATGTCTCCGGCCACTTGCACCTGGACCTCGGTCAACTCGAACGACATGGAAAAGGTATTGTTGAAGATCAAGACCCAGGAATCGCGGACGGCGGGCCAGCCGGAGCGCAAGGCCCAGCCGGGATGAATGCAGGTGACATATTCCTGATGCGCCCAGATCTTGTCCATCTGGGCGACATCGAGGCTTTCGAAGGCTTCATAAAACGCGCGGTTGGCTTGGGTTACCTCTTCGATCCTCTGTTCGATCACTCGCGGCTCCTCGATCGGGTTGGCTATCATACTGCAAACCCGACCGCCGGAGCGAGCGTGATGTTGTGCGGGGCGGACAGCCGGTGCGGGAAGCGGCGACGGCGCGGCGTCGGCTGCCGAGGCTACCACCGCTTGCCGCGGTGATACCTCAGCGGCTCTCCATCCCCGCAGCGAGCAACCCGGATTCGAGCGCGGTCTTCAACAGTTGAGCCGTATTGGACACGCGCAGCTTCTTCATCATATTCGCGCGATGGGCCTCCACCGTTTTGATGCTGATGCCTAATTGCTGGGCGATAGAGCGATTGGTGCACCCGCTCCAGACTTGATCGAGGATCTCCCGTTCACGCGGCGTCAAGTCCTCCGGCCGATGCCGACGAGCCGGTATGCTCACCGCCACGGCGCTTCCTTCCGCCCGATCCGGTCGATCCGCTCTTGCCAGCAACGCACTGAGTCGTTCATCATCTTTGTACAGCATCGCCTCATCCTCCTTGTTGTCTCGTCCGCTCGGCGGATCGGTTCATTACTGTTCCACTGTCGGAATGCTTTGCGTCGTCTGCCATAACCCTTGAAGATAGCCGAAGACGGCGGCAATGGCTCGGCTGCGCTCCTGCCAAGAGGTTTGGGCATTGCTCCCGAGATCTATCCAATATCCATCCACCTTCTCACGGACGATCAAGCGTTCGAACGGACCTTGTGCCGATGGTTGGATAGTCAGCAAGAATTCGCGGTCTGTTCCATTTTGGAGAAGAAAACCTTTGACGGTCATGACGCAATCCTCCTAGGCAAGCTCTTCAGCGTTCAGGGGTGCTGGTTCTCCGCCGTGTGTTGTCTGTACGTGATCATGTCCGGCTTCTATCTCAAGCTTCATGCCAGCCACGGCGATGCGCCATATCCACATTTTCAACGGGATAGAGTAGCAGCAGAAGAAAGTTCCTATCGGAGGTGTGCCAGCGCTGTGCCAGCGCCGGGAGCCGTGTCACATCGACACGGCGGCTGCGGTGCGATCAGATGGTCAGCGGCAAGTCATATTCAATCAGCCGGCGGTAAAACGTCCGGCGGCTCATGCCCAACAGGCGAGCCGCTTCGGACCGATTGCCGTTGGCTTGCCGCAACGCCACCAAAATGCGGCTCTTCTCATCAGCCGAAGACTGCTCGAGCCTTGTCGGCGTGGGCGCCTCAGGTGAAATGATCTCGGGCGGCAGATCGTTGTACTGGATCACGGAGCCCTTGCAATGGATGACGGCGGACTCAATGGCGCTTTTCAGCTCTCGGACATTCCCGGGCCACGTATAGGTCGTCAGGGCTTTCATAGCTTCATCGCTGATCTGGTGGACCGGCTTTTCCATGATCGATCGGAACTGGCCGAGGAAGAAGGACGCCAGGATCGGCACATCATCCGGACGTTCCCGCAACGGCGCAATTTGGAGCCGGGCGACGCGAATGCGATAGAGAAGGTCGCGGCGGAAGGTGCCCTTCTCCACATCGTCCGCCAAGCGATGATGTGTGGCGGCCAGAACGCGTACATCGACCTTCCTGGGCTTGGCTTCTCCCAGCCGAGTGATTTCGCGCTCCTGCAGCACGCGTAACAGGCTGGTTTGGACGCCTGGCGGCACATCCCCGATTTCATCGAGGAAGATGGTCCCGCCGTGCGCGGCCTCGAACACGCCTTCTTGCGTATCGATGGCCCCGGTGAAGGCGCCCTTCTTATGGCCGAAGAGTTGGCTGCCCAAAATGGATTCCGTGAATCCGGCGCAATTCACTGCAATAAAGGGTTGGTCCTTGCGGCGACTTGCCGAATGGATGGCTCTGGCGACCAGTTCTTTCCCCGTGCCGGTTTCCCCTTCGATGAGAACGGTGGAATCGACGGCGGCGATTTCCTGGACCTGCGTATAGAGCCGCGTCATACAGGGGCTCTGTCCCACCAGATCGAAAAAGCGTCCCGAGTTGGCAAGGCGACGTTCCAACTCCAGCGCCTTCTCCTCCGCTTCAAACCGGCGGGTCAGGTTTTCTACCCACTGTTCCGCTACGCCCAGGCGCAGCCTCAGTAATTCGGACCCAAGCGGCTTGACGAGGTAATCGTTCGCGCCGGCCTGGAGCGCCGCCTTCAGATTCTCCGGCGCATTATGAGCCGTGATCATCACGATCACGCAACGGTCGCCCCGCCGATCGGCCCGGATCTTTCTGCAGAGCTGCAACCCGTCCATGCCGCCGCTGCCCAATTCCCAATCGAGGAGGATCAACTGATACGGCGCCTTCTCATACGCCCTCCACCCGCTTTCCCCGTCGGCACAGGCCATGACCTGGTGCCCCAGCGACCTGATCACCTGTCCAAACAATTCCCGGATGTCCTCCTGATCTTCGACGATCAGCACCCGCATGCTCATCCCTCCGTCCTCACACAAAGACCAATTCGACCCGGTCCAAATAGTCGATCAGCGCTTTCACGTCCGCATCGATCGCATCCGCCCTCTGCTCGATGGCCGCCTGCTCGATGCGGGCCCCCAATTGACTGATGACGGTGGACCCATACGTCCCGCCCGCGCCTTTGACCCCGTGGCCGATCGTCCTGATCCTGCCGAAGTCTGCTTTGGCCAACGCGTTCAAGATCTCCCCCGCATCGCGCCGGCGGTTCGCAAGGAATTTGGGCATGAGGGCTTCCAGTTCGGCACTGATTTCCAAAACAAATTTCTCTTCGGCATTGGCCTCCACCGGAGCCGCAGCCTGGTCCCGCCCCGTCGCATACTGAGTGATGGCCTGCAGCAATTGCGCTTTCCTGATCGGCTTGACCAAGTGGGCCGTGCAGCCGGCAGCCAGACTCTTCTGCACTTCTCCTTTCAGCGCGTTGGCGGTCAAAGCGAGAATCGGGGCGGGCGACCGATGCTGCTCTCCTTCCCATTTTCGGATCAGCTTTGTCGCCGTATAGCCGTCCATCACGGGCATTTGCACGTCCATGAGGACCAAGTCGTAGGGCGCGCGGATAAACTTCTCCACCGCCGACTGCCCGTTCCCCGCCATATCCAGTCGGTGTGGTGTCTTCTTCAGATACAATTCGATCATGCGTCGATTGTCGGCAAAATCCTCTACCAGAAGTATGCGAAGGGACGCGACCTCAGCGGGCCGTCCCTGCTCGTTCATCACGCCTGATGAGGAATGCAAGACCGGCTGCGTTCCGACAACGGTCATGATCGCATTGAAGAGATCCGAGCGCTTCAAGGGCTTGGAGAGAAACCGCGTGATGCCGAGCCGGCGGCTCAATTGCTGGTCGCTGTGAGTCCGTTCAGAGGCCAGCATGATGATCGGCATCGTTGACAAGGCGGGTCGCCGGGCCATGGCTTCCGCCACCTGCCATCCGCTTTGGCCCGGCATACGCACATCGAGGATCACCAGCCGGTACGGATCTCCGGCGTCGCCGGCCCGCCCAAGTCTGTCCAAGGCTTCGGTTCCGTCTGCCGCCTCCTCAACGGGAATTCCCCATGCGCTCAAGGTCTCTTTGACAATCAACCGATTCGTCGCATTGTCATCAATCACCAAGGTCTTGAGACCGGTCAACCGTTCCCATTCGGGTACCGGTTCAGCCACCGATTGCCGCGTGCGGACGCCGAAGGAAGCGGTGAAGGAAAATGTGCTGCCGATACCGACCTCGCTGACGACCCAGATGCGCCCTCCCATGTGCTCCACAAGTTTCTTCGCGATCGCCAGTCCAAGCCCGGTCCCGCTGTACTGTCTGTTGATAGACTGGTCCGCCTGACTGAAGCTGTCGAAGATGGCGGCGTGTTTATCCGGAGGGATCCCGATGCCCGTATCGCGAACCGAAAATAACAACGCTCCCGGGTCACGCCGGCTGGGATCGGGCTGGATCTCAAGCACGACCTCCCCGGCCTCGGTGAATCGAACCGCATTGCCCAACAGGTTAATGAGGATCTGTCGCAAGCGGTTCGGGTCGCCGATCAGATGGCACGGGACCTCGGGCTTGATTCGGTACGCGAGCTCCAATTTTTTCTCGTTGGCGCGGATAGCGACCAGTTCCGCCACTTGCTGGACCAAATCATGAAGGTCGAATTCGATGGAGTCCATCTCCAAATGACCCGCCTCGATTTTCGAAAGATCCAAGATGCTGTTGATCAGACTGACGAGGTTCGTGCCGGCATCTCGAAAAATGCGCACGTATTCCTGCTGGTCTTCATCCAACGGCGTTTCGGATAACAAGTCCGCCATACCGACGATGGCGTTCATCGGCGTTCTGATTTCGTGGCTCATCGTCGCAAGAAAATCGCTTTTCGCCCGATTGGCGGCCTCTGCCGCCTCTTTCGCAATGAGGAGCGCTTGCTCCGCTTCTCGCCGATTGGTCGCTTCATAGGCGAGCAGCACCACATGCCCGATGGCCGAGGCGAACTGCTGTTCCGCCACCGTCCAACGTCGCGGAGCCCCGGTATGTTCGTGGCACACCACGCCGGCCAGCTTTCCTTCCCGCGCAATCGGGACATCGAGCACGGCGCTCACGCCGGTGGACTCGAGCGGCGTGAGGACGCGGTCCCCGGCGTGGGGATCGTCCCGCACGTGGTCGATCGCGATGACGCCTTCGCGAGCGAGACGCTCGAAGTACGGCGTGTATTGCTCGGCCGTCACGGTTTGGCCGTCGCTATGGCGGGCGAGAGACCGCTCGTACAGTTCCACACAACGCAGGTGGGCGCCGCCGCGGTCGAACAACCAGACACTGGCGCGCTCGACGCCCAGACCTGCCGTCGAAGCTTCCATGATGTCCCGCAGTGCTTCCGGCCATTGTCCGCTGCTGATATGCGGGTTTTGCGTCAGTTGCATCAAGGCGTCTTGGTGCTTCAGCAAGACTTCCTGGTTCCGATGAAGCGCGTCCTCCGCCTGTTTGCGCCTGGTAATGTCCAAGATCACCGTCAGCAGACATTGTTCCCGTCCGATGGACAACACTTCGACATTGAACAGACCGTGACGGACCTCTCCGGACTTTAGGAAATAGTCTTTCTCCATGAACCGGATATGCCCGTCCCGCTTTAACGTCTGTAGGAGCTCCTCGCGCTTCTCCGGCTTCAGCCGCAAACCGAAGTCGAGCGCGGCCGTCCCGATCACTTCTTCGCGCGTGACCCCGAAGGCCCGCAGGAACGCTTCGTTCACATCAAGCAGACGACCGTCCTCATAGCGACTGATGGCCATCGCAGCGGGACTCCCTCGAAATGCGGTGGCAAATCGCTCCTCGCTCTCCCGCAGAGCGGACTCCACCCGCTTGCGTTCCGTGATATCCCGGGCGACCACTTGGAAACCGGTAATCCGATCACCGTCATGCAGCAGTTGCACATTCTGCCCGAGCCAGACCTCCGCCCCCGCTTTCGACACGACGGGCAATTCATAATAGGTCCGGAGCCGGTTCCTCACGAACTGCCTGCCGTAGAAACGCTGTGCCTGTTGTCGATACGCCGGATGGACCAAGACCAAGCAATGGCGGCCGGTCAATTCTTCCGGTGCATATCCCAAGAGGCGGAGCGAAATCGGATTACAATAGGTAAAGATGCCCCGCTCGTCCGTCCGATACATGATGTCGCTCGCCACCTCGACGATATTCCGATAGCGCTCTTCGCTCGCCCGGACGGCCGCTTCGGCCTCCTTGCGGGCCGTGATATCTTCCACGATCCCCTCATACCCGCCGATCGTTCCGTCCTTATTGCGGAGGGCCCTGACATTCTGGGAGATCCAAATCAGCCTGCCGTCCCGGCGCCGGACCTGCGCCTCGAATCTGGTAACCATCCCTGAATCCTGCATCTGCCGCTTGAAGTCGGTCCACCGTTCCGGATCAACATAGAGTTGCCGAGGGTCATCCGGCATCAAGCTCAGCATATGTTCGGGCGAGTCATAGCCATAGAGTCTGGCCAGAGCGCGATTCACGGTCACATAATGGCCCTCTATGGTGGTCTGGAAAATACCTTGCAGCGCATGTTCGACGATGTCCCGGTACCGCTCTTGGACCAGCCGGAGTGATTCCTCTGCTTGCTTTCGTTCGGTCATGTCGATGTTGACACCGGTCATGCGAACCAATGCGGCCTTCTCGTCTCGAAACGCCGATCCGCTGGTCAACATCCAACGATACGAGCCGTCCTTGTGTCGGAGGCGACATTCCAGGCTGTAAATCAACAAGTCTCCTTCCAGATAGGCACGGATCGCCTCCATCGTCCGTTCGCGGTCGTCGGGATGAAGCCGGGACTCCCATTCATCGAACAGGTCGCCGATTTCATGTTCGGCATGTCCCAACTGGCTTTTCCATTGCGGGGAAAAATACACTCGGTTGGTTCGCAAATCCCAATCCCACACCCCGGCATCCGCGCCCCTGGTCGCCAATTCCAAGCGTTCACGGCTCTCTCGTAACGCCGCCTCGATCTGCCGCCGTTCCACCAACTGTTGCGTCAATTGGTGGTTCACTCGTCGAAGGGTATGGGTCTGGTCGGCTACTTGCTGCTCCAAGCGTTCTTTCATGCCGAGCAGCGCCTGGTCCGCCCGCCGCCGATGCCAAAACAGGCCGGTCACCCCGCCCAAGACTCCGACGGCAAGCGAACGATTGACGCTCGCTATGACGATGTCCATTCCAGGAGGCGAGACGAGAAAACCGAACGCCGTGAGAAGGCAGCACAAGGCCGCGGTCCAGAGCGCCACCCAGGGCACGCGCAGGCGGAACGAGAGCCAGATGGGAAACAAATAGAGGAGAGGAACGAGATAACCCAGCGATGTCACTGCATCGGCGAGGAAAATCACTGCGATAAGAAGGCCGATGCCGGCGTACGCCAATGCTGTGCCTCCCAATGGTCTCCCTCAGCATCAGACCATCGCGGAAAATCGCTCACAACATACTCCCGTATCTCGACAAGGTAAATTGTGGCCAATCGGCCCTAGCCGGCCTATACGTTCGTGTACCAAGGATACCGAAGCTCCATGGAACCGCCCTCGCTCGTGAACTTCTAATCAGAAACTTTCGGGCAGAACTGCATGGTGGAAGAGAGAACTGCGACAGTCCCATGGGACGCCGGGATACCATCAGGGATCCCCTGAGAACCGGCGCGATCATACGTGAGATGAAAGACTCGGGGGGAAAGAGAAGAGGTTCGGCGCTGCCCGGAGTACGCTATGAATCCGGGCGGACCAGCCCGGTACGGATCGCCAGGCGAACCAGCCCGGGAACATCGTGGATCTCCAGCCGTTCCATAAGCTGGGCCCGGTGCGTTTCAACCGTTTTTATGCTGAGAGCAAGTCGTAGCGCGATCTGCTTGCTCGAGCAGCCTTCAGCAATCAATTGAAGGATTTCACGTTGGCGTCCGGTCAGGCGTGACAAAGGACCGGTGTGTTGGTCGCCTTGCCGGCAATAAGCATCGACGGTAAATTTTGCCACGGCCGCAGTAAGATACGGTTCCCCCCTACAGACGGTCTTGATGGCCAACTCGAGTTCGGCCCGATCCGCATCCTTTAGAAGGTACCCAGCCGCGCCGGCCCTGAGAGCTTCTTTCAGATATTCCTCGTTGGTGTACATGGAAAGCACAAGCACTTTGGTGTTCGGACATTCCTGCCTGATCCGCTTTGTCGCCTCCAGCCCGTTCATTCCCGGCATGGCGATGTCCATCAACACCACATCCGGCTGAATTTCTTTCGCGATCCTCAACGCGTCCAGGCCGTCACTGACTTCCCCGATCACCTGCAGACCTTCCAGCTTTTCAAGTAACGCTCGAAACCCCGCCCGCACGAGCGTATGGTCCTCGGCAAGCAGCACCCGTACTTTATTGAGGGCCACGTTCCTCGATCCCTTCCTGCTCGGCGCGCGCCGGGAAGGACGCTCGAATCTCCGTTCCCATCGCAGCCGCCGATTGAATCATGATCTGCCCTCCGGCAAGCTTCACTCGTTCCTCCATTCCCGATAACCCAATACTGGTGCCGGCAAGAGCGCCGGAACGGATCACCAGGGGGTCAAATCCTTTTCCATCATCACGAACGATGAGCGTGAGCCCTTGCTGATTCATTTCAAGACGGACCTCCACTTTCTTGGCTTCCGCATGCCGGGCCGCATTCGTCAGCGCCTCCTGGGCGACCCGAAAACACGCGATTTCCACGTCGGGAGGCGGCCTCGTCGTGACGCCGTCGGCGCAGAATTCGACCTCCCAGCCGGCCCGGTCCGCTTGTCTGCCGACATACCATCTCAACGCCGGCACAAGCCCGAGTTCGTCGAGCAAGGAGGGCCGTAAGTCGAGCGCCAAGCTGCGGACATGCCGGAGCACCTGGTCAAGAATTTCAAGGCTGTCCGCAAATTGCTTTTCAGCATCCAGCCCTACGGCAAGTTCCCGCAACTCCCGGAGATTCAGCCTGATCGCGGTCAGCGCCTGACCGATCTCATCATGCAGATCGCGGGCGATGGCACGGCGCTCCAATTCCTGAATTTCCATGAGCCGGCGGGAAAGAATGCGTAATCGCTCGTTGGCATCGCTGAGAGCCGCCGTGCGGTCCGCCACCCGTTGTTCCAATTCTTCATGCGCCGCTTTGAGGGCCTCTTCGGCCCGTTTTTGTTCGGTGATGTCCGTGTTCAGTTCGAGACTCTTGTTTGGAACGCCATGCGAATCTCGAAGCAACGTCCACCGGCTGGATACGATAATCTTTGCTCCATCCCTCGTCGTATGGACCAGTTCTCCGGTCCAAAATCCCTTGAGCAACAGTTCCTGCTTGATCTCCGCCAGCGGCCGTGGGAAGACGGTTTTCAGGAACTCATGAATGTAGGCGCCGAGCGCCTCCTGACTACTCCATCCGTACAGGCGCACGGCGCCGTCGTTCCAATATATGATCCTGTCATGGTCGAGGTCGCGGACAAGGATCGCATCGTTGGCAAGGTCAAGCAATTCGGCTTGTCGCTGGAGCAACTCTTGAGCACGCCGGCGCTCACGCATGTCCTGGGCGACCAGGACATAGCCCGCAATCTCGCCCAATTCGTTAGGCACGGCACTTATGGACAGGAACAACGGAATCCGCCCTGCTGCACCATCAACATACGCCCATTCTGCCTCACATGGACGACCGACCTCGACTGCGGCCACAATCGCCCGGAATCCCGCCGTGGAACGTCCTGGCGACACAGAGGACAACATCAGACTTCGTCGGCTGCCATCGGCGCCATCCTGAACAATCACCGGAACGAGCTTGCCGACCACCTCCTCCGCTCGAACCTTGAGGAGTTCCTCGGCTACATGATTGAAACTTGTAATGGTACCCGTGGAGGCGGTCGAAATGACGGCGAATCGGTGCCTGTCGATGTCGTGCGTCACAGTCACCCCCTATTCCCGTTCTGAACACCGTCGTATGGACTGTGAGAGCCGCTACTCCGCCGATCATACTCCGGAACTACAGGACCATGCGAGTATGTCCCGCAGGTTCCATTTACAGATGACCCGCAGACAAGAGAGGATGGTTATGGTTCAGCCGCTCGATGTTGATTTCAGCCGCGCGGACTGCCAACCCACCAACCAGACGCCGGCAAGAATCAAGACGATGCCCGCGATTTCTCTGGCTCCGATCGGCTCTCCCAACACCAGCGCAGAGAGTGCTACGGCCGAGACCGGAATCAGATTCACAAAGACCCCGGCGCGCGAGGGTCCCACACCTCGGACTCCATAGAGCCAGGCCTGCTGACCGAGGGCCGTCGCAAATACGATGAGATAGACCATCGCCATCCATCCGCTCATGGGAACGGTGGATACGCCGCCGACCAGGAATTTGTGATCAGTCGCCAAAAGCGGAATCTGGACCACCAGCGAAACAAACAGGGTGGTCCAATTCACGGTCAGCGGCGAGAATCGCTCCATAATGCGGCGTCCGCCGATCGTATACAGGCTCCAACTGACCAACCCGAGTAATACGAGGATCCCCCCGATCCATGGGTTCGACCCGCCGGCCCCTTCACCTCCATACCCCGATACCAGCACTACGCCCCCAAACGAGAGCAGACATCCACCGGCTACGGTGGTAAACGGCACATCTCGGATCAAGAGGGCGGACAGAAAAGCGGTAATGGCCGGGCTCGCGCCGATAATCACCCCCGCCGCGGCCGCGCCGATGTATCGGAGACCGATCAGGGTCAGCAGGTGGTTGCCCAGCACCCCCATGCCCAAAGCCGCAAGCACCATCAGATCATGAGGGGCAAACTTTGCGCGCGGGCCTTCCTGCCACCACCATAAGGGAATCAGGATGGCCAAAGCGCCGATTCCGCGCAAAACCGACGTCTCGACCGCCGAAAACGCATCGAGCGCGATCTTCTGAGCGACGATTGATCCGCCCCACACAAATGCCGCGACGGTCAAAG
This sequence comes from Nitrospiraceae bacterium, assembly GCA_035250505.1. GTDB lineage: Bacteria > Nitrospirota > Nitrospiria > Nitrospirales > Nitrospiraceae > DASSBQ01. Next base: position 143 of record DATFFC010000095.1, on the reverse strand, counting down.
CGCTATACGCGGCGACATCAGAGGGGCGCTTCATTCGCCCCTCGTCCGGACTAGACCCGTTCCGATGTGGTCGCCGTTGACGATCATTTTGGCCTGACGACAAACAACCCGTCCCGCACGGTCAGCATGACCGCCGTCACGCC
>DATFFC010000094.1:0-12916 GCA_035250505.1 Nitrospiraceae bacterium | reverse complement strand
TTTCGACCCTCTCGTAGACTGACGCCCTATGCCGAATCGCTTAATCACGCCTCGCTCAATACCCGGCCGTAAGACCAAAGTGGGCTTCGTGAACCTGGGCTGCTCCAAGAACCAGGTGGATTCCGAGGTCATGCTGGGCGTCCTCACGGCGGCGGGATTTGAGCTCACCGGCACATCCACGGATGCCGAAGTCGTCATCATCAATACGTGCGGCTTCATCGAGGAAGCCAAGCAGGAATCCATCAACAGCATCATCGAGCATGGCCGGCTCAAGAAACGCGGAGTCTGCCGAGTACTGATTGCGGCGGGCTGTCTGGCTCAGCGCTACCAAGAAGAATTGTTGTCCGAGCTTCCTGAGCTTGACGGCGTGGTCGGAACGGGGGAATTCGGAAAGATTGCCGAGATTACGCAATCCCTGCTCGGGTCATCGCGGCCGGAACGCCGCACCTTTCTCAGCCCGCCGCCCTATTTATATGACGAGCTCGCCCCCCGCATCCGACTCGGGCCGGTGCACAGCGCCTACGTCAAGATCGCCGAAGGCTGCAACCGCGCTTGCTCCTTCTGTGCGATCCCAATCATGCGAGGGAAGCAGCGGAGCCGCCCGATTGACTCGATCGTAGCCGAAGCGCGGCGGCTCGTGGACGAAGGGGTGAAAGAGGTCAATCTGATCTCCCAGGATACGATCAACTATGGCGTGGATCTCGGTCTGCGGCATGGATTGGTTTCGCTCCTCCGAGAGTTGGTGAAGATCAAGAATCTCCGATGGATCAGGCCCTTTTATCTCTACCCTCAACAAGTGACGGACGAACTTCTGGACCTCTATGCCGGCGAAGCGGCCATCACGAAATACATTGATATGCCGCTCCAACATATCAACGATGGGATGCTGAGGCGCATGCGGCGTATCGGCGATCGGGCGGCGCTCACTGCACTGGTGGACCGGATCAGGCAACGGATCCCCGGAGTCAGTTTCCGCACGGCGTTTATTGTCGGCTATCCCGGCGAAACAGATGCAGCATTCGGCGAGCTTCGGGACTTTGTCGCGGACACCGGATTCGATAGGGTCGCCGCGTTTCTCTATTCCGATGAAGAAGGAACGGCGGCCGCGGGCCATGAAGGCAAGGTGCCGCGAAGTGTGATGGAAGAACGTCGTAATGAATTGCTGGCGCTTCAGGAGGACATTGCCGCATCAAAAGGGCGCGAGCGCCTCGGGCAGAGAATGGAAGTTCTGGTTGACGGTCCATCGGAAGAAAGTCCGGATCTTTGCGAGGCGCGCCATGAAGGCCTGGCGCCGGAGATCGACGGCGTCGTCTACATTGGAAAAGCTGTCGGGCGGCCCGGCGACTTCGTGAAGGTCGTGGTACAGGACGCCGTCGGGTACGATTTGATCGCAGGCCGGGACGACGGTGATGCACCAGCCGAGCCGTCATTGCTCAACCCCGCTAGAAAAAGCCAGGGCTACCGCTGAATGACTCAGCGGCAGCCCCGTATGCTCGGCTCTTTTCTTACCGTTACACTTTGGCACTCAAGAAGAGTGAGGCGCCGCGCCGATTGATCAGCATCAACACGTTGTCTCCCTTCTTCACCGAAGAGGCCGCTTTCTCGTAATCCTGCACCGACTTGACCGGCTTCCGGTTGATTTCCCGGATCACATCACCCGGCCGCAATCCGGCACGGTCCGCGCCGCTCTCCGGCTCCACGCCCGTCACCACGACTCCTTGGATTTTCCCCTTGAGTCCCAGTTCCTGCGCGGTCTCGCGATCCAGGTCCTGCACGGCCAGGCCGGCGAACGCGTGGTCTCCGTCTTCAGCGGCGGCTTTCGCGATCTGCGTCGGCTCGGGCAGCTCACCGATCTTGGCGGTCACCTCCTTCTCATGGCCGTCGCGCAGCACTTTGATGGTGGCCTTGGCATCGATTGGGGTCTTCATGACGAACCGCTGGAGCGCCGCTGCATCCTCCACCGGAGCGCCGTCGTACCCGATAATGACGTCGCCCTGCTTCAAACCTGCCTTATCCGCCGGGCTATCCTCCTTGACGTCGCTCACCAGCGCCCCCTTGGTATCTTTCAACCCGAACGATTTGGTGAGGTCCTGAGTGAGGTCCTGGATACCGATGCCCAAATATCCCCGAACGACCTTGCCGTTTTTCACCAGGCTCTCGAACACCGGTTTGCTCATGCTGGTCGGCACGGCAAATCCCACTCCTTGATAACCCCCGGTCTGCGAGAAGATGGCCGTATTGATTCCGACCAACTCGCCCTTCGTGTTCACCAACGCGCCGCCGGAGTTCCCCGGGTTGATGGCGGCATCGGTTTGGATGAAATCCTCGTACTGCGTGATCCCCATGCGGCCGCGGCCTAAGGCGCTCACGATCCCGAGGGTAACGGTCGAGTTCAATCCGAACGGATTGCCCACCGCCAGCACGTACTCACCGACCTGCAGCTTCGAGGCGTCGCCCCAGGCGATGGTCGGCAGATTCTGTCCGTCGATCTTCACAACGGCGAGATCCGTCTTGGGATCCGTGCCGACGATCTTGCCCGTGAACTCCCGCTTATCCGGCAGGGTGACGGTCAGTTCCTTCGCCCCGTCCACCACGTGGTTGTTCGTGAGAATGTAGCCATCCGGCGTCACGATGACCCCGGACCCCATGCCGCTGTGGCGCGGCTCACGAGGCATCTTCGGTCCCCTATGCTTACGGAACCCGAACGGCTCGCCGGGCATTCCGAAAAATTCTTCCATCCGGTCCCGGAAATCCGGCATATCGGAAACCTTTTCCGTGACGGCTGCCGTGATGTTCACGACGGCCGGCGTGACGGCCTTCGCGACCCCGGTAAAGCCGTCCGCAGGCGGCAAGGCGGCCGGCTGAGCCATTGTAGCTCCCGTATGAGGTGCCTCATTGGAGGCATGAGAGGTCGGCAATGACACCTGCCCCGAGATGAGGGCCAGGCTCAACAGCGCCATGCCGGCCAAGCCTCCTGCTGTATACTGCATCGCTCGCTTCATACTCCCTCCATGACTGGTTGAACGTTAAAGGTGGCAGCGACCAACATCGAACAGTTCGATGGGTCGACATGGAGGTAAGCTAGCAACCGGCAATGAGAAGCAGATTAGGAGGGAATTAAAATATACTAACCATTGGTCCCGGCAAGGGGGAGGATCACGGTGAAGGTGGAGCCTTTGCCGACCTCGCTTCGCACGTCGATGTGCCCCTTGTGGGTCTCGGCGATCCACGCGGAGATGGCGAGGCCGAGGCCCGTCCCTTTCTTATTGTGCGCCCGTGCTTCGTCGGTTCGGTAGAAGCGATCGAAGATACGTTTGTGGGTGTCCGGGGGAAAACCGATTCCATGATCCGTGACGGCGACATGAGCCCGCTGTCCGGCCACGGTCAAATCGATTTGGACCGTCCCGCCGGGATGGGAATATTTGACCGCATTGTCGACGATGTTGAGCAACAGCTCCCGCAGGCGCAGTTCATCGCCCATGACCGTCGCCGGCGTCACCTGCCCGAGGATCACCTGGATATTGTGTTCTTGTCCCAACAGGACGGCCTGCCGCTGAATATCCTCCACGAGCGTCTCGAGATGCACCGGCTCGCATTCCATTTTGATTTCGCCGAGGTCGGCACGCGATAGAAACAGCAGCTCGTCAACGATGCGCGACATGCGGTCGATCTCTTCGAGGTTGCTTTCCAGCACGGCTTGATAGTCGGCGAGCGCGCGCTCCCGCCGCAGGACGAGTTCCGTTTCTCCCTTCATGACCGTCAACGGCGTGCGCAGTTCGTGCGACGCATCGCTGCTGAACTTACGGATCTGTTCGAACGACGATTCGAGCCGCGCGATCATGTTGTTGAACGTATCGGTCAAGCGGCCGATTTCATCGGACGAAGCCGGCGGGGGCAATCGTTGCGTGAGGTCACCCCCGGCGATGCGTTGAGCCGCCAGCGTGATGGAGTCGACGGGACGCAGGGCTCGCCCGGCCAGAAACCAGCCGCCCGCCAGCGCAATGGCGAGGGCGATCGGGGTCATGACGAGGAGGACGATCAGAAAGTGATGGAGAGTCGCTTCCACCGATTCCAGCGATGCACCGACCTGCACGATATAGAGCAACGAGCCGCGATAGACGATCGGCACCGAAACTAAGCGCAGCGGCGGCTCATTGGGATACTTGGCCGACTCAAAGATGGTTCGTCCCGTCAGAGCGACATTGAGCGCATGGCGGCTGAGCGGAACCTCGTGTTGCCGGATATTCGGCGAGCGCAGAGTAATCGTGCCGGACGGGCTGAAGATCTGGAAGAATTTATCGATCCGCGCGAGCTCGGGAAACTGGCTCATGAGCTCGTCTTCATCGATCAGCGGCAAGAATCCGCGCACCTCCAACGACCGCACCGCCGCCGCCGCAGTCTCATCGAGTGATTCATCGACCTGATCGCGGAGGTTGCGTTCGGTAATCGTGTAGAGAATGATCGAGAAGGTCAGGAGGATGAGGGCCAGCGCCGTGCCATACCAGAGTGTGAGCCGGACGCGCAGAGGCATTAGTCGGCCTTCAGCATATAGCCGCTGCCGCGGATCGTATGGATCAATTTGCGGCTTCGGCCGCGATCGATTTTATTCCGCAGATAGTTCACATACACATCGATTACGTTGGTAAACGTATCGAAGTCCTGATCCCAGACATGCTCGGAGATCATCGGCCTGGTGAGCACTCGTCCCGCATGGCGCATGAAATACTCGAGCAGGGCGTACTCTTTGACGGTCAGATCGATTCGCTGGCCGTCGCGGGTCACTTCCCGGGTGGCGGGGTTGAGGATTAGGTCGTCCACTTGCAGGACGCCGGGCGCTTCGGCGGTTCCCCGGCGCAACAGCACCCGGACGCGGGCCAGCAACTCGTCGATCGCGAACGGCTTGGTTAAGTAATCGTCCGCCCCCGCATCCAGCCCTTTCACTTTCTGATCCACCTTGGACTGGGCGGTAAGGATCAGGACGGGCGTGTGGATCTTCTCTTTCCTGATCCGACGGAGAATTTCGAGACCGGGCAGGTTGGGGAGCATGAGATCAATGACGATGACATCATAGCTGCCGCTCAGCGCAAGGTCCAATCCTTGCGCGCCGTCTTCGCAGAGGTCCACGGCATAACTCTCTTCTTCCAGGGCCCGCTTGATGAAGGAGCCGACTTTCGTTTCATCTTCGACGACGAGGACACGCATAGGATGCTCCACAAAGTACCGGATTATACCAAAGCGGAGAGGGCTGCGACGCGGACCCGGCGAGACCACATCCATGCGGCCGAGCTGCACACGGACCGCGGGTCAGGCCGACGCCGGGGCACGTTGGCTGACGGCTGCTATTTCGGCGTAAACCGGGTCACGGTGACGGGACTGTAGGAGAGCGCCGGTCCATCCGGGCTGCGGTGAGCCAGGGTGTGCTTGAGCCAGCCGGTATCGTCCCGCTTGGGAAAGTCGCCGCGATAATGTGCTCCCCGGCTTTCTTCGCGGGCGAGGGCACTGCTGACGATGGTCTCCGCAATGTCCATGAGGCAATCGAGCTCCAATGCCTGGATCAGGTCGGTATTGAACACCGCTCCCTTGTCTTGAACGAAGACATGGGGCGCGCGTCTCTTCAGCTCCCGGATTCGGCTCGCGGCTTCCCGCATGGACTGCTCGGTTCGAAAAATCCCGAGGTTGCGATTCATGATTTGTCCCAATTCTTCGCGGAGCTGCCAGGCGCGGAGCGGTCCTCCATTGGCCAAGAGGCGAGCGACGCGCGCGCGGTCGGCCTTGACCGCGGCATCCGAGAGCGGCTGGAGTTCGATACCTTGTACATAACCAGCGGCCCGCGTTCCCGATCGCCGCCCGAACACGATCGTTTCGAGCAGCGAGTTCCCGCCGAGCCGATTCGCGCCATGGACGCTGACGCAGGCGCATTCTCCCGCCGCGTAGAGACCGGGAACGTCCGTTTCGCCCCACTGGTCGGTCGCCACCCCGCCCATCTGGTAGTGGGCACCGGGCCGCACCGGAATCGGGGTTTCGATCGGATCAAGCCCGGCGAACTCAATGGCCAGCTCGCGGATTTGGGGGAGACGTTCCAGAATGCGACCCCGGCCGAGATGCCTCAGATCGAGCAGCACGCAGCCGTCCACGCCTCGGCCTTCCAAAATCTCCTGGCCGATCGCGAGCGAGACCGTCGAGCGGGTCGCGAGTTCCATTTGCTCCGGTGCGTATCGCTTCAAGAATCGTTCGCCGAGCGTATTCAAGAGGTACCCGCCCTCGCCTCTCGCGCCTTCCGTGATCAGGATGCCCGTATCCTTAAGCGTCGTCGGGTGGAACTGGACGAACTCCATATCCTTGAGTGGAACGCCGGCCCGATAGGCAAGGGCCATTCCATCTCCCGTGTTGATCACGGCGTTAGTGCTGGTCTGGAAGACTCGACCGCTTCCCCCGGTGGCCAGGATGACCGCCTTCGCCTGCATAGCCTGGAGGCCGCCGTGGATCATGTCCCAGGCGACGACCCCGCAGCAACGTCCCTGCTCGATCACCAGCGAGGTGACGTACCATTCTTCATACACCGGCACATGACGCCTGAGTAATTGCTCGTACATGGCGTGAAGCAAGGCGTGGCCGGTCCGATCCGCCGCGTAGCACGTGCGGGGAAACCCCGCGCCACCGAAAGGCCGTTGCGCGATTCGGCCGTCGTCATGACGGCTGAAAATCACACCCATCTGTTCAAGCTCAAGAATATCCTGGGAAGCCTCGCGACACATGACCTCAATCGCGTCTTGATCGCCGAGATAGAGTCCTCCTTTGGCCGTGTCGAACGCATGGGCCTCCCAGGAGTCTTTTTCTCCGAGCGCCGCATTGATGCCTCCTTGCGCCGCGACGGAGTGGCTCCGGACGGGATGCACCTTCGAGATCACCGCCACATTGACATGAGGAGGGACGGCGAGGGCCGCTCTCATCCCGGCGAGTCCCGCGCCCACGATCAACACGTCATGGGTGATCATTGGTCCTGTGACCTTCCGGAAAAGACCAAAGGCGATCCCCCCAGGAGCGTCGTGTTATGGGCCGAGACAACCGGAGACATGCGGACCGAAGACGAGGACAGGAAGAACCGCGTGATGCTTGGAAAAGGCCCTGGAGCATGGTACGGTAGCATCGTGATCGAGATCAGATACGCCTCATTTTATCGCTTGCAAGGACGGTAATCTTCCCATGTCGCAATCCGATGCACTTACAGTACCCGATTCCTTTGTCCGCCGCCACCTCGGACCGACGGACGCCGACGTCCAAGAGATGCTGGCGACCCTGGGCATGCAGTCGCTCGACGCGTTGATGGACGGGACGGTGCCGCCCGATATCAGATTACGCGTGCCGCTCTCGCTTCCGCGCAATCGCAGCGAGCAAGAGGTCTTGAGCGAGCTCCGCTCGATCGCCGGCCGCAATCAGGTGTATCGCTCACTCCTCGGGATGGGCTATTTCGATTGCGTCACGCCGCCCGTCATCCAACGCAACATCCTGGAGAGTCCCGGTTGGTACACGCAATACACGCCGTATCAAGCGGAAATCGCCCAGGGGCGACTGGAAGCGCTCATCAACTTTCAGACGATGGTAGCGGACTTGACCGGTCTGCCGCTCGCGAACGCGTCGTTGCTCGATGAGGCGACGGCGGCGGCGGAGGCGATGGCGATGTGCCTTGCCAATGCCCGCGGCCGGCAGCCGCAGCAGAATGAATTTTTTGTTTCCCAGGATTGTCACCCGCAAACAATTGCGGTCATGCAGACCAGAGCCGAACCGCTTGGGATCACGCTCCGCATCGGGGCGAACAAGACGATTGATTTCACGGGCCGTCGGCTGTGCGGAATCTTGCTGCAGTATCCCACGACGGACGGTTACGTGGGCGATTATGGCCGATTGGTCGAGCAGGCTCACGCGGCCGACTGTCTGGTGGTGGTGGCAACGGATCTCTTGGCGCTGGTCCTCCTCCGCCCGCCCGGCGAATTCGGCGCGGATATTGCGGTCGGCTCGACACAGCGGTTCGGTGTTCCGCTCGGCTATGGAGGACCCCATGCGGCGTTCCTGGCCGTGAAGGAAGAGTACAAGCGGCAGATGCCCGGTCGCATTGTGGGCGTGTCGCGCGACAACGCCGGGAAAACTGCGTATCGCTTGGCCCTCCAAACGCGGGAACAGCACATCCGCCGTGAAAGGGCGACCAGTAATATCTGCACGGCGCAAGTCCTCCTTGCCGTCATGGCCGGCATGTACGCCGTGTACCACGGACCGGAAGGGCTCCGACGCATCGCGGTGCGAGTGCATGGATTGACGAAACTGCTGGCGCAGGGACTTCGCCGGCAGGGGTATGACGTAACCCCGGAAGTGTTTTTCGACACGCTACGGATACGGGTTCATCAAGCGCAGGCCCAAGCGATCCTCGCACGCGCCGACGCCCAGCGGATCAATCTCCGGCGGTATGACGACGGAAGCATCGGCGTCTCTCTGGACGAACGTTCGACGCTCCAAGAGGTAGAGACTCTCTTAACGGTGTTTCTCGGGCCGAACGGCGGTGTGGCGAATGCAGACGAGTTGGGTCGCGGAGTCGATATCGAGTATCCGGCGGCGCTCAGGCGGACGACCGGGTATCTCACGCATGCGGTCTTCAACTCCTATCATTCCGAACACGAGATGCTCCGGTATCTGCATCGGCTGCAGGGGAAGGATTTGTCATTGGTACATTCCATGATTCCGCTGGGGTCCTGTACGATGAAGCTCAACGCCACCGCAGAGATGCTGCCCATCACCTGGCCTGAATTTGCGGGCATCCATCCCTTTGCTCCCGCGGAGCAGACCCAGGGATATCAGGAATTGTTTCGCCGGCTGGAACAGTCTCTCGCGGAGATCACCGGGTTTGCCGCGGTGTCGCTCCAGCCGAATGCGGGGTCTCAAGGCGAGTATGCCGGGCTCATGGCCATACGGGCGTATCATCGCCATCGAGGCGAATCGCACCGGGACGTCTGTCTGATTCCCGTGTCGGCCCATGGAACGAATCCGGCAAGCGCGGCGATGGCCGGGATGGCGGTGGTACCTGTCGCCTGCGACGCCGGCGGCAATGTGGATCTCGGCGACCTTGAAATCAAGGCGGCCCAGTATCGGGACCGTCTGGCCGCCATGATGATCACCTATCCGTCGACCCACGGCGTGTTCGAGGAAGGGGTTCGGAGAATGTGCCAGGTCGTCCATACGCACGGCGGCCAGGTCTATATGGACGGTGCGAATTTGAACGCCCAAGTCGGCCTTTGTCGTCCTGCCGATATCGGCGCCGATGTGTGCCATTTGAATCTCCACAAGACCTTCTGCATCCCACACGGAGGCGGCGGACCGGGAATGGGGCCGATCGGCGTGGCGCGGCATTTGGTGCCGTATTTGCCCGGTCATCCGGTCGTGAAGCTCGGCGGGTCCGATTCTATCGGGCCGGTCTCGGCGGCCCCTTACGGGAGCGCGAGCATCCTGGTCATTTCCTGGGCCTACATCGCGCTCATGGGCGGTGACGGATTGACCAAAGCGACAAGGGTCGCCATTCTGAATGCCAACTACATGGCCAAGCGGCTGGAAAAGCATTATGCCGTCCTGTATGCGGGCCGGCATGGTGCGGTCGCACACGAGTTCATCTTGGATCTGCGTCCGTTGAAAGAACAGTCGGGTATCGAAGCCATGGATGTCGCGAAACGACTCATGGACTACGGATTTCATGCGCCGACCGTCTCCTTCCCGGTCCCCGGGACATTGATGATCGAGCCGACCGAGAGCGAATCCAAGGCGGAACTCGATCGGTTTTGCGATGCGCTGATCGCTATCCGTGGGGAAATTCAAGACGTGATCGACGGCCGTCAACCGCGAACGGGCAATCTGCTGAAGCAGGCGCCTCACACTGCTCAAGCCGTCATGTCGATGGAATGGGCGAGACCCTACAGTCGAGAGCAGGCCGCGTTCCCGGCGCCCTGGGTACGGGATCATAAATTTTGGCCCAGCGTGGGCCGCATTGACGAAGCCTTTGGAGATCGGAATCTCTTCTGCACCTGCCCTCCGATGGACGGCACGTCCTAACCCGCATTATTCATGAACGCTTCTGCTGCAATCGCGGATTCACCGCTACGACGATACAAGTCGGTGGCCACCAACTTCTCCGCCGCGAGCTTATCCAACGCGGCGGTTCAAGCGAAGCTTGGTATGGCGGGCGTGCTCGCCACTCAGGTCCAGCCACCTCACCGACTCGGCGGCGCGCACAAACGTGGCGCTCATTATTCTTCGCGCCGTGGACCTCGCTTGGCGACGCGAGGATGGCACCCGCCCGCCCCAGGCGCGCCGAGACGCGCCTTCTCCTCGAGTTCGCGACGAACCGTCATGAATAATGCGGGCTAAGCACGACGATGAGGCCCCTCCGTCCCCTCACGATTGCGATCATGGCGAGCGGCCTTGGCATCGCCGGTTCCGTCATCCCGCTTGCAGTGTGCGCCGCATTCTTGTCCGAGACGGCGGCAGAAGCGCCTGTAGACATATCGCCCGGCGGTAATTATACGGCCGGCATCACGCTGCGAATCCCCGGTCAGGGCTGGCTATTTAAGGTTCCGGCGCAGTGGCATGCGACGGTCTTTGAAGATGCCGAATTGCCGTTTTTGATTTCCGATGAGGGCCACAGCATGGGGATGATGTTTCCCTTGGCTCATGCGACAGCCGACGATATCGAAAGCGAGCTGGCTCAGCCCCTCTCGTTATCTCAAGGTGTGGTGTTTGTCCCCACGGGAGGCCTCACGCGGACGGAATCTCGTCTCCGGCGGTCCTATGTCAGTGAGGCCACAGTCGGACGCGCGTTGGGCGTCAAAGGACCGGCGGATCAGTGGGTCATCTATTTCCTGATGGGGCCGGACAGCGAGGCTGGAGCTTTCGACGCCGTCCTCGACCAGTTGGCGGACTCAACGCAGTTCGATATCAAGGACGGCGGGAGCCACCCGCGTGAGGGGATCTGATTCCACAGTTCGGCGTTATGCAGGGACAGCAAGCGCCTCCCCGTGGACCACATGTGCGGCACCGCCCCTATTCGGCCCGTCTACTTGTTGGTGAGGCATGGTAGTGTCTCCCCGTCCGACGCGCGTGGTGATCGATACCGATCCCGGATTGGACGACGCCCTTGCGATCCTGCTCGCCCTCCGCTCTCCTGAGCTCGACGTGGTCGGCATTACGACGGTCTGTGGCAATGTCCCCGTCGGCCAGGCCACGAAGAACCTCTTTCGGGTGTTGAGCCTTCTGCCGCCTTCCTCGGTGCTCGTCGGTCAAGGAGCGGCACGGCCTCTCGAATATCCATTGGCGACCGCCGCAGCGTTCCACGGAGCGGACGGATTGGGAGAACTCGACCGGTTCGTGGATGAAGCGGGGGTATGCCGATACGCGGCACCTCGTCTGCCGGCCGCTCTGCCGACGGCGCAGGACGTCTGGCAGGAGTGTGGACGCCGGTATTCCGGCGAGCTTGTCTTGATCACCCTCGGTCCTTTGACGAACGTCGCGCTGGCGTTGAAAGTCAGTCCCGCCACCGTGCATCGGTTCAGTCATATTATTGCAATGGCGGGCGCGATTGCCGTGCCGGGCAATGTGACTCCCGCTGCTGAGTTCAATGTTTTTGTAGACCCTCATGCAGCCAGGCGCGTGCTGCAAGCCGGCTTGCCGCTCACGCTGATCCCGCTGGATGTGACCTCGCAAGTCGGATACGATCGGAAGCGGATCGCCGAGCTCGCGGAAGGTTCCTGCGACGGGATCACCTGCTTCATCGCCGACGCGTTGGGAAGAGGGTTCGACTTTGCCGAGACGGTGGAAGGCCATGGACGAGTCTATTTGCACGATCCGTTAGCGGTTGCCGCCGGCATCGATCGGTCGCTCTTCACGATGGAACCGTTACATGTTGAGGTTGAAGCGACGGGTGAGGCGGCGCGGGGTGCGACCATCGCCGATCGCCGCATTCTCTTGCCTGAGCACAAGACGAAACCGAATGTGCAGGTGGCGCTGGAGATCGATCTCGCGCGGGTGATGAGGTTGTTCGAGGACCGGTTATGCCGAAAGTGATGGTGATCGGATCGGCGAACATCGATTTCACCGTGACCGTGGATCGGTTGCCGGCTCGCGGTGAAACAGTGCTGGGCCGCGAGTTCGCTCAATCGTACGGAGGCAAAGGCGCGAACCAGGCGATTGCCGCCCGGAAGGCGGGGGCGGATGTGGTATTCCTCACCAAGATCGGCACGGATGCGAACGGACGAATGATGGAAAAGCATTTTGTCTCTTCGGGGCTCCCACCGACCGGTATTCTGCGCGATCCCAAGACCCCAAGCGGGGTGGCGTTGATCATGGTGGACCGGATGGGGGCCAACCAAATCGCCGTCGCTCCCGGGAGTAATCAAGGCCTGACTGCCGAAGAGGTGCAACGCGCTTCGTCGCTTATGGCGGGGGCGCGCGTGTTATTGGTGCAATTGGAGATTCCCATGGCTGCGGTCCATCAGGCCCTCACTCTGGCGAGGAAACATCGGCTGACGACGATCCTCAATCCGGCGCCTGCTCAAGCGCTTTCGACCGAGTTGTTGAAGCTCGTGGACATCCTTACTCCGAATGAGGGAGAAGCCCGCAGTCTAGGAGGGCAGGACACAATCGAGGAAGCGGCGCGCGTGTTGGTGAAACGGGGTGCGCGATCCGTGATCGTGACGCGAGGTGCGGACGGCGCCTTGCTCATGGACGGCGACAGTGGGCCGCGCTCGTTCGCTGCGTTCGCGATTGATGCCGTGGACTCGACCGGCGCGGGCGATGCGTTCAACGGCGCGCTCGCCTGCGCCCTGGCCTCAGGCGACCAACTGGATAAGGCCATTACCTTTGCCAATGCGGCCGGCGCCCTGGC
>DATFFC010000093.1:0-31282 GCA_035250505.1 Nitrospiraceae bacterium | reverse complement strand
TTCCTCCGCATTCCGCTCGACACGATCAAACAGTTCGTCGACCTGCCGCCTCCCGAGCCGGATGCGCCGGGCATCTTCCGCCTCGCGAAGCCGGGCGATCTGGCGGCGTTTGCGAAAGATGCGGGCCTGCTGTTCGTGAATGAGGAAGAATTTACGACGGAGGTGCTGTTTCCATCATCGCGCGACTACTACGACAGCCTTATGGACATGGCGGCGCCCGTTCAAAATCTGTTCGCAAAATTGTCGGACGCTCAAAAGCGAGAGGCTGAACAGAGAATCATCAAGGGTGCTGAAAGTTTTCTCCGAGACGGGACGATCGGCTTGCCGATCGCGGTCCGGTTCGTCACGGCGCGAAAGCCGCTCTAGAATTGCGATGGAATTCCGATGGCCGGCAAGAAATCGACATCCAGAGAGAAGGATAGGCGGGTCATCTTCACCATCGGCCATTCGACTCGTTCGATCGCGGAATTCCTCGACCTGCTGAAGAAGCATGAGATTCAGTTGTTGGTCGATGTGCGGCGGTTCCCCGCTTCGCGGCGCTATCCGCACTTCAACGGTCCCGCGCTGGCTGAATCTCTGTCGGCTGCCGGCATTCGCTATCGCCATATGCCTGCGCTCGGCGGTCGCCGTCCCAGCAAACCGGATTCCGTCAATGTCGGGTGGCGAAACGCCGGGTTCCGGGGCTATGCGGACTACATGCAAACGAAGGAATTTCCAGAGGCGTTGGAAGAGCTGATGCGATATGCGGAGACCGAACGAACTGCCATCATGTGCGCCGAGGCGGTCCCTTGGCGGTGTCACCGAAATCTGATCTCAGACGCGCTGGTCGTGAAGGGACGGCAGGTCTCGCATATCACGTCGGCTTCCAAGGTCGATCATCACCGGCTGACATCATTCGCCCAAGTTTCGGAACAGGGGCTGCTCTACCCGGCCGACACAGGCCAATCCTCCTTATTTTGAGCCATTCCATGCTCTACCTTGTGCTCGCCGATCTCGTGCTCTTGGTTCACCTATTGTTTGTCTTATTCGTCGTCGGCGGCGGACTCTTCGCACTGAGATGGCCGTGGATCGCATGGCTCCATTTACCCGCAGCAGCATGGGGCGCCGCCATTGAATTCATGGGCTGGATCTGTCCCCTGACGCCGCTTGAAAACCGTCTCTTGGACCGGAGCGGAGAATCTGCTTACGAAGGTGACTTCATCGGCCACTATCTGGTATCGCTCCTCTACCCGAATGAGCTGACCCGCTCCCTGCAAATCGTTCTGGGCTTCCTGGTGGTGCTCGTCAATGCCGGCGCCTATGGGTGGCTGTTCTTCAGCAGGCGACGCGTCTAATCGAGGCCTGTCTTATCTGCGCGGAGACGGTACGCTTCGTCGCGGATGACGCGCAGCACCAAGGCAGTTGACGCGGGCGGCCGCAAATTGATACATGCACAGGCCGGAGCGATTTGAGCGATCAGACACCGGCTCATACCTGGATAATCATGTCGGCCGACGAGATCACGCAACACGTTCAAGAGCGATATGCCGGGCCGGCAAGACGGGTAGCAAATGTGTGTTCCCAGCGACTATGATTTCGCATCCTCACATGATTTAATCTCAGATACGGTCTTCCAGCGGCAATCGGCCAGGGACTTCACCTATGGAGAGGGTTTCGCAGTTTAGACCATGTCCCCTGAGCTCCCGGACGGCGCGCACACCGCCTGCAGCCGGGCGGAAGGGTGTTGTTAGGCAAACATGCCGCTGACGTTGCTCGGCCGCCAGAGTCCTTTGGCCTCGACACGCGAGCAGGTTCGCATACTGGATGAACCCAATCGTTGTCCTCCGTTTGAATCCCGTCTGGCCGGTGCAAGCCTCCATCCGCTGTGCGCGACCGGCATCCGTGTCTTTCAGATCAACGTCGGCAAATTGTGTAATCAAACCTGCCGGCATTGCCATGTGGACGCCGGACCCGATCGCCGCGAAATCATGTCGCGGGAGACGGCGGAACTTTGTCTCAACGTCCTGGCGCAGACCGACATTCCGACCGTGGACATCACGGGAGGAGCGCCGGAACTGAATCCACATTTTCGATGGCTGGTCGAACAGGCGCGGGCGCTTGACCGCCACGTGATGGATCGATGCAACCTATCGGTTCTCTTGCTGCCGTCGCAATCGGATCTCGCCGGATTTCTCGCCCGGCACCAGGTCGAAATTGTGGCATCGTTGCCGTACCATCGGGCCGGTCAGACGGATGCGCAACGCGGAGCAGGCGTATTTGAGAAATCGATTGAGGCCCTACGTATGTTGAATGAGCTCGGCTACGGCAAGGACGGCAGCGGCCTTATCTTGAACCTCGTTCACAATCCCGTCGGCGCGTTCCTGCCCCCGAAGCAAGAGAGTATTGAAGCGCAATTCCGCCGAGAGCTGGCCGTTCGCCACCGGATCGTTTTCAATCGCCTGTATACCATCACCAACATGCCCATCAGCCGGTTCCTGGAATTTCTGCTCGATAGCGGGAATTACGCAGCCTATATGGAGCGCCTCGCCAATGCCTTCAACCCCTCGGCCGCCGCCGGCGTCATGTGCCGGCATACCTTGTCGATCGGCTGGGACGGCACATTGTACGACTGTGATTTCAACCAGATGCTCGACTTACCGGTGGGCCACGGCGCCCCGCGCCATCTGCGCGATTTCGATATCACCCGCTTGCAGACACGCCGGATCGTCACCGGCAACCATTGTTACGGATGCACCGCGGGCGGCGGCTCCTCTTGCGGCGGCGCCGTTGTCTAGCCTCTCTCCATCCATCTGAATGTTCGCTCGCTTTACATCGATCGCCGCGTCCGGTCATCCCGTTTCTTTTTATTGCTCGTGAAGGTTCACTTTGTTATGGTGTGACTCCGTTAAAACGCTGAGGAGCGACGCATACGTCCATGGTGTGGGACCCTAAAGATCCCTGGAGTAAAGGCGACAAATTCGACGATGCCTTGAGGCAGGCGCAGGGCCAGTTGAGCCAACTGCGTGAGTTTCTTCCGTCAGGCGGCCTGAAAAACGTCATTCTCGTCCTCGCCGCCATCTTTCTGATCTGGCAGAGCGCGTTCATTGTCGCGCCGGATGAAGAAGGCGTGGTCAAACGCTTCGGCATTCCCGTTCGCACCGTCTCGCCGGGTCCTCATCTCAAAATCCCGCTTTTGGAAAGCGTGCTTCAGCCGAAGGTGGCGAAGCTGCACCGGGTCGAAGTGGGATTCCGCAAGGACCGCCAGGGGCGCCAGCAGATGATCCCTCAAGAAGCGCTGATGTTGACCGGCGACATGAACATCCTGGCCATTGAATTCATCGTGCAGTACAAGATCAAGAACGCGAGCCAGTACCTGTTCAACGTGGCCTACATCGAGGAAACGATCGTGAAGGCGGCCGAAGCGGCCATGCGCGAAGTCATCGGGAAGAGTAAAATCGACGAAGCGCTCACGACGGGAAAAGCGATCATTCAACAGGACGCCCAAGACCTGCTCCAACGCATTCTCGATCAATATTCGGCCGGCGTCCAGGTCGCCGCCGTCCAACTGCAGGATGTCGATCCGCCCGATGCCGTCGCGGCCGCATTTAAAGACGTCACCAACGCCAAAGAAGACCGGGAGAAGCTGATCAATCAATCGCAGGGCTATCGCAACGACATTATCCCGAAGGCCAAGGGAGAAGCCGCCCAGATCGTGAATCAGGCGAAAGGCTACGCCCAGGCACGGCTGAATCGCGCACAGGGAGAGGCCAATCGCTTCACCGCCACGCTGAAGGAATACAACCAAGCCAAGGAAATCATCAGTAAACGAATCTATATCGAGACTCTTGAAGAGATCTTGCCGCACGTCGACAAAGTCATCATCGACGGAAAGACCGCAGATCGCGTGCTTCCTTATCTGCCCCTTGAACGGCTCTCCAAGCCGGCTCCGGCGCCGTCCACCGCGGAGCGTGCCCCATGAGCAAACAGGGATTGGCCCTCGGCGCGCTCGCCGTGCTCATCGGTCTGATCGTGTTGGGCGCATCGCCTCTTTTCATCCTGGACGTGACCCAAACGGCGATCGTCGTTCAGCTCGGCAAGCCGGTGCGTAATGTCACGGAAGCCGGTCTCTACATGAAGATTCCTTTTATCGAAGAAGTCACCTACTTCGACAAGCGACTGTTGGACTATGAATCGGATGCGCAGGACGTCATCACGCAGGATAAGAAGACGTTACTACTCGATAATTTTGCCAAATGGCGGATCACCGACCCGTTGAAAGTGTATCAAGCGTTTCAAACTCAGCGGGGAGCTTTGCAGCGTCTCCACGACATCATCTACAGCGAGCTTCGAGTGGAATTGGGGCGGCACGAGTTGGCGGAGATTGTCTCCACGGCCCGAGCCGAGCTTATGAAGGTCGTCACCGAGCGAGCCAACGAGAAGGCCTCGAGCTACGGCATTGAGATCTTGGACGTTCGAATCAAGCGGGCCGATCTCCCTGAACAAAATGAGAAAGCCGTCTTCGCCCGCATGCAGGCCGAGCGGGAGCGACAGGCAAAGCAGTATCGGGCGGAGGGGGCCGAGGAAGCGCAAAAGATCCGCTCGGACGCCGAAAAAGATCGGGAAATTATCCTGGCGGAAGCCTACAGGGAATCGGAAGAATTACGGGGAAGCGGGGACGCCAAGGCGTTCCGAATCTATGCGGAGGCCTATCGACAGGATCCGCATTTTTTTGACTTTACCCGCTCGATGGAGGCCTACAAGAAAACCTTTCGGGATAAATCCACGTTCGTCATGAATCCCGACGCCGAATTCTTCCGCTTCCTGAAACAGCGGTAACCCGCATATTCAGGGGAATTGCCATCACACCAGTCCGATAATCTCGCCCGTTTCGACGTTCAGATCGATTCGCTCTCCCGCCGGTTTTTTGGGCAGGCCCGGCAACAGCTCCATGCCGGAACAGACCGCAGTCAAGAATCCGGCCCCGGCCAGAATGCGCAGCTCCTTAATGGGCAGAATGAATCCGGATGGCCGCCCTTTGAGCGTCGGGTCGTGCGAGAGGGACAACGGCGTCTTGGCCATGCAAATCGGCAGGTGACTAAAGCCTAACCGGTCGGCGGTCTCCATCTGTTCTTGGGCCTTCCGTTCATACGAGACGTCTGCAGCGCCGTACATCCTCGTCGCGATCGTCTCGATTTTCTTCTTGATCGGCCAATTCGTTTCGTACAAGTGGCGGAATGTGCAGCCCTGCTTTGCGGCGTTCAGCACGGCACCGGCCAGTTGTTCGGCTCCCCTGCCTCCGTCGACCCAGGAGGTCGATATGGCCGCATCCAGCGCTCCGACCTCGCATGAGCGGCGTCGAACCCATTCGAGCTCAGAGACCGGGTCATCGGCGAACGCATTGACCGCGACGACGACGGGGATGCCGTACGCCCGCACATTGGCGATATGCTGCTCCAAATTGACGAATCCTTTGGCCAGCGCCTCCTCGTTGGGACCCGTCAGGTTCTCGGGAAGCGGCTGCCCTGATTTGACCGGGCCTCCGCCGCCGTGCAACTTCAGCGCTCTCAGCGTCGCCACGACGACGGCGGCATCAGGCTTGAAGCCGGACATTCGGCATTTAATATTGAAAAACTTTTCTGCACCCAGATCGCTGCCGAAACCCGCTTCCGTCACGACATAATCGGCGCATCGAAGCGCGATGGCATCCGACACGATGGAACAATTGCCGTGCGCAATATTTCCAAACGGGCCTGTATGTACGAATGCCGGTGTCCCCTCCAAGGTCTGGACGAGATTCGGCAGAATCGCGTCCCTGAGCAAGACGGCCATTGCCCCGGCGCAACCCAACTCTTCGGCCGCGACCGGCCGGCCGGACGCGGTCAATCCAATCACGATTCGGCCGAGCCGCCGGTGTAGGTCCTCTACATCGTTCGCTAAGGCGAGGATGGCCATGATTTCCGACGCTTCGGTAATCACGAACCGGCCGGTTCGTCCGGCTGCTCCGTCGCCCAAGATGACCTCGCGCAGGGCGCGGTCGCTGACCCCCGTCACCCGCGGCCAGCCGATCTTCTGTGTATCCAACTCGAGAATATTGCCATGGAAGATATGGTTATCGATAAAGGCCGACAAGAGATTATGACTCGATGCCACTGCGTGGGCGTCACCGGTCAAATGGAGATTGATGTCTTCCATGGGGTATAACTGCGCTCGGCCGCCCCCCGCTCCGCCGCCCTTGATTCCGAATACAGGGCCCAGCGACGGTTGCCGGAGGGTGACGGCGGCGCGATGCCCCAAGCGGCTGAGTGCCATCCCCAAGCCGATGGAGGTGGTTGTTTTGCCTTCCCCTAGAGGAGTCGGATTGATGGCTGTGACAAGGATATACCGGCCGCTTGGCCTGGTCCGAAGCCGCCCCAACAAGGCAAGCGAAACTTTGGCCTTGTACCGACCAAAGGGCATCAGATCATCGGAAGGAATGCCCAGGGTCTGTGCCACTTCAAAGATATGACGGGGAGCGATGGACGGAGAGGTTGCCGGCTCGTTCATCGGCCACATCTCAATCGCCCGCATCTCGGGGCAACCTGGTGGCGGGCCCGTGATACGGGGAATGTGCGGCCTTTATGGCTTCGGCGAGGACAGACCCAACGGGAGCAGGAGGCTTCGTGAGAAAGGGATCGGCAAGTCTGCAGCGGAAAGACCCACTCTATCAATCAAGGATAAATTTGGTGGGGTCGAGCGCCTGACCGTTCTTCTTCACCATATAGTGGAGATGCGGGCCGGTGGAGAGCCCGGTCGAGCCCACCAGCGCGACCACATCACCGCGTTTGACGCGTTGACCTTCCTTGACCAGCGCTTTGGCCAGGTGGCCGTAAACCGTTTCAACCCCATACCCATGGTCGATCTTCACGTGGTTCCCCATCTTAGGATCGAAGGAAACTGAGACGATCCGTCCTTGAGCCGGTGCCTGAACCGGGGCATTCGGCGAGGCCCCGATATCTAAGCCATCGTGCCACGCCGGCTTTTCCGTGAACGGAGAAACGCGGGGACCAAAGCCCGACGTCACCCACCCTCGGACCGGCCAGATGGAGGGGGTCGAAGACCATTGAGTCGAGCGTTGTTC
Source organism: Nitrospiraceae bacterium (assembly GCA_035250505.1). Lineage (GTDB taxonomy): Bacteria > Nitrospirota > Nitrospiria > Nitrospirales > Nitrospiraceae > DASSBQ01. Next base: position 24,186 of record DATFFC010000093.1, on the reverse strand, counting down.
AGCCGCCTCGCTCAACTCTTGAAGGGTCTGTTCTTGACTCAACGCCGCATTGGCAAGGGCCTGGATCTTGTCGCGGACTTCTTGGGCAATGACTTCGGCGTTCTCAGCCGTAACCCCGGAATCCAGGCGCGCCACGTCATTCGATTCGGTGGACAGCCGGCTTTCCAAACCCCCGCCGGCCGAGGAACTCGCCCCTCCCCCCTTGGAGTCCGACATTGGGACTTCTTCCCCACCACGCCCGTTCGCCAAATCACCCGGCTGCTTGGCCGGTTCGATCCCTAACATGACGCGGAGGCGCTGGTTCACTTCATTCATGGCGGAAATCCGTCTCTTGAGATCGTCGATAGCAGAGGAAAACGCCGCGGTTTGTTCTCGGGCGCTCATCGCTTCGGCTCGGAAGGCCGACAACTGCCAGACCTCTCCGGTCCGAATGACATAGTGCGAGACGACGAGCAGATCTGCGACGACGAACATCGCAGCTAGGATAAGGAGCTTTCTAATGAATTTCCTGGGAAAGCTGAAGCGTAGGGGCTTGGAGGAAGACCCCCTGAACACCACGACGGTGTAGGCGTCGCTTGTTTCATTCGCCGGCTGACTCATGATCGAAACTCCCTTCTCTCTGCCCTAAGAGGAAGGCCGCCATCCGCTCTATCGTGGGTGCAGTTTACTGATCTCACCCGTGATGGTCAACCCTTCCATTGAAAAAATGCGTCTTCCAATTTCTCTCTTGAATGAAATCCGCTACTTCTGCGTTTCCTTTTCTAACCACGCCAGATATTCGTCCGCGCCTATGACAATGGGCAAGGCAATTATTTCGGGTACGCTGTAACTGTGCAACGCCTTAATCCGTGCCTGGAGTTCGGCAAATCGTGTGCCGGTCGTCTTGAGTATGATCAATGATTCCGGTTCGGACTTGATCTGTCCTTCCCACCTGAAGATGGACTGCATATGCTCGATCACTGAGGCGCAGGCGGCTAATCGCTCCTCCACGACACGCCGAGCGATGGATGTCGCCTCCTCGACCGAACCGGCACTGACCAGCACGACAAGGTTAGTGCCCGTCACCAATCAGCCCTTCCACTTCAACATTTCAGGGAAAAGCAATTTCCATACCCTTTGATATCGCTACTAGTTGAATCGGCCCACTCTTTGATTCCTGCCCCTACGCTGCTCGAATGAACACCATTTTTGAACACCGATCGCCAAAATTTGGTTCCTCCACGAGGATGAACCGGCTCATTTGAGAATCAAGAACGGAAGGGGGACGCTGAGCTTTGACGGTCGGTCGGCGCATTGACACTCCTTTTAGCCCTATCTTATGATTCCTCTTCAACATGGAGGTACTCGAATGAGTTTTACGATCACTCCAAAGGAACTCAAGACCAGGATCGACCAGGGCGACCGCTTGGTTCTAGTGGATGTTCGCGAGCAATGGGAACACGCGCTGGCAAAGCTGGAGGGTTCTGTCCTAATCCCGCTCGCGACACTCCCACAGTCGCTGGACAAGCTGGACCGGCAGGCGGAGATCATCGCGTACTGCCATCACGGCATGAGAAGCGCGGACGCTACGGGCTTCCTACTCCAGCAAGGCTTTTCGAACGTGAAGAATCTCATCGGGGGAATCGATGCCTGGTCCGCGCAGGTGGATCCTTCCGTCCCGCGCTACTGAAGGTCGTCCTTAGGCGACGCGCTCGCGAAAATAAGACACGGTTCGCCTGAGCCCCTCCCGTAGATCGATTTTCGATTCCCAGCCTAATTCGTGTCGTAACTTCGCGGCACTGATGACGCTGCGCGCCTGCTCACCTTTTTTCGCAGGGCCATGGACTTCCTTGCTGATCGACTTGGTCAGTTCGACGACTAACTGGAACAGTTCGTTGATGGAGGTCTCGATCCCCGTCCCGACATTGAAGACGCCTTGAGCGTCTTGTCCCATCGCAATCATATTGGCTTCGACCACATCCTCGACGTAGACGAAATCACGCGTCTGGCGACCGGTCCCATAGATCACCGGCTGCTCGTGGTTGAGCAATTTCTGAATGAAGATCGCAACCACACCCGCTTCGCCCTCCGGATCCTGCCGAGGACCGTAGACATTCGCATAGCGAAGGCTCACGACCTGAACCCCGCTCATGCGGGCGTAATAGGACAAGTAGTGCTCGCCGCACAACTTGCTGATTCCGTACGGAGACATGGGCTCAGTCGGGTGCGATTCGGTAGCCGGGAAGTCACTCTGTTCTCCGTAGATGGCTCCACCGGAAGAGGAAAAGATGACTTTGCGGGCGCCATGCTTCGCGGCCTGCTCGAGCACATTCAGCGTTCCCAGGACATTGACCTGCGCATCGAACAACGGATCCTCGACTGATTTGCGCACGTCCATCTGAGCTGCGAGGTGCATCACGATGGAAGGACGTTCGTTTCGAAATACCCGTTCCAGTTTCGTACTTTCTACGTCCACCTTGTAGAATTGTGCCGCGCGCGGCACGTTCTTCCGCTTACCTGAACTTAAGTTATCGACCACGATCACATCATGGCCTTCCTGCAGCAACCGATCGACCGCATGTGAGCCGATGAATCCGGCGCCTCCCGTTACTAATACTTTCATAGATCTTCCTCGTTGCTCCCGGAAACAGAACTACCCGCCGAACTCGCCATTCGGCAGCCTACACCTTCTCCTCCATAGCGCAAAGTGATTTCTCCGCTCCGGCGCGCGACGGACCGGAGACCGCAAAGGGGCCGGAGAGAGGCAGAGAGAACTGCATCAGAATTTCGCGGTTGCCCTTGCGGCCGTGCACCGGCGAATCCATGCTGCCGGCCACCACCAAGCCCAACCCTTCGGCCAAACGAGCGATCTTATCCTTGACGTCCGACCGGAGTGCCTCATCGCGGACGATGCCGCCCCGGCCCACGCGCCCCTTTCCCACCTCGAACTGCGGCTTGACCAGCGCAACGACCGTGGCGGGACGTCCAAGGAACGGCATCACGGAAGGCAAGACGATCGCCAACGAGATGAACGAGACATCGATGACGGCAACCTCGACAGGATGACCGATGGCCGAGCGTGACAGATGGCGGATGTTGGTGCGTTCGATCAATACGACGCGCGTATCTTGACGGAGACGCCAGTCGAATTGTCCATAGCCGACATCGACCGCGTACACCAGTTTCGCACCTCGTTGCAACAAACAATCGGTGAATCCCCCGGTGGAACACCCGACGTCGAGCGCAATACGCCCTTGAACGTCGACCCCGAAGCCGTCGAGAGCAGCGCTTAGCTTATCACCGCCGCGACTGACATACCGGGACGGAGGCTGCAGCACTTCGATATCGCAGTCCGTAAGAACCGGTGCAGCCGCCTTATCAGCCGTTCGTCCATTGACCCGCACCATGCCGGCGAGAATCACGCGAACCGCCTCGTCTCGACCGGAGGCGAGGCCACGAGCGACAAGTACACGGTCAAGGCGATCACGCATGTCGGAAGGCCGGGGGGTCATTCGCGTAGGGGCAACCGAGTAGGCTCACCGCACGATCGTCCTAGTTACTCGGCGAGAGGTCATCGGAATCTTGATCTGTGACTGAGAACGCCTGGAGGCGCCTTCTCCCATCCTTTTCTTGAACCAGAATCTCTACTTTTCGCTCCGCTTCCTCCAGCATCTTCAGACATGTCTTCGAGAGGCGGATTCCTTCCTCAAAAATGCGCAAGGAATCGTCCAGGGGAAGCTCACCCTTTTCCAACTCCGTCACAATGGCCTCGAGCCTGGCCATGGCCTGTTCGAACTTCACCGCCGCCACATCACTCCCCTTCACCGATGACAAACGAGCCATTATTGCCGGAGATATTCACGAGGTCAAGACGAAGAATCAGCCGATATTTGCTTCACCAAGCAAAGCAACCGGCCTTGGGCAAGCCGCGCTCGGACAAGCTCTCCCTCGGTGACATCCGAGGAGCGTCTCACTAACCGGCCATCAGACACGCGATGAATCGCACTGTACCCGCGGCTCAAGGTGGCCAAGGGGCTCAACGCATCAAGGCCGGCCATGTGACGGTGAAGCGTCTGTCGCCGTCCCGACAAGAGCATGTGCATCTGCCGCTCCACCCGGCAAAGCAACTGGGGAAGCAGCACCCGGAATTCCCGCACCGCGGCTGCCGGGCCTGCCTCCATCAACCCATGCCGCAGCGCGCGTGCCGACCGGTCGGTATCTCCCAAACGCCGGCGCATATGATCGACCATTCTCAGAACGAGATCATCGGCCCGTTGAGCTTCCTCACGCACGCGGCGCCCCATCACCTCGCACATACGCAGCGCATACTCAAGCCGGTGTCCTTGCACGGTACAATGATTCCGCATGCCCCGTACGATTCGGGTGGACCACTGGCTCATGCGCTCAATGACATCTTCACGCGCGGGGACCACGGCTTCGGCAGCAGCGGAGGGAGTGGGTGCCCGATAGTCGGCGACAAAATCCGCGAGCGTCACATCGATGTCATGTCCCACCGCCGACACGACCGGCACGCGGGATGCCGCGATGGCGCGCACCACCACCTCCTCGTTAAATGACCACAGATCTTCCCACGATCCTCCGCCCCGGCCGACAATCATCACGTCGACCGACTCGGATTCCCCCAAGCTCGCAATGGCGGAGGCGATCCGTTCGGCGGCTCCCGGTCCCTGCACGGGGACCGGTGCAATGACGATGTGCGCGGCAGGCCAGCGACGGCACAGAACCGTCACAATGTCCCGGATCGCAGCGCCGGTCGGCGACGTGACGACCCCCACGGCGCGCGGAAACCGAGGAAGCGGCCGCTTTCGACTCTCTAGAAACAGTCCTTCGCGAGCCAAGCGCTCCTTTAATTGCTCAAAGGCGAGCTGTAACGAGCCGAGGCCCCTGGGTTCAACATAGTCGACGATCAGTTGATACTCCCCGCGCGCCTCATAGACCGTCACACGTCCCCTCGTCAGGACGCGCAAGCCTTCTTTCAAACTGAAACGGAGGTATTGAACCGTCGACCGAAACAGCACCATGCGGACTTGGCTCCGCTCGTCTTTGAGCGTGAAATAGACATGCCCCGAGCCGGGCATCTTGATATTCGAGACTTCTCCTTCGATCCAGATATCGCGAAATTCCTCTTCCAGCGACTCCCGAATCCAGCGGGTGAAATCCGTGACGGTCCAAATACGTTGAGTCGTCATGTGGCGTAAACCTTGAGGGCGCAGAGGAGGCAACGATCAAACGGCGAAGCGGTCAATCGGAGATACGAATGCGCTCGATTGAAAGGGCCTTGCCGAGCCGCGCATCGAGTTCGACGAGCACGGCGCAGAAGACGACGGGCCCGGACGCGACCTCAAATCGGCGGGGCATGCCGGTGAGAAACTTTTCGATCGCCAGCTCTTTTTTTATCCCGATGACCGAATGAAGCGGTCCCGTCATGCCGATATCGGTGATATAGGCGGTGCCTTTGGGAAGAATCTGCTCGTCCGCGGTCTGAACATGGGTATGGGTGCCGACGACCGCCGCCACAATCCCATCCAAGAAATGTCCCATCGCCATTTTTTCGGAAGAGGCTTCGGCGTGCATATCGACGACAATGGCCGGCGCCAGGGCTTTGAGCCGCTCCACCTCTCGTTTGGCGACTTGGAACGGACAATCAATCGTCGGCATGAAGGCGCGCCCCATGAGTTGGAGCACGCCCAGCGATTCCCCGTTCGAAGCGGTCAGGACGTAACTGCCCTTCCCGGGCACGCCGTCGGGATAGTTGGCCGGACGAAGCAGGCGCGGTTCGCGCGGGAAAAAGTCGAGGATTTCCTTCTTGTCCCAGGCGTGATTGCCGGTGGTGATGACCGAGAGACCGAGATCGAAGAGTTCATCGACAAGATCGGGCGTGATCCCGAACCCGCCCGCGACGTTCTCGCCGTTGCCGATCACCACGTCGATGCGGCGTTGTACCACGAGCCTCGGCAGCAGGCGGCCGAGGGCCTTGCGGCCCGGCTCCCCCATGATGTCGCCGATCAACAGCACGTTCACGCCGCACCTCTCATTTCGCGTAGTCGACGAACCGGCTCTCGCGGATGACCGTGACCTTGATCTGTCCAGGGTAAGTCAGCTCCTGTTCGATCTTTTTGGCCAGGTCGCGCGACAGTTGGAAGCATTCAGGATCAGAGAGATCGTCCTGCTTGACAATGACCCGGATTTCGCGGCCGGCTTGGATGGCGTAAGCCTTTTGTACGCCCTTGTGACCCGTCGCGAGTGACTCGAGCTTTTCGAGGCGTTTGACATACGATTCCAGCGCCTCCCGGCGCGCCCCGGGCCGCGCCGCAGACAACGCCTCCGCGGACGCCACCAACACCGTTTCCGGACAGATCGGATCGACCTGTTCGTGGTGGGCTGCGATCGCGTTCACGATCCGCGGCTCTTCTCCATACTTCTTGGCGATTTCAGCCCCCAGCATGGCATGGGGGCCTTCCTCTTCATGACTGACGGCCTTGCCGATATCGTGCAGCAGCGCGCCGCGGCGGGCAAGTTTCACGTCGAGCCCGAGCTCGGAGGCCATGATGCCGCAAATGTACGAGGCTTCCCGCGCGTGGTACAGATTGTTCTGTCCATAGCTGGTCCGATATTTGAGACGGCCCAGCACTTTGACCAATTCAGGATGGAAATCGGACAACCCCAATTCAAAGATGATCTTCTCCGCCTCTTCGATCATCAGCTTATCGATGTCCGTCTTCACCTTTTCCACGATTTCTTCGATTCTCGTCGGATGGATACGGCCGTCGTGCATGAGACGTTCAAGCGACACTTTGGCGATTTCACGGCGCAGCGGATCAAACCCCGAGATGATGACGGCTTCCGGGGTTTCGTCGATGATCAAATCGATGCCGGTTGCAGCTTCGATCGCCCGGATGTTCCGGCCTTCCCGCCCGATGATCCGTCCCTTCATGGCATCATTGGGAATCGGCACCACGGAGATGGTCGCCTCATTCACATAATCCCGCGTTACGCGTTGGATCGATCGGGCGATAATCTCACGGGCCTCGCGCTCGGCATTCTCCTTTGCCTCTTCGAGGGTCCGCTTCGCCAATCCCGCCGCTTCAAGACGGGCCTGGCTCTCCATCTCTAAGATGAGCTGCCTTTTGGCTTCTTCCGCGGTCATGCTGGCCGCTCGTTCCAGCGCCTCGCGATGTTCCTTTAAGGCCTGATCGCAGCGGGCTTCCTTCCGAAGCAGGCTTTCCTCCCGCTTGGCCAGTTCCTGGTCGCGCTTGGCCGTCTCGCGCTCGCGCTGCTCGAGCGCATACATCTTCTTCTCAATGTTTTCTTCGCGCTGGGCGATGCGTTTTTCGACAGTGGCCAAATCGGCCAACTGTGCCTTCTGCTCTTTTTCGACCTCGGTCTTGGCTTGGAAGACCAAGTCCTTCGCCTCGAGCCTGGCCTCCTTGACCACCGTCTCGGCCTCCCGTTGTGCGGTCTGCACAATGTGGCGGGCCTGTTCCTCCGCCTCCGTCCGGCGGGTAAGTGCGGTCTTTCGACGCCAAAATTCATAGACCCCGACGCCGATTCCGGCCCCGAGGAGAGCGGTCACGATATAGGCAAAGATGGTGAGAGAAATGGGAACCACCTCCCTGTAGGAGCTCGTCTCTCGACAGGAATCACCCATGTCGAAGAGGAGCGAACCCGATTCTTTGGAATCAGAAGCGGCAGAGGGGGAAGAAGAGGGCGCGCCGGGGCGCGCGGTACGGACTACGCAATCAACGAGGCACAGCCATAGGATCGCAGAAGCCGAACGGTCTACTGAGCGGCCGTCCTCTGGCGGAAACCATCCGCCCGGAACCCCAAAATCCTCGGGATTGAACAGCCATATACGAGGGGATTGTTTCAGAAAAAGACAGTCCTCCGACCGCACCCCTCAAATCAGACGTCGGCCTCACCGTCAGCGTTTCGACCCACATCATCCACCGGACCATCGGATTCATAGAATTCATGATCCATCCGGCGGCGACACCGATCACGATAGCACACACCAGCGATTCCATATTCATGGCATACATAAGCGCTCGCAGAAATGCGTGACCTTTAGTCCATTTCCTTTCTTCTATCCAGCTGTTCGCGTCAAAACTGATTCCAGGGTCACAACAATATCAAAGCGTTCAATCGATTGCAAGGCGGAGACCTACCGGGCCGTGGTACTCGACGGCATCTGTTCGTCTATCGATTCCATGAGCGACAACATGCGCCGCTCCATGTCTGCCTCCAGTCGTTGGATTTTCTTCTCACACTCCTGCAATTCGTGGGCAATGTTGAGCGCGGCGAGGACCGCCAGCTTATGAGGCGTCGCCGTTTTCAGCCCTTGGGCCACTTGTTTCATTTGCTTATCAACCACTTCTGCCAGCTTGTGGACGTACGCCTCCTCGGCGGCACCGCTGATGCTGAACTGTTGGCCGTAAATTTCCACCTCGATGGTCTTAGTCAAGCGCCACCTCCTTGGAAGGGTCCAAACATTCAAGCACCTCGATCTCCCCCAAGACCCGCTCTATCCTCGTCCGAATGTCCATCCGCTCCCGTTCCCAACGCCGATTGGTGTCGTCTTGCGAGGCCAGTCGCTCCCGTGCAAGACGAAGATCTTCTTCCAGAACGGCATTCTTCCGCTTCAAATCCTGAACCAGTTTGACCAATTCTCGGATACGAACTTCCAATGCATCCAGCCGATCCAACGTCATAGCCTACCCTCACACTGAATTAGAAAAGGACCGCAGAAGTACCGTATATGGGCGGGCACTATAGAAAGTTCACAATACCTTGTCAAGAAAGGGAAGCGTTACGACTGCAGATGATGGAGCCGCCGGTACTCGCCGTAGCTTCGGAGCACGCGCTTCACATAGAGCCGTGTCTCTTGGTAGGGGATCAGTTCAATAAATTCGTCCTGGTCCCGACCCTGATGCATGGCAATCCAATTAGCAACCGCGGTCGGACCAGCATTGTAGGCGGCGACGGCATAGGCGATATTACCGGCAAACTGGTCGAGCAATTGACCCAAATATCGAACGCCCAGCCGAATATTGGTGTCTTGGTCGAAGAGATCATCCCGATCTACGCCGGGAAATCCGAACCGCTGCGCCACTTGATTCGCCGTCAACGGCATCAACTGCATCAAGCCGATCGCGCCGACCATCGACACGGCCTTCTCATCATACTGACTTTCCTCGCGGATGATGGCGGCGGCGAGATACGGATCGACCTGCGGCACCCCCTGCGCCCGGATGGTCGGAACCAGACCGGTCGGATAGGCCACGGTCCAGAGCGCGGACGAGGCGTCCGCGCCTCCACGCTCGAGCTTGTCCCGAAAATGCACCTTCGCCAGACGCAGAGCCGGATAGTAGGCGCCGACGTCGTTCAGCAAGGCCGACAATGCCAGCAGGACTTCTTCGTCGCGGCTGTACTGCTCGGTCAGGATGGCGAGTTCCCGAGCGGCATCCTGCGCAAGGCCCAGTATTTTGAGTTCCACCGCGCGGCGATAGGCCGGATGGCGCTCAATTTCAGGCCGCCTGCTTTCCGGCAAGGCAATCGTTTCACTGCTCCCCGCACTTACCGGAACCACCTGTGGAGGCGAAGCGGGCTGGATCGCGGCCCGTCTGGCAGCCAACTGGCAATAGTAGCCGTACACCTGACGCTGGCAGACCCGGCTGTAGTAGTCATTAGCGTTCCCATTGTTAGTACGCTCATTGTCAGTACGCTCGATGGCTCGTGCCAACCAGTAAAGGGCTTGAGTCTCAAATGCGCCGCCTTGCGCGTCCGCCACCTCTTTGAAGGTGTCGGCTGCCTCCGCGTACCGGGCGGTGCGATATTGCACCCATCCGACCCTCCACAGTGCTTCCGCGCGCTGAGAAGCCGATTCGCCCAACTTTGTCGCCTGCCGGAATGCGCTGATGGCATCCTCATACCGGTTTTCGTCTTCCAGCCAGATCCCGGCGAACAGCTGGACCGCCGCCTTCTGTTCGCGGGACAATGTCGAATTGAGGGAAACCCGCGCCAAGTCCAACAATTTGTCGCCGAGGCCTTGTCGCAAATAGACGCGTGCCAACCACACGGTCGCCTCATTGGATTCCGGAACACGTTCGCCTGCCAATGTCCGAAAGGTCTCCCGCGCGTGGTCATACTGCTTCAATCGAACTTGGGCGATACCGAGTTTGAGCCGGGCTTCGTACCGACGAGCATGCAGCGGCGCCAGCGTCAGGAATCGGCGCCATTCTTCGATCGCTTCGGACTGCATGGCCAGCCCCGAAAACGCCAGCGCCCGTTGAAAATGGTCGTCGGCTGAAGGCGACCAGGACTCTTCACCGACGTCGGCATCGAGCCGCGCCCTGGCCTCGCGAGCTTCTTCGGTCTGAGGAAACCGGATCCACGCTTGCTTCAAGGTCGTACGGGCTTCGGCAAACCGGCCCGCGCGCGCCAGGCAATCCGCCTGGTGCACCAAGGCGGACGGGGCCGCTGCATCCTTGTCGGCCATCGTCAACGCCTTGTTCAGCCATTCCGTCGCGGCAGAGCAGTCATCCAAGCGATATAGGGTTTCTCCGATTCGATACGCGCTCTTCACGGTCAGACTGGAGCCGGGAACAGCCTCATGAATGGATTGATACATTTGTGCGGCCTCTGCCCCATCGCTGAGCTTGACCAACGCATCGCCGATCCAAAGGCGAAGATAATCGTCGAGCTGAGGAAAATCGCGCCGGGCGCCCTTCAGATACCGGATCGCTTCGGCCGGATCACGATCAATCAACATCACACCGAGCAGCAACCCCGCCCGCTTGGCCCAGAGCGATGCCGGATACCGTTCCATGATCACGCGCAAGCGTTCCACCTTGTATGCGAACACGTGATCCCGGCGTTCGACCGTGCCGCGACTGTCCCGCACGGAGGCTACCGACGTAAAGCATTCTTCAGCCGAGTCGCACGACCATTGAGGCCCCAGTTCCTGTAGGGCCGGCTGGCTCGCGAAGCTGGCCAGCAACAGCCATGTTGCGCCGAGCAGCGCACAGGCCAGAAGCGCTCCATTTCTCCACGAAGCCGCTGCGATCATGTTTCCCGCCGGGTGGTCGGTCTCATGGCAGTGTACTACCCATCAGCGCGTTGCTTGTCACTACTTTTTTTGGTGTGTTAGGGTCAACCCTATGACGCCCGCTCTCCAGGAATCTGCCGAGCCGCCGGACCTTCTCAGTCTCAGTGAACCGGCGATGGTGCAATTCGTGCGCGGGCTCGGGTGGCCCGCCTACCGGGCACGCCAAGTGCTGCGCTGGCTCTATCGTCGCCGCCAGACCGACATCGCCGGAATGACCGATCTCTCTCGGACGGATCGGGATCGCCTCTCGGCCCATACCGTTATTTCCAGGCCCCGGAACGTCCGCATCTACACCTCGGCAGACGGTACAAGAAAGTTGGTGTTCACATTGTCCGACGGCTTGGCGGTCGAGAGCGTGCTGATTCCTGAGGACGATCGCCTCACGTTATGCTTGTCCACGCAAGTCGGCTGCACGTTGGACTGCGCGTTTTGTCTGACCGGCACCATGGGCCTGCATCGCAATTTGCGGGTCGCCGAAATTCTCGTTCAAGTTCTCATCGCGCAGGACCACTGTTCGGAGAAGACCCCCGTCACGAATCTGGTCTTCATGGGAATGGGGGAACCATTGGCGAATCTGGATCCCTTGGTCGAGGCCATCAAGCGTCTTACGAATACCACCTGGGGATTCGGCTTCTCCCCGCGCCGCATCACCGTGTCCACGGCCGGACTGGCGAGTCGCCTGAACACCCTCGCTCCGCTGGGCGTAAACCTCGCCGTCTCGCTGAACGCCACCACCGAAGCATTGCGAGGTCGCCTCATGCCCGCCGCCGCTCGGCTCCATTCGCTCCGCAGCTTGCTTACGGCTTGCCGAGCCTATCCGCTCGCATCGCATCGCCGCCTGACATTCGAGTATGTCCTGTTGGGAGAGATCAACGATGCGCCGGACGATGCCCGCCGTTTGGTGTCGTTATTACGAGGGCTCCGCAGCAAGGTGAATTTGATCCCGTTCAATCCGTTTCCTGGAAGTTCGTTCCGCCGCCCGTCGGATGACGCCGTCCATTCCTTTCAAGAGATTCTCCGGCAGGCCGGGCTCGACACGTTTATCAGGAAGAGCCGCGGACGCGACGTGCTCGGAGCCTGCGGTCAGCTCGGTCAACTCCCCGCGACGGGTCCTGTTACCTTGACACAGATTGAAGCCCGTTGCTAGCATGACGTGGGTTTCCAAACCCACATTATTCATGAGCGTTTCTACTGCAACCGCCGATACGCCGCTGCGACAAGCCTGGGTGCTAAGTCGATGGCCAAGGACCTCTCCGCCGCGAGTTGATCGAACGCGGCGGCTCAAGCGAAGCTTGGTGTGGCGGGCTCGCCTCTCGTGGCTCGACGTACTGTTTCAAGTACGCCTCGGCCTCTCGCGGCTCCGCGCGCAAGACACGGCCACCTCACCGACTCGGTGGCGTCCACAAAACTTGCCGCGCCTTATTCGGCGCGGCGTGGACCTCGCTTGGCGTCTTGTCGGTTTCGTCACGAACCGTCATGAATAATGTGGGCTAGCTGATCCTCATGGCACGCTTGCTCCGCCCAGCCCCTACTGCCTTCCTCACCGTTGCCTGCATCTTCACGACGATGACCGCAGTCGCGATCCCGGCCTTCGCCGCCGTTGAACCGAAAGAATTCGTTCTCTCGAACGACATGAAGGTGCTCTTGGTGGAAGTTCCCAAGGCGCCCGTGGCCACCGTTCAGGTGTGGTACAAGGTCGGGTCCAGGAATGAAGTCATGGGAAGGGCCGGTCTGTCCCATATGTTGGAACACATGATGTTCAAGGGCACCAACCGGTTCCCCAAGGGATCCTTCTCCCGGCTGATCCGAAAAAACGGCGGCACGGACAACGCCTTCACCAGCCAGGATTTCACCGCCTACTTCGAAAATCTCGCGGCGGATCGCGTCACGCTGGCGTTGGAGCTGGAATCCGACCGCATGCAGGGGCTCATTCTGGACGCCGACGAATTCAAGACCGAGCGTGACGTCGTGAAGGAAGAACGGCGCCTGCGCTCGGAAGACGACCCGCAGGGCGCACTGGTGGAAGCGCTCTTCGCGCAGGCCTATGTCAGCCATCCCTACCATTGGCCGGTCATCGGATGGTTCGCCGATCTGGATGCGATGACCTTGGAAGACCTGCAGCGGCACTACGATACCTATTATTCACCGAATAACGCGACCTTAGTCATTGTGGGGGATATCAAGGCTGAAACCTTGCTTCCCACTGTCGCGAGACTTTTCGAACCGATTCCCAAAGGGCCGACGCCTCACCCGATGTTGGCCGTCGAACCGGAACAGCGCGGCGAACGCCGGTTCATGTTGAAACGAGAGGCGCAGGTGCCGTTCGTGATGATGGGATATCGGGTCCCGAACTACACGAGCGACGATTCGTATGCGCTGAATATCCTGGAATCGATCCTGTCACATGGGAAAAGCTCCCGCCTCTACCAGACGTTGGTCTATGACCAGAAATCGGCTCTGGCTGTCGGCGCGGAGTATAGCCTCATGCAGGCGGACCCCGGCCTCTTTTACTTTTACGCGCTGGTGCGGCCCAGCGAAAAAGTCGAGGTGGTCGAGGAATCGCTGCTGAAAGAAATCCGCCGGCTTCAAACGGAACCTCCATCGGAGTTGGAGCTGCAGCGGGCCAAGAATCAGATCGAGGCGGCGCGGGTGTTTGAGCAGGATTCGAATTTTCGACACGCGATGCTGTTGGGAGAGGCGGAGACCATCGGGGCCGGGTGGCGAAAGGTCAACCAGTTCATCGAGCGGACACGCGCCGTGACCGCCCAGGACGTGCAACGAGTCGCAAGCAAATATCTGGCCGACGACGGCAAGACCGTCGGCATGCTCCTCCCGCAACCGCCGCGCGGACAATCACCGGAAGCCGCTCCGCATCAATAGCGCATGTTTAGGCAATTACCACCCTCACGCCTCCGAGCGCTTTTGCGCCCTCTCCTTCTCTTTGTCGGACTCCTCGCCGCGGCGCCGGCTGCTTTCGCCGCGGACATTAATCCCGTCCGTTTCGTCACGTCTAACGGCATCACGGTCCTGTTCCTGGAACAGCATTATCTCCCCACGATCGAAATGCACGCGCTGATCAAAGTCGGATCGGCTCAGGACCCTCCCGAAAAGGCCGGCCTTGCCAATCTCGTGGCGAGCCTGCTCGATGAGGGCACGGCGACGCGGAGCTCGAAGCAAATCGCCGAACAGATCGACTTCGTGGGAGGATCGCTCGGGGCCAAGACCTCCGAAGATTTTACGACGGCCTCCGCCCGGGTCTTGAAGAAGGATGCCGATCTCGGGATGGCGCTGCTGGCGGACATTCTCATGCATCCCGCCTTTCACAAGCATGAATTCGACCGGGTGCGGGCGCAGATCGTTGGGGAAATCGCGAGCGATGAAGATGATCCCGGCCATGTCGCCTTGAAAGCATTCAATCAGCTCGTCTTTCATGGCCACCCATACCGCTGGCCCGCCAACGGCAGCGAGGAATCACTGAGCAAGATCAGCGTGTCCGATGTACAACAATTTCATGCGCGGGAATATCTTCCCAATCAGATGATCCTCAGCATCGTCGGCGATCTGACCCAGGAGCAAGCATCCGCTCTGGTGCAGAGCCACTTCGGATCGTGGAAGAAAGGAACCCCGGCGGCCTTTTCCCCCAAGAAACCGGCCCCGATTGACCGCAAAATGGTCCAGTTGATTGAAAAGGATCTCACCCAGTCCACGATCATCTTGGGTCACACGGGGATCAGCCGCACCAGTCCCGACTATTACCCCGTCACGGTCATGAACTACATATTGGGGGCCGGAGGGTTTTCGTCTCGATTAATGGACAGCATCCGAGATAAGCAGGGGCTGGCGTACGGCGTCATGAGTCACTTCGATACGAGACTTATGCCCGGTGCGTTCATGGTGAATCTCCAAACGAGAACGGAGGCCACCAACCAGGCCATCACCGGTGTCTTGCAGGAACTCAAAGGCATGCGCGAAGCGCCTGTCTCGGACCAGGAACTCAACGATGCGAAATCGTTCATCATCGGCAGCTTCCCCTTGCGGTTCGACACCAGCGCCAAGCTGGCTCAAGTGCTCGCGCAGGTGGAGTTCTACAATTTGGGATTGGACTACTTCACGCAGTACCCCAAGGCGATCGAGAAGGTCACCAAAGACGACGTCTTACGGGTGGCGAAGCAGTATCTGGACCCCCAACATTATGCGCTCGTGGTGGTCGGCGCCATCGCGAAAGCCAAGGTGAAACAGTAGAGCCATGCAGCCGACGCTTGAGACCAAACTCCACGCCATGCAGCAAATCATCCGAGAGATGGGATCGGTGGTCGTGGCGTTTTCCGGCGGCATCGACAGTTCGCTGGTGCTGAAAGTCTGCCATGACGAACTAGGGGACCGGGCCATCGGAGTGACGGCTGTGTCGGCCACGTTTCCTGAACGAGAATTGGAGCTCTCGCGCAAAGTTGCCGCGGAGATCGGAGCGGCTCACCGGGTGATCGAGACGGACCAGTTGCAGATCCCTGATTTCGTCCGCAATGACGCGAGCCGTTGCTACCATTGCAAGACCGACTTGTATCAGCTCCTGGGAAGGATCAGGGAAGAATACGCGCAAAGCGCTGTCGTTGACGGCGTACATCTCGAGGATATGGGGGACGACCGGCCCGGCATTCGAGCCGCACGGGAATGGGGAGTCCGCAGTCCGCTTCTCGAGGCGGGCCTGGCGAAAGCCGACATCCGGGAACTGGCGAAAGAGTTGAAGCTCTCCAACTGGGACAAACCGGCGGCAGCCTGTCTCTCCTCGCGCATCCCACGCGGGACACCGATCACCAGAGAGTCATTGCGGCGGGTCGACCGCGCAGAGAGCTTTCTGGCGGAGGAAGGATTCCGTCATGTGCGGGTACGCGACCACGGGGACATTGCCCGTATCGAAGTGGGCCCCGAAGACCTTGCCGTCCTTCTCACCGCTGGACGGCGAGAACGGGTGAGCCGGGCTCTGAAAGAGTTGGGCTATCGATTCGTGACCGTGGATTTGGACGGCTATCGGCCGGGAGGAATCGCCGTCTAGTTTCTGTGGGTTTTCGCCAGGGCGTCGAGGGCGTCATCGGCAAGCCGCCGGTTATCCGCATCGGTCAGTGCGCGGCCGACCACTTTTTCCGCCACCAAGAGCGCCAGCTCGGTCGTTTGATTGCGAATCTCCTGCACGGCTTTCCGCCGTTCGTGCTCGATTTCCCGAGTCACATCGCCTTTGATCCGCTCGGCTTCCGTTTGCATCCGCTGCTCATTCTCATCCAAGAGTCGTTGAGCCCGTTCCTTCGCCTGTCCGAGAATCGACTCGGCCTCTTTGGAGACCGTATTGAGCTTGGCCTCATACTCTCTTAGTTTGCGCTCCGCCTCGGATCGATGGCGTTCGGCCTGGTCCAGGCTGTCTTTGATCTTCTTTTCCCGCTCCTCCAGAACGCCCAGGATGCCCGGGAAGGCATATTTGTAGAGCACGAACAACAAAATCGCGAAGGAGACGACCTCCCAGAAAATCAGCGAGGAGTAGAAATGAGATTCAAATTGCGGCATGGCTCACCTTCGTTTTTTGGCTTTTCTCCCTTGGTGAGGATCTTCGTTGAGTTAGTGTGCGTGCTCGCTGTGACCATGAAGCGTGATCGCGTCTCCCAAATAGACGCAGCTCAACACGGTAAAGATATAGGCTTGAATGAAGGCGATGCCGATTTCCAATGCATTCATGGCGATCGTGAAGGCAAACGGCAGCCATCCGAGCAATAATCCTCCGCTGATGGCCAGACCGAACAAGACGCCGAGAATGGTGTGCCCGGCCGTCATATTGGCGAACAGCCGTACCGCCAAGGAGATGGGCCTCGCAAGTTGGCTGACCAGTTCAATGGGAATCATCAGGGGCAGCAACCACCCCGGTGTGCCGGGAGGAACCAGAATGCCCAGGAACTTGGCTCCATGAACCGCAAATCCGATCGCCACGCTGAGCCCATACACGGCGACCGCAAAGACACCTGTCACGATGAGCTGACTGGTCACCGTATAGGTGCCTGGAATCAGGCCGAGAAGATTACAAAATAAAATGAACAGAAAGAGCGTGGCAATCAGGGGAAAATACTTCATCCCCTGCTGGCCCATCGTGTCGAGAATCATACTCCGGATGAACTCCACGAACAGCTCTGCCAGGTTTTGCAGTTTCGAGGGGATCAATTTCCTCGAGGAAGAGGCCGTGATCATGAACAGGGCGACGAACCCGACCACAACCCACATCATGATGACGGCCTTATTGATGGAAATATCCAAGCCGCCCAATGAAATCGGCACGAAGTTATGCAATTCGAATGGATGAAGTGGACTTTCTTCCACGTCTAACCTTTACTCTTCGGAGCACCGGAGGAACCGGGCCACTGTTGCGCCGCGCGATAGGCGTTCCGAATCCCGGCCGCCCCGCCTAGGAACACCCCGGACACTAATCCCCATGGATTCGATTCAAGGAGATAGGTATCGATAACCCATCCCAGTCCTCCCCCTACGATCAACGCAGCAAGCAGTTCGGTCCCGATGCGGACGGCCTGTCCGAGCCCCGCATAGAATGGATCGGTGGAGGGGGGCATGGCACACCCACGTACGGTGGGCGTCCCTGGCAGAACCTGGGGTCACCCAAGGCGGGCGCGCAATTCAAGCAGAATTCTCGGGGCCTTGTCAAGGACGGTGTGTCCGCTCACACGAATACGGTATAGTCTTTCATCGCTACGCCGATGTTATTCCCATCCAAAGACGAATATTTCCGTGGATTGCCGCAGCCGCTGACCTTGATGTCGCTGGAAACAGGCTATGGCGCCTTCGAACTGTATCGCCGCATCGCACGACCGGGCATCCCATCGTTTCTCTTGGAGAGCGGAGGGGCAACGAATCGAACCGCCCGCTATTCGTTTCTAGGAGAGGGCCCATACGCAATCCTGACCGGGACGGAGCAAGGCACGCACTGGCTGGAACACGGCCGCAGGGTACATCTGCCCGAACCGGCTTACGACAAGTTGTTTGCTCTAATCGAGGACTCTCACATTACCGCCCCTCCGGGACTGCCGCCTTTCTACGGCGGTGCAGTCGGCTACCTCAGCTATGACTGGGTCCGGACGCTCGAATCAGTCCCTTCCCTCACAGGGGACGAGATTGGACTTCCCATCCTGCAGTTTGCCTTTATGGATCTCGTGGCAGCGGTGGACCATTTGGACCACCGGCTCTATCTCATGTTCTGCCCGCCTCTCTCACGGTTTCGGTCCGAGCCACGAGAGAAACTCTATCGCGAGGGCTGCGACCGCCTCGCCGAACTGGAGGCGCGACTGACGAGGACCATCGGCGCCTTCCGACCGGCGTCGGATGGCGCGCTAGAATTTCTCCCGGATCAAACGCGGGATGCCTATACCGATAGGGTGCGGCGTTGCCAGGACTACATTGCCGCAGGAGACATCTACCAGGCGAACCTGTCTCATCGCTTCACGATCAAGAAGCCCCGACATGCCGTGTCGCTCTTGGGGGATCCGTTCCCATTGACGCAGTACGGTCGCCTTCGAGCGATCAATCCCTCCCCTTTTTCTGCCTGCCTCTGGTTCGACCATGTCGCTCTAGTCTGTTCGTCCCCAGAGCGGCTGGTTCGTCTCAGCGGGCGGCGAGCCGAGACCCGGCCGATCGCGGGAACCAGACCGCGTGGACAAACGGCCGAAGAAGATCGACGGCTGCTGGCCGAACTGTTGGGCAGTCCAAAAGAGCGGGCGGAACATCTGATGCTCGTGGACCTGGAACGAAACGACTTGGGTCGGGTCTGCGAGTATGGCTCCGTGCAGGTCGACGACTTCATGACCATTGAACAATATTCTCATGTCAGCCACTTGGTTTCGAACGTCACCGGCACTCTCCGACGCGACGTCGGCGGCCGCGATCTGATCAAGGCGGTTTTCCCCGGGGGTACGATTACCGGCGTGCCGAAAATCCGTTGCATGGAGATCATCGAGGAATTGGAACCGGTGCGCCGGGGTCCTTATACCGGCGCGCTCGGCTATATCGGCTGGAACGGCGACCTGGATTTCAACATTCTGATCCGAACGTTGGTGCTCGCCAAGGATCGAGGCTACGTGCAAGTCGGCGCCGGGATCGTGGCCGATTCCGACCCGGACAGCGAGTATGAAGAGACGCTGCACAAGGCCCGGGCGTTCTTCGCAGCACTGGGGAGACGCGGCTGATGTGGGTGTTTCTGCATGACCGGTTCGTGCGCAAGGAGGAGGCATTGGTGTCCGTCTTCGACCATGGCTTTCTGTACGGGGACGGCGTGTATGAAACGATTCGATCGTACGGGTCGCGCATCTTCATGCGGGATCAACATCTCACTCGCCTCTATCGCTCCGCCGAAGGAATCGGGCTGGAGATTCCCATTCCCCGCAAAGACTGGCCGGCGCTGCTCCGCGAAGCGATGGTCCGTAACGACATCGGGCATGAGCGGGCCGATGCCTATCTGCGCGTCACCATTTCGCGAGGCGAAGGCGAAATTGGATTGGATCCCGCGCTCTGCAAGCGGGCGACCGTCGTCATCATGGCCAAACCATTGGCTCCGCCGGCGGACCATCTCTATCAAACGGGGGTCTCGCTCACCGTCGCCCGCACGAAACGTAACTTACCGGAAGCGCTGTCCCCGCACATCAAAGCCACCAATTTTCTGAACAACATTCTGGCCAAGCGGGAAGCGCTCGCAGCCGGAACATTCGACAGCCTCCTGTTGAACTGGCGCGATGAGCTGACAGAGTGCACCGTGAGCAATATCTTTTTTGTCCTGGGCGGACGGCTCTCTACTCCGGCGTTGGAATGCGGCATTCTGGACGGGATCACGCGGAACGTCGTGCTTCAACTGGCCGCGGAAGCCCAGATTCATACGCAGGAGGGTCGTTACACGCCGGCCGATCTGTCCAACGCAAGCGAGTGTTTTCTGACCAATACGAGCATGGAGATCATGCCGGTCACCAGAATCGCCGGCGCGCCGGTCGGAAACGGTGTACCGGGGCCGCTGACAGGCCGGCTGCGAACGCTGTTCACAAGAGAACGCGAGCGATTCCTCGAAGCGGCCGAATAGCCGGAGGATTGGAAGTCCCCCGTAAAACCACTCTCCATCAGTTCGCGCCGCCGATTACCACAACCGCCTATTGTTTTGGCGACGGCTCAACGCCAAGGCGTTACGTACCGTCAGTAGTGATATCGCAGCTGTGCGATAAGCACTGAATCATCGACTACCTTGTAGACGATGCGATGCTCTTCATTGATACGCCGCGACCAATAACCTGACAGGGCGTGCTTGAGCGGCTCAGGCTTCCCTGTGCCTGTGTGCGGCGTCCTGGAGATCTCTTTGATAAGGTCATTGATGCGCTGCACCAGCTTTTTGTCGATCTTCTGCCAGTCCAAATAGTCTTCCCACGCTTGCTCGGAGCAGACGAGTTTCACTTGGCCAAGCTCCGCACCTTGCCCTTGCCGGATTCAAGTGCGGCAATGCTTTCCAGCAGCCGCTGTGCGTTCTTAGGGCTACGCAACAGGTAAGAGGTCTCCTCGAGCGCCTTAAAATCGTCGAGCGACATCATTACAACGGCCTGCTGGCCGCTGCGGGTGATTATGATAGGCTCATGGTCCTCGCAAACGCGGTCCATGGTGTCGGCCAATTTGGCTCGGGCAGTGCTGTACGTGATTGCGTTCACGGTGCCTCCTATTGTACATATACTTGTACAATAGCGGGCCTGTAGAGTCAAGGACGGCACCTAACAATTCAATTCAAGCCGGACCTCGCCCGGTCTTTCGCTCGACACACCAGCACGTTTCGGCCGCAAGGCGCTCAGCCACCAATCACCGATTTGTGAGTAACACGAACGGCGCTGCCGTCGGCCACGGTTCTCTGACCGAGAGGTGGCGCCACAGCCGAACCTTCGCACGGGTCCTGCCAGCTCACCACTCGCTGGCGCGCACAAGCGTGGTGCTCGTTATTCCTCGCACCGTGCGCCCTTCCAGCCAAGGCCACCCCGACGAGGACAACCGGTCGCACACACACGTTTTTTGTTTTCCGAAGAGTCGCGCGCGTGTCTGTAAAATCGGGGGAAGGTCAATGACCGACGCCAGAGTGATCACAGAAGGACAAGTCGAATTTGTTATCAATTCCCTTATCGATTGTCAGCGTTAAAGATTCGCTCAAGTCCGGGTCGGATGTGGTCAGTGAAATAAGGACTCTGCGAGGCTTTACCATGATGTATGCCAATGGCTGCTATCTACGGGTAGCCGTATGAGCCGTATCATTGCGCACTTAGAATCTCAATGTTAGCCATCCCATAACGCGCCTGCTTATCAAATCGCCCAAGGGATGCTCCTTATGTTCATCGTTCAGTGCATTAAAGACTGAAACGGCGACTTCCGCATCACGCATATAGCCCGCTGCCGCCTTCTGCTGCCAGAAGCGATAGCCAGCGCGCATGTTCAGCAAGTTGTAGCTGCCAACTCTGGGATCGAGGGGTGTGATTAGGCCATTTTGCGCGAGATTCATAAAGGACTGCCCAGCTGGATACGCGACCGAGCCGTAGTAATGGTAGATGGCCTCGGCGCTGAGCCCATTCTCCCACTCGCCGCGCAGACCGACGTTGAGCTTGTTGTGTGGGCCGGCCCGTTGGACGCGACCGGTGAAGGTCTGATGAATGTCCTGGTACGAATAATTCGCGAAACCAGTCAGCCATTTAGTGGCTAGAAATTCCGCACCGATTTCCCCTCCATAGATGTCTGCGGAGCCTGGGTCGTTGACGGGGGTGGCTATCGTGGGAGAGAGATCGCGTGTGCTGATGAGATCAGAGATGTGGTTATAGAACAGGGCGGCCCGGGTTCGGAGGCGATGTTTGAGATACCAGCCTTGATACTCGGCTTCGTAGGAGATAATCTGCTCGGGACTCAGGTTCGCGCCTCCCACGATGGTTGTCGTAAGTGGAGGGAGCGGGGTGTTAGTCACAACCCGCTCATCTTGGTTTTTCTCGAATAACGTTGGAGGCCGATAGGCCACGGAACCTGACAGCCGAATCGTATGGTCCGGGGCCAGATTGTACAGCAGCGCGACACGCGGACTTGTTGTGGGTTTGATGAATGTGTCGAGGTCGTACCGGAGGCCGCCGACCAGTGTGAAAGCCCTCGCCATCCGCCATTCCATGTGACCGTAGAAACCCATCCGATCCTCTCGGCTGAACGCGGCGATGGCGTTAGATGAGAGAGTGTTATGTCGGTAGTTCGCCCCATACGTGAGACGCAGCGCGCTGGTGAGGTCGATAGCATGTTGACCTTCGAGGTTGTAGGTATCGGCCACAGCGTTCACAACTGGACTCCCGTCCCGAGTAGACAGCGTCAGGAATGGGGCCAGAAGTGGATTGAAGCTGACAGCGTCGGAGGTGTCAAACCGATTCCAGAAGCCCCGCACATAGAAATTCGGTCGCTCATAGACCAGATGCGCATAGCCTTGCGCGGGCTTGGTCGAACTGACCGTGTCTTGCGTAATTGGCCCATCGAATCGGTTTGCGTCCACCAAGCCGCCAGAAAAGCGGATTCTTGATTCTTCGGATAGAGCGTAGTCCGTCTGGACGTTGAACTTGTGGGCGCGAAAGGCGAGGGCATCGCTGTTGCGCCACTGCTGGTTCTGGTCCCGTCCGATTGAGAGCCGGTACCCTAATTTACCGACAGTGTTGGCGTACACGGCCGCGCTGGTAATCGTACCAAACTCGCCGCCTCCGAACTGCACTGTCGTCCCTCTCATCTCTTCCGGCGATTTGGTAATGATATTGATGATGCCGTCAAACGCATTGAACCCATAGATGGCGGAGGCGGGGCCCTTCAAGACCTCGATCCGCTTGATCTCCGGCAGTGTGACGGGAAGTAATTTCCAGAAGACAATACCTTGTACATCTATATAAATGGAGCGCCCATCGACCATCACAAGCAACTTATTCGCGTTGAGCTGGTTATCGCCGCGGACACTAACGTTAAAGTCTGCTCCCGTCGTCTGCATGACTTCCATGCCGGGAATCCGGCGCAAAAGGGTCGGTATATCGATTGCTCCAGATTGCCGAATATCCTCATCTGTAATGACGTAGACGTTCGACGGCGCTTCGGAAATCGGCTGCTCGTTGCGGGTGGCGATACTCACCATCTCCTCTTCCTTGAGCAATTGAATTTCATCGGCAACCTGGGCGGGTACCTGGAGTGGAGTGACTGTCAGGATAACGGCACTCACGAACAAGGTGAGAATTACTGTTCTTCGATGGAGAAGGAGCTTGCTTTCAACGCGACGTGGGTATGGAGTGGGGTGACGGGTGTCCGAAATGGAACCATTCATTGGGCTGTCCCCGAACGAACTGGTTCGGAAGTTGGAGCTATTCGGACATAGGTGTCCTCGCGGAGTTGCAGGCAATTGCGAGGCCAGAATCCAATCGCGACCAATAGCGTGAAATAATGATAACGTTCACCTACGAACCCATATCAGAGAAAGGTAGACCTGTATCTACCCGATAGGTATCCGTGTCTAAACAGATACGGGATGACGAATACTCAATGTAGAAAAGCCTGCCTTTCTATGGCGAGAATAAGGAAGTCTTTCACCAAAGGTAAGTGCCTGGCACGAGCCGCTACCACGGATGGTGGAAGTCCTGCAGGACAGCGACGGCGCAAGTGTGGAGCTTCGAGGAGTTAGTCGTCGCCGAGTGGGCAGGGCCGCTTGTTCCCCCCGCTTAGTAATCAGCCTGACTTTGAGTTGGCAATACAAGCAAAGCCGATTGGCGGCGGCATTGTATTTATGACAGGCTGAACACAGTTGACGGCCAAAGAGCAGCCTCAGTAGGTAGCGCCCCATACGGACCCTCGCTACGGGGATATGCGGCAATCATGGCTTTTTGCAGATTTTTGGTCTGCTAGGAAGGTCCCTAGGCGTGTGCGAGGTAACGCCAGGGGAGTCATCGATGAGCTTGGGAAACAGCCTACCTGCGCAGCACCGCGAACGTTAACGACTACTATTGCTCGAAGCATGGGTAAGCCAAGTGCGC
>DATFFC010000092.1:0-12408 GCA_035250505.1 Nitrospiraceae bacterium | reverse complement strand
CTTCTCAGACGACAGCCTGATCCATGTGCTTCGAGCCCGCGCAGCAGGCGAGCCCGATCAGCCAGCCTATATCTTCTTACAGGACGGCATCACGCCGGATAACAGTCTCACCTATGCGGAATTGGACCGGCGGGCGCGGGCCATTGCGGTGTTCCTCTCCCGGACGTTCCGACCGAAAGACCGTCTGCTGTTGATGTACCCGCCGGGCCTCGACTTCGTGACGGCCTTTTGGGGCTGTCTCTACGCAGGCGTGGTGGCGATCGCAATTCCGGGGCCGGATGTGTTCCGCATGAAACAGAGCGCCGGCCGCCTGGCGGCGATCGGAGACGATGCAGAAGCAGCCGGCCTGTTGACGCTGCAGAAGACGATCTTCCTCTGTCGCGAGACCCGCTACGACGGTCTGATGGCGGATCCAGATCAATGGATTGCAACCGATCAGTTGGACCAAGAGTCAGCTGATCTGTGGGAGCCGTCCGCTACGGAGCCGTCGGATCTCGCGTACCTGCAGTACACGTCCGGTTCGACGGCCCGGCCCAAGGGAGCCATGGTGAGCCATGGAAACCTGTCACATCAGTGCCGGTATATCACTGCGGCCGGCGGCTATCACGAAGGGTCCGTCACACTTTCTTGGATGCCGCATTACCACGACTATGGGCTCGTGAAGGGCATTCTCCATCCGGTCTCGATCGGGCGGCCAGCCTTGTTGATGTCCGCGGTGACTTTTCTCAAGCGTCCGCTTCGCTGGCTCCAGGCAATCCAGCGCCATCGCGTCACACATAGCGGAGGTCCGAATTTCGCCTATCGGCATTGTGTGACGATGACGACGCCGGAAGAACGGTCGCTGTTGGATCTCTCCGGATGGCAAGTCGCAAGTTGCGGGGCCGAGCCGATCTTTCAAGACACCATCGATCGATTCGTCGCTGCCTTTGCTCCCGCGGGATTTAGAGCGCAGGCCTTTTATCCGGCTTACGGCATGGCCGAATACACCTTGCTGATTTCGTTGAAACGGGCGGGCGAGCCGCCTCGCATCCTGTCCGTCGATGCTCGGGTGCTTGAACAGGGAAGAGTCTCCACGGGGACCTGCGAGGGAAGCGCCCGCCGAGACGTGGTGAGCTGCGGTCGTCCCGTCGGTGATACGGTGGTGGCTATTGTCGATCCCCAGACGGGACGGCAATGCGACCCAGATCAGGTCGGCGAGATTTGGCTCGCCGGGCAAAGCGTGACTCAGGGGTACTGGAATAGACCGGAAGAAACCGAGGCCACATTCCGCGCCGCCATAAAAGAGTCGGGACAGGGCCCTTTTCTCAGAACCGGCGATCTCGGGTTTGTGCGTGATGGCGAGCTGTATGTGACGGGGCGGCTGAAGGACCTGATCATCATCCGTGGGAAAAACCATTACCCGCAAGACATTGAACGGTCCGTGCAACTCTGTCACCCGTCGCTACACGCCGAGTGCGGAGTCGCATTCTCCATCGAGGAAGACAATGAAGAGGCTCTTGTCTTCGTTCAGGAAGTCGGCCGCCGGGATACCGGAATAAATAGGGAGACCCTGGCGGATCTTATACGCCGAACGGTCGCCGACCAGCATGATGTCGATCTGGCGGCGATCGCACTGGTAAAGCCCGGCACCATCCCCAAGACATCGAGCGGAAAGGTCCAGCGTGGCGCATGCCGGCAGGCGTTTCTGGCCGGCTCGCTTCCCTATCTTAGCCTCCACAGGCCTACACGTATCGTGGTGGACCAGCAGCCGCTGTCGGCGGACATCCTCCTGGCGTCACCCGAGACGGAACGTTTTCCGACTCTGGTGTCCTCTCTCACCAAGAGAGTTGCGGATCTGCTGGGCCGCGATAGACGGCAGGTCGCAGACGAGCCGATCAATCGGCTCGGAATGGATTCGCTGAAAGCGTATCAGCTCCTGCATGGCATTGAAACGTCGTTCGGCGTCGCGCTGCCGTTGTCGTCGGTGTTGGGAGGATACAGGATCCCGGAGCTTGCCGCAGAGATCCTTTCCCGGTTGGCAGAGCCTCGCGCTGAGGATTTCGATCATGCCGACTCGAACGAATGGAGCCCGCCTGAGCTTTCCTACAATCAGCGTGCCCTGTGGGTGCATCATGAGTTGGAACCGCAGAGCGCGGCCGGAAATGTCGGCGGCCTGGTGCCGCTTGCGCTGGATGTTGTCCCGAATGTAGTCCATGCGGCGCTGGTTGAGTTGGGCCGTCGCCATCCGATTCTCCGCACGACCTATGAACCCCATGACGACGGCGCTGCGCCTCAGGTGCATGAGGCTCTTCCGCCCACATGGGACCTCATTGAGGCAACCGACTGGAAGTGGACCGACATTCGAGCCAAAGCCACAACTCTCGCTGAGCAGCCATTTGACCTGCGACATGGGCCTCTCTGGCGCGCCTGTCTGTTTCGCGGGCGCGATCACAATATTCTCCTCTTGGGGGCCCATCATATCGTGATGGACGGCACGTCGATGGCGCTCTTGATACAGGAGTTGCGCGATCTCTACCGGGCGATGCGGTCGGGTGTTCGAGACAACTCAATTTCGACGTCGGCTCCGTATCAGGCCTTTGTCGCCTGGCAACGCGACATGCTGGCCGGAGCACCGGGCAAAGAGCTGGCCGCCTACTGGCAGCGCCGGTTGGCGGGGGAATGGCCGGCGTACGAATTGCTCTACGATCGACCGCCTGTGCCTCGCGCCGTCTGCCGCTATGCCTGGGAGTCCTTCCGCTTTGAGGAGTCCGCTGCGAGCCGACTAAGCGAGACGGTGCGATCGCATGGCTTCTCCCTCTACGGTTTCCTTCTCAGCGCGTTCCAAATCTTATTGTATCGCTACACCGGAGAAACCGATATTGTGATCGGCTCTCCTGTTTCGGGAAGGACTCGGCCGCGCTTTGCGGAGACCGTCGGGGACTGCGTGAACGTTGTCCTTCTACGGCAGGAGCTTCAAGCTGGAATGGCGGTTCACTCGCTCCTCGACCGGACACAACAGACCGTTCTCGAAGCCTTGGAGCATCAGGACTATCCCTTTGCCTTGGCGATCCAGGAGCGGTCGGCAAAGAGGCCGGCAGGATACTCATCCGGCGTGCCTGCGCTATTCGCCCTCCAACAGTTTCCATTGTTGTCCAACGCGGACGCCGTGATGGCGCGGGACGGAGCGTTCTCTATCTCACCGGACGGGTTCGGCACGGATTGCTATGTGATTCCCCAGCAAGGAGGCCCGTTTCCCTTAAGTCTTGACCTATCGGAATGGGGCGGGGGCGTGAGCGGGTGCTTCCAATATGATGCCGACCTGTTCAGCAAGGACACGATCGCGCGCCTGACGGGGCACTACCGCCGGGTCGTGGAAGGGATGTTGGAAGCATTGAGCCATCCGATCGACTCCCTTCCACTGATGGCGGATGGAGAACGGCAACAGATTCTGGATGGGTTCAGCGGTTCGGCCGGACCATCCACAACCGGCGGGAACCTCATGCAGCAGTTGGCAGCACGCGTGGAACAGGCGCCCGAGGCCGTCGCCATCGTCCATGAAGAGCAACGGATCTCCTACCGGGAGTTGGATCAACGTGTAAACCGTCTCGCTCACTACTTGCGGAAACGAGGCGTCGGTCCCGACGTCGTCGTAGGCATCTGCCTCGAACGGTCCATCGATCAGATCATTGGAGTGCTGGCGGTCCTGAAAGCGGGCGGGGCATATCTGCCGCTCGATCCGGACTATCCGGCCAAACGCTTGGAACAGATGTTGGCCGACACGGAGATCCGGGCGCTGCTGACCCATACGACCTTACTGCCGCGCCTGCCGTCCGCTCATCCCCATACAGTCTGCTTGGACTCCGAATGGGCGACGATTGCTCGGCTGCCCGACGGGCCGCCTGTTCATGAACGTGAGGGACACCACCTCGCCTACGTACTGTTTACCTCAGGCACCGGCGGCCGGCCGAAGGGCGTGATGGTCGAGGATCGTTCGCTGACCAATTACGTTCGCGCCATTTCAGACCACATAAAGTTGGGGCCCGGCGACCGTGTGCTGCAATTGGCATCGATCGGCTTCGATGCGGCGGCCGAAGAAATATTTCCCTGTCTGGCGGCCGGTGCCACGCTCGTCCTGCGGACTGCCTCGATGGTGGATTCGATGGCGCAGTTTCTGGACTGTTGCCGCCGGTGGGACATTAGTGTGCTGGATCTGCCGACTGCGCTCTGGCATGAGCTCGTGGCGCGCATGGAGGTGGACCGATTGGCATTGCCGCCGGCAATCCGGGTGGTGATCATCGGGGGCGAGCGTGCGCTTCCCCATGCGCTGGCACAATGGTCGCGGCTGGTGGAGCCGCGGGTCCGTCTGGTGAATACCTATGGTCCGACCGAGACGACGATTGCGGCCACGATCGGCGATATCACTCCGACAGAAATGGATGACGCGTCCCGGGAGGTCTCCATCGGCCGGCCCATACCGGGCACCGGGGTCTATGTGTTGGATGCCGGCCTACAGCCGGTTCCGATCGGTGTGATCGGAGAACTCTGTATCGGCGGGATCGGGCTTGCCCGCGGCTATGCCGGAACACCTGATCTGACCGCGGCGCGGTTTCCGAGCGTCGTGCTCCAGCGAGGCGTGGCGACCCGCCTGTATCGTACCGGGGACTATGCGAGATGGCGTCCCGATGGATCGCTCGAGTATCGCGGACGCATGGATCGGCAGGTGAAAATTCGCGGGTACCGGATTGAACTGGAAGAGATTGAGTCCGCGCTCGGCTCGCATCCCGACATCATCCAAGCAGCCGTTGAGATGCGTGAGGACTTGCCGGGGGATAAGCGACTCGTGGCGTTCATTGTCCCACGTGCCGGAAGCAGCCTGAGCGCCGGCCGGCTCATTCAGGATCTGCGGGACATCCTACCCCATTACATGACGCCGTCGGCATTCGTCGAACTTCCCGCTCTTCCACGGACGCCGCACGGAAAATTGGATCGCCGTGCGCTACGGGTAGCCCGTGATAGTCGGGCCAGTCGCTTCGATTTGACGTCTGCCTACGTCCCTCCGCGGAACACTACCGAGGAACTGTTGTCGCAGATCTGGGGTGAGATTCTCCACGTGCGCGATGTCGGCATCCACGATAATTTCTTTGAGCTGGGCGGAAATTCTTTGTTGGCCACACAAGTGGTGTCCCGGATTCGGTCTTTGTTGAAACGAGATGTGCCGCTCCGGTCGATCTTCGAGGAGGCGACCATTGCGCACTTCTCTTC
Organism: Nitrospiraceae bacterium; assembly: GCA_035250505.1. Taxonomy (GTDB): domain Bacteria; phylum Nitrospirota; class Nitrospiria; order Nitrospirales; family Nitrospiraceae; genus DASSBQ01. Next base: position 7,167 of record DATFFC010000092.1, on the reverse strand, counting down.
CCTCATCGGCCGGACGGTGGAGCAGGTCGACCGGGCGGCTGTGCCCCCCATGGTGCGTATATCGAGAACCGGGCCGCTCGCCTTATCCTTCGCCCAAGAACGGATGTGGTTTCTCCATCGGATGTCGCCGGGTAGCTCAGCCTATAATATTCCGGCCAGCGTGCGGTTACACGGCCCTCTCAATAAAGAGGCGCTGCGCTGCAGTGTCGCCGAACTAGTCCGCCGGCATGAATCGCTGCGGACCACGTTCACCGAAGTCGGGGGTCGTCCGGTCCAGATCGTCCATTCCACGCTGGACCCGATATGGACGGAAAAGAACTTGTGCTCCGTGCCGCGTGAAGTACGGGAGCAGACCGCATCCGACCTGGCGACGGCCGAAGCAAGGCGTCCATTCGACTTGGAGAAGGGACCGTTGCTGCGGGTGCTCCTGCTGCAACTGGATGAGGAACGTCACGTCGTGGTTCTCACAACACACCATGTTATCAGCGATCAGTGGTCCTATGGAATCATCGCCCGGGAACTTGTCACTCAGTACAACGCGCACTGCGACGGGACGGTGCGAGCGCTGGAGCCGATTCCGGAATTGCAGTATGCCGATTTTGCCCAATGGCAACGCGGATGGCTGAGCGGTCCCGTGCTCGATGAGCAACTGACATTCTGGAAAGAGCGGCTGCTGAACCTAACCCCGCTGATCCTTCCAACCGATCGTCCGCGGCCGGCCACGCCGTCCTTTGCAGGGGACCATGTGTCGCTGGATCTACCCTGGTCTTTCATCCAGCGGATGAAGCAGGTGGCGGTGGCGGAAGGCGCGACGCTGTATATGGTGTTTCTGGCCGGATTCTTTGGTTTATTGCATCGGCTGACCGGCCAGCGGGATATCGCCATTGGAACGCCCATTGCCAATCGGAACTGGCTGCCCACGGAAGAGATGATCGGGACGTTCGTCAACACCCTCGCCCTTCGGTGCGACATGTCGGGCGATGTGAGCTTTGAACAGCTGTTGGCACGAGTGCGCACCGTCAGTTTGGACGCCTATGCCCATCAGGATTTGCCGTTCGAAAAGCTCGTCGAGGCGCTCCAACCGGAGCGCGGGCACGCAGGGTTACCTCTGGTCCAGGTACTCTTCAATTTCGCGAACACCCCCTTCGCGCGAACGGATTTCAAGCATGTGTCCTGGCTGCCGTATGAGATCAGTCGCGGCGCGGCGCAATTTGACCTGACGTTGTCGGTCGACCCGCTGGCGTCGCGCAAGGCCTATTTGGAATTCAATACGGATCTGTTCGACAGGCAGACGATCGAACGCTGGCTTCAACATTATCTGACGTTCCTTGAGGCGATGATCGCAAAGCCGGCACAGCCGCTCGGGCGGCTGCCCCTCTTGCAGGACCGTGAACGGCTCCGGATCACCGGTGATTGGAACGCCACCGCAGCGAAGTTCGGTGGGCCGGCCACCGTGTCGGAGCTGTTTGAGATCCAGGTCGAGCGAGTGCCGGAGAAGCCTGCCGTGACCGATGAGCAGGGAAGTCTGTCCTATGTGGATTTGAACACACGGGCCAACCAGTTCGCTCATTATCTGACGACGTTGGGGGTAGGGCCGGATGCCGTCGTCGCGGTCCACATGGATCAGTCTACAGATGTGCTCGTCTGCCTGCTGGGGATCATGAAGGCCGGCGGCGCCTATCTGCCGCTGGTGCCGGGTTTGCCGCGCAGGAGAATAGAAGCGATGCTGGAAGCGGGCCAAGTACATTGTCTCGTCACGACAAGCACGTTGGCTTCCGCGCTTCCCACCCAACAGAGTCCGGTCGTGATCTTTGATCAAGAATGGGAGACGATCAGCAAGTTCCGCAGTGACAATCCCAGACAGTGTGCCGGTCCGGACAATCTGGTCTATGTATTATTTACCTCCGGCTCCACCGGGCTCCCGAAGGGGGTAGAGATCGAACATCGGGGACTCACGAACTGCCTGCAATCGATGCGGCGCCAACCCGGAATCTCGGAGCAGGATGTGCTGTTATCCGTCACGCCTCTGTCGTTCGATATTGCGGGCCTGGAGCTCTATTTGCCGTTGATTGCCGGAGCCGGCATCCTCTTGGCAAGTCGCCGGCAGGCGGTGGATGGATCGTGGCTCAAGGCACAGCTCGACGATGGAACGATCACGATGATGCAGGCCACGCCTGCAACGTGGCGAATGGTCGCGCTGGCGGGGTGGCGCGGGACGCGCCAAATCACGGCGTTATGCGGCGGGGAGACGCTCCCGGTTGATCTGGCGCGGACCCTCACGAGCCGCGCCGCCGCCGTATGGAACGTCTATGGACCGACCGAGACGACGATCTGGTCTGCAGTCGAGCGGGTCGAATCACAGCCGGTTCGCACCATTCCACTCGGTCGTCCGATCGCCAACACGCAACTCTATGTGTTGGATGCCAATCTGGAACCGGTGCCGATCGGTATCCCTGGCGAGCTCTATATCGGAGGCGCCGGTGTGGCCAGAGGGTATCGGAACAATCCGCAGTTGACCGACGATCGCTTTGTCGCCAATCCTTTTCAGGAAGGCACGCGGCTGTACCGCACCGGCGACCAAGTGAAATGGCTCCCCGACGGCCGTCTCGAGTTCATTGGGCGCATTGATTTCCAGGTCAAGATTCGCGGATTCCGCATTGAACCGGGCGAAGTCGAGATTGTTTTGGGACAATCCCCCGCCGTGAGCCAGGCGATCGTCGTCGTTCGGGACGATGAAGGAGAACGGCAATTAGTGGCGTATGTCACGGTCAAGGACAGAAACTCATTCGATGCCATTGCGCTCCGAAGATGGCTGCGTGACCGGCTGCCCGACTATTTAATCCCATCCGCCATTGTCCCGCTGGACACCTTTCCCTTGACCGACAACGGAAAAATAGACCGGCGAAGGCTTCCGGCCCCTTCGGAGATCAAGAGTATTGGGTCTGCAGAGACGGCGGCCCCACGGGATGCCGTGGAACTGCAACTGGCGGCGCTCTGGGAGCAGGTGTTAGGAACGAGTGCGGTCGGAATACGCGATAACTTCTTCGATTTGGGCGGTCATTCGTTGCTCGCCCTGAGAATGTTCAGCGCCATCGAGCGAGTCTTCCGAAAACGGCTGCCGTTGGCCTTGTTGTTTCAGGCTCCTACCATCGAGCGGTTGGCCGCGGTGCTGCGCGACGAAGGCTGCAGCCTTCCGTGGCGATCGCTGGTCGCGATTCAGGCGCATGGGGCGCGCCATCCCATCTTCATCGTCCCGGGAGTCGGGGGCAACGTCCTGGTGTTCGCTCGTCTGTCGAGGCTCCTTGGGGAAGACCAGCCGTTCTACGGTCTTCAGGCACAGGGCCTCGACGGCAAAGCAAGACCCTTTACTCGAATAGAAGATATGGCCCGGCACTACATCGCGGAGATCCGCACCGTACAGGCGCGCGGCCCTTATCGGATCGGCGGTACGTGTACCGGCGGTCTCGTCGCGTACGAGATGGCAAGACAACTGACGGCCGCCGGCGACGAAGTGCTCTTGGCGATCATGGAGTCCTGGCATCCCGATTCCTATCGCGCGCACTGGCGCCGGCCGCCGCTGGCGCTGTTGCCGATGACAGTCGTGGTGCGGAAGGTCGCCGTCTATCTGCGCCTCCTAAAAAGCCGCCCAATTCGGGAGTGGCCCAGATACGGGCTGGACAAGTTCCGCGCCTTGTGGCACATGGCGCATGACTTCGATGAACGTTCCGAGTCTCATCACCTACTGTATCGCGATGCCGTCACGTATGCGACCTTCCACGCTGCGGCACGGTATGTATTCCAGCCCTATCGCGGGCGCGTACTCAATGTCGTCGCGTCCCGACGGCCTTTGGCCGATCCGGCACGGGACACGCGTTTGGTGTTCAGCGCCGACGCAGCACCGGGAAGCCGGACCGTGACGGTGGCGGCCGAGGACTCCGGACGACTGTTCGTGCCGCCCCACGTCAATGAGTTGGCGGGGCATCTCAACGCCTTTTGGAATACCGAGGCATGTCCCGAAGTGGACACGTCCGGCTCTCCCGGCGATCAGCCCTCAGAAGCAGCCTAATTGCTCCCTCTTCCGCCGTACCGACCATGAAGTCATCGCGATTCGTCAGGTTTCTCCTCGAAGGCGCCAGACCAATGGTGGTCTTGATGGCGCTGACAGGTTTTCTCGCCGGCCTCTCGAGCGTCGGCTTGCTGGCCGTCATTAACCGGATGCTCAATGAGCCTGCGGCGGTGCCGGCCGTTTTGGCAGGTGCGTTCCTGGTCCTGGTGGCGGTGAAGATCTTTACCAATTGGTTGTCGCAGATCCTCCTGGTGAAGTTTGCTCAAGAAGTGATAGTGGACATCGGCATTCGCCTCTGTCGCAAGATGCTCCAGACGCCGCTGCGGGTCTTGGAGCGCCATGGCATTCCACAGGTCCTGACGACGTTGACCGACGATACGAGCGCCTTGGCCTGGTCGCTCCAGTCACTCCCAGGTCTGGCGGTCAATGTCGCGACCCTTGTGGGCTGCTCCCTTTACCTGGCATGGTTGTCCTGGATGGCCTTTATGGGCATCGTGGTGCTCACCGTGATCGGCTTGATCGGATACCGGCGATTGTACCGCCGCTTTCTGGCGTCCAATCAGGCGGTGCGAGAAGCACGAACGGTCTTATTTCGTCATTTCCGCGGGTTGGCCGAAGGAATGAAGGAATTGATGCTGCATCGGTCCCGGCGGGAAGAGTTTTTGTCCATGGAGATCGAACAGGGCGCCCGGACGTTGCGCGATCACAACCTTCATGCGACACACCAATATCTGGCGGCGGAAGCCTGGACGCAAACCTTGTTCTATGGTTTGATCGGGATCATTCTGCTGTTGTTTCCCGAGATTCTGACATTGTCGAACGAATCGCTGCGCGGCTATGTCTTTGCGATGCTGTACATGGTGAGTCCCATGTGGGCCGTGATCGGTATGGTTCCGACCCTGAGCCGCGGGCAGGTCGCGCTTGAAAAACTCGATGAGCTTGGATTGGAATTAGATACGGCGCACGGTGAAGGACCTCAGGAGTCGGCCCGTCCGATGGCCGCAGAGCCGGTACGGGTGGATCTTGCCGGCGCCATGTTTCGATATGAAGGCGGGGCGACCCAAGACCGACAGTTTGTGCTGGGCCCGATCGATGCCTCCTTGAAATCCGGAGAATTGGTCTTCGTCATCGGCGGAAACGGAAGCGGGAAATCCACGTTCGTCAAGATGTTGGTTGGACTCTATCCACCGCATTCCGGAGAAATCCGCCTGAACGGAGAGGTCATTGGGGAGGCGTCGCAGGATTGGTTCCGCCAACACTTTTCGGTGGTGTTTTCAGATTTTTTTCTCTTTCAAAAGCTCCTTGGCCTGGATGAGGCCGTGTTGAACCGATCGGCTGAAGAGTGCCTCAAGCGGTTGTGTATGGATCACAAAGTCCGCATCGAAGCAGGAGCGTTTTCGACCATCGACTTGTCGCAGGGTCAAAAGAAGCGGTTGGCCCTGGTGGCGGCGCTGCTGGAGGACCGACCGTTTTACGTGTTCGATGAGTGGGCGGCGGATCAAGATCCGCAGTACAAAGAAATCTTTTATGGAGACCTGCTGCCGGCCTTGCGCCGGCGGGGTAAAGGCGTGATCGTCGTGACCCACGATGATCGCTATTTTCATCTGGGGGATCGGGTTCTCAAGCTCGACGAGGGGCGGATGGTCGAACAAGCGCGATCCCGGGATGCCGGCACTGTCACGGCGGAGCCGCCTATCCCGCACTATTCATGAACACCTCTACTGCAATGGCGGATTCGCTACTACGATAGGTCTGCACACGAAGTCGGTGGCCAAAAGCCTCTCCGCCGCGATTGATCGAACGCGGCGGCTCAAGCGAAGCTTGATGTGGCGGATGGCGGGCCCATGACTAGAACCTGTCTGCAAGCAGAGGCACTGTCGCGTCCTGGCAGCTCCCTTTCTGAAGTACACTATTTTGAGACAGATTCTAACTTTCTCGGCCGGGTTCCGGCCTATGGCTGCTGTGAATGACGTTAATTCCCGTCTTGAAGTTCCCCACTCACGGCTCGTGCAGGTATGGGTCCTATTTCTGCCGGATGTCCGGGCCGGACTTGATTCCCTGCGCGGGTTCTTGTCTCCTGAAGAAAGCCGGCGAGCCGCAAGATTCGTCTTCGAGGGAGATCGACAGCGGTTTGTGTCTACGCGCGGGGTCCTGCGCCTTCTCTTGGCCCGGTATCTGAAGCGGGAACCGGACCGCATCGTGTTCCGATATGGCCCGCATGGGAAACCTGCCTTGGTCGGCGAGCCGGGCGGCTCACCGGACCTTCGTTTCAATGTGTCTCACTCCGGAGACTACTGCTTGTGCGCGGTGACGGTCGGCCGAGAGGTGGGGGTCGATGTTGAGTTGGTGCGACCGGATGTCGAATGCCTTCAACTGGCCGAACGATTCTTCACCAGGCGGGAATATGAAGACCTGCTGCAACAGCCTGAAGAAGCGCGGCCTGCGCGGTTTTTTCGCTATTGGACCTCTAAGGAAGCCTATCTCAAGACGCAGGGCGTCGGCATCTCGTCCGGCATGGCTCGACTTGAAATGAAATTCCATGAGGATGGCTCGGTGGGATGTTGCACGGAAGATGGCGCACCAGCTTCGGAGCCGCACTACCTCGTGCGGTCAATCCCCATCGCCGGCAATGTGGTCGCTGCCGTGGCGGCAGAGGGAAATGACTGGGAAGTTGCCCTCTCTCACTATTCGGTGAAGTGACCCGCGCCGGTCTGGTCGAGATCGGTGTCCCGCCGCAATCTATGAAAAAACTCCTGGAGCAACAGCCGGCTCTCCTGTTCCCCGACGCCCCCTCGTATCGCGACGCGATGGTTCAATCGCGGGTCGGACGCAATGTCGAAGACGGATCCGCAGGCGCCTGCCTTGGGATCGCGGGCGCCATATACCATCCTTGGGGTGCGCGAGAGGATGATCGCCCCGATACACATGAGGCAAGGTTCGAGTGTCACGTACAGCGTGGCGTCGGTTAACCGCCATGTGCCGAGCCGCGCGGCCGCTTCCCGAATGGCAATCAGCTCCGCATGAGCGGTCGGATCTTGCCACTGTTCCCGGCGGTTATACGCCTTGGATACCACGTCGGTTTCGACAACGATGAGCGCCGC
>DATFFC010000091.1:0-6421 GCA_035250505.1 Nitrospiraceae bacterium | reverse complement strand
GATCCGGCGTCCGATGGGCGGACACGACGAGCAACTCATTGGCGATGGCCAGCTCATCGAGCAGTGCCGCCGCCTTCTCGAGAATGGGGAAGTCGGATTTGCTTCCGCCCACCACCCCCACCAGCGGCCGACGCGATCGGTTGTTGGATCCCATACATATCCCTTGTGCGGGCTTGCGTGCCGGAGACCTTAGCCCTTCTCCGGCGAGGGGTCAAGCCGCCATTCCATGAGAGGAGGAGACATTGAATTGACCGTCCGGATACAAATTGACTATGATGATGGCTACAATCCCCTCCTAAGACTTTCCCCGGAGGAACGCGTGCAGCGTTTCGGTGACGGACTCAGGACGAAAGTCAGATCCCTGGTCGACCGCCCGTCCGGGCTCGATGAGATCGCGGTCGACGATCTCGCCACATCAAGCAAGCTGCGGTCCTGGGAAGCCGTCCAGATCCCCGACCGGTTGCGATTTTCGTCGCGGCTCGCCATCAAGTTGGTCCTGCTGTTCATGTTGATCGTCGCATTTGTGCCCTGGACGCAAACGATCACCGTGACCGGCCAGTTGTCTGCCTATACGCCCTACGAGAGGCCGCAGGACGTCGAAGCGCAGATCACCGGGCGCATCAAGAAGTGGCATATCTTGGAAGGCGTGCGCGTCAAGCAAGGTGACATCATCGTTGAATTGGACGATTACGATCCCAACTACATGGCCCCCGACCTCCTGACGCTTCTCGAACAGCGCAAAAAGGCGCTCGAAGAGAACCGCAAAGCGGCCCTTGCGCGAGCCGACCAGTTGGAGAAACGTATCAAAGAGATGCAGAATCTCGTCAAAGCGGCGGTCCCTTCGGCTGGAGCCAAAGTCCAAGAAGCAGACAACAAGGTCCGCGAGGCGCTTCAGAAAGTGGAGGCCGCAAAAATCGCGGTCGCCACCGCCGAGCTCAACGTGGACCGCCATCGGCAGTTGGCCGAACAAGGACTGGTCTCGCAGCGGGAGCTGGAAGTCGCCATCCAGGCCGCCATCGCGACCAAAGCCGACTTGAGCGCAGCCCAGGCCGGCTTGAAAGGCGCCGAGCAAGGCATGAAGGCCTTGAGCTTCGGCCGGGACCAGGTCAGCGCGGAAATGCTCCAGCGGCTGCTCGACGCGGAAGCCGCCCGCGACGCAGCGGTGGCTGAAGCCGCCCGCGCGTCCGATCAACTGGCCGATGTGGCGCTCCGCCAGTCGAACGCCAGCCAACGCCGCATCGCCAGCCGCATCCTGGCTCCCGCCGACGGCACGGTCGTGCGCATGTCCCAGGCAGGCGTCGGGGAGACGGTCCGGCCGGGCGAGAAATTGGTCCGGATCTCTCCGACGAGCGGCGATAAGGCGATCGAAATGGTGGCCGACGGCCTGGATGCCCCCCTGCTTAATGTCGGACGCAAGGTGCGCATCCTGTTCTACGGCATCCCGGCCATCCCATTGCCTGCCTGGCCGGAACTCATGGCCGGCACCTATGGCGGCGTCATCAAAGTGATCGACCAAGTCGACGATGGGAAAGGCAACTTCCGGTTCTGGGTTGTCCCCGACCCTGAAGAACGACCGTGGCCGCCGCAAGAGCATGTTCGCCAAGGCACCAAGGCGATGGGCTGGGTCATTCTGAACCGTGTGCCCTTGTGGTATGAGCTCTGGCGCCGCTTTAACCTGTTCCCGCCCGATTATCAGGAGCGACCGCCGAGCCTGATCGACACGCTGCTGCCGAAAGCAGGGCGAGGGGCCAAATAGTCGGCGCGCGCGTCGGCAACGGCCATCCCACTGCCGTCGATTTGTTACCCGCAAGCGAAAAGGAGGTGCCCATGAGGAGATTGGTGTGTCTATTGCTTGGCGTCGCTGTGACATGGGTGGTGGGACAAGCAGGCCCGGATTCCGTCCGGGCGGCAGATGAAGTGAAACCGAAGGCCCTGCCGGCTATTCCCCTGTCGGTGAATGAAGTCCTCGCCTGGATCGATCGCACACATCCACTCTTGAAGGGAGCGGGGACGGAAAAAATATCGGCCCGCGGAAAGATGTTGAAAGCATTAGGAGCCTTCGAGCCCAGCTTGGTTAACGATACCGAAATCGAACGGTTCATTCCCAGTAGTGGACCAGAAGAATCGCGTTCGGTCGGATTCAACGACACATTCATCGAGGCCCGCCATCCGTGGGGCTTCCGGGGGATCGCCGGGATCCGTCATGTCCTCGGTGGACCGGCCAGGATTCCAGACCTGGCGTTCAATAACAACAATGACCAGTTCCTGATCGGCGGGTACTTTCCTTTGCTCAGAGGGCTGATGGTCAATCCCGAAAATGCCGAAATGCAACGCTCCGAGTTGGCCGATCCCCGCGCGGAAGTGAAGATTGCCCAGACCAGGCAGGACTTGTTTCTCGCGGCGGCAACGCAATTCTGGGATTGGGTGGCCGCGGTGAAGTTCGCCGATGTCCAGCGCCGCGCCATGACCGTCGCGGAAGATCGATACAAGCAGGTCGAGGGTCGCGCCAAAGCCGGCGCCGTCGCTCCGTTGGACGTGGTGGAAGCGGGACAGGAAGTGCAACGGCGGCGCGAAGTCTACATCGCCGCTCAGCGGGCCATCGAACAGGAGCAGTACAGACTCTCTATGTTCTTATGGGAAAACCATGCGCCGAGCACCCCGCCGCTGGAGCGCGCGCCGGATTTCCCGCCCCAGTCCGCCAGCCCGACGTCGGAGATCGTGCTGGCCGATAAGCAACAGGCGAAGATGGACCGACCGGAAATACGCGAGATCGACATTGAAGCCAAGATTAATAACATCGATTTGGCACTGGCCAAGAACAATTTGTTGCCGAGCTTGGATGCCGAGGCGGCGCCGGCCCGGACTCCGGAAAAGTTTGTGCTCGGCCTCGGCTACCGGTTCGGACTAGAGCTCAGGATTCCGTTCCTTCAGCGGCGGAGTCGGGGCGAAGTCCTGGAAGCGCAGGCCCAGGCGGATCGGTTGGTACTCGTCCAGAAATTTCGTGAGCAGCAAGTCGTCGTGGATGTCGATAATGCCCTGTCGGCCATCGAACGAGCGAAGGAACGGGTGGTCGTCGCGGCCGAATCGTTGAAGATGGCCAAGACCTTGGAAGACGGCGAACGATTTCGGTTCTCGCTCGGCGCCACCAGCGTGCTGTTCGTGAATCTGCGCGAGCGGAATTCGGTGGATTCGGAGATTCACCTGGTCAGGGCGAAGGCGGACTATCAGAAGGCCCTGGCCTTGTACCAATGGGCCCGAGGTACATGGGCGAAGGCCCTGCCGGCGGCCGTCCCGGTGAACTACCGGATCGGAGCTCCCCTGTCCAAATAGTAGTATTTTTTGTGTCGCTCTGATAGGGTTTAAAGACACGGCGATCCTGCTCCTACCGCGTAAATCGTGACGCGAGGGGTGTCGGCCGAGCTTGGCTCGGCAAGAGACATGGCACACGCTCCATCCGATACCGCACCGTCCGCCCTCTTTCAAACCGTGTCGGGTTTCATCGGCCTCCTCTTTCGACTGGAGCGTCATGTCCTCGGGCTGATCTTTTCCTATTCGGTCGCCATCGGACTGTTTTCACTCATCGTTCCGTTGACGGTCCAAGAGCTGGTCAATACCTTCGCCTTTTCCATTCAACCCATCACGATCGTTACGCTGGCCACGGTCATGATCATGGCCCTCTTACTCGTCGGGGCCTTCAGAGCGCTGCAATACTATGCCGTCGAAGTTCTCGAGCGCCGGATTTTTGCCCGCGTCGCGATCGCGATGACGCAGCATTTGCCCCGCTTGCGATTCCAGGGATTCAAGCCGCGCTACGCCAATCTGTTTGCCGAAACCATGTTTATGCAACGGGCGATCTCGGTTCTCTTGGTGGACCTGATCAACGTCGTGGTCGGCGGGGTGGTCGGCATGACGATTCTCGTGTTCTACCATCCGTATTTCCTACTGTATAACGCGCTGTTGCTTGCCGGATTCAACGTCGTGTTCTTCCTCTTGAACCACGGGGGACTCAAAGCCGATTTGGATATGTCGCATGCCAAATACGACACCCTCCATTGGCTGCAAGAAATTTCCTATAACCTGTTGCACTTCAAATCGACCGACAGCCAGCCGCTGTTGCTCAACAAAACCGACCAACTGCTCGACACCTACGTCGCGACGCGGCGGTCCCGATTTGCAGTACTGATCCGCCAATATATCGGCTCGCTCGGATGGCAGGCGGTGGCGCATGGCGGGTTAATCGCGATGGCGGGGTGGCTGCTCGGGATCGGGCAGCTCACGCTCGGTCAATTTGTCGCAGCCGAAGTCGTGGTGAGCGGCATCCTGATCAATTTCGACGGGGTCGTCAAACGTATGGGCCACATTTATTATTTCATGACGGCCCTGACCGAGCTGGATTCGTTTTTTTCGCTCCCGAAAGATCAGGGCGCCGCGACCTTGTCTGTTCCTCTTCCCGATCCGACGATTCACGGCATCAGAGTGACATGCAAAGAGCTCGCATTTGCGCCGGACAATCTTCCCCCGGTCTTCCAAAATTTCAACCTGGAAGTGACGCCGGGAGAGAAAATCGGCATCTACGCAGGAACCACGATGGCCAAAACGTCCCTGGCACGGGTCCTCGCCGGACTCGAATCCCCGACAGCGGGCGTGATCCGTTACAACGGCGTGGATCTCCGACATTTGGACCTGGACGCAGTCAATCGATTCAGAGGATTCGTCCTCGATTCACGACTGTCGTTGTTCGAAGGCACGCTGGAGGACAACATCGTGCTGGGCCGGTCGTATATCCCCTACAGCGATGTCCAGTGGGCGCTGCGGTTCGTCGAACTCGAGGAAGAAGTCGATACCCTGCCGCAAGGATTGAAAACCTCCGTCCGTGCGCCGGGTAGGGTGTTCGCGCCGACCATGATTCTCCGCATCCTTATCGCTCGGGTGATACTGGGACGGCCTCAACTGCTTATTTTCGACGGCACCTTTCACAACATGCCGCCGTCGCTGCGGGACACGATCCTGCGCCGCCTGTGCAGCAAAGAAGAGCCCTGGTCGGTGGTGTTTGTGTCCAACGACCCGAATCTCTTTCCGCATGTGGACCGACGTATCATGCTGGCGTAACCCGGCCCAATTTCTTTCTAATTCTCGATTCTGATACACTGACCGTCCGGATACCTTACTTAGCAGGCTGTTTAGCGATCGTGGACGCCAGAAATTCGGACAAGCACAAGTCCATCCAAGATATCGGAATAGCCCTCAGGATGTTCAAAAAGGCCGTCCAGCAAGGCCGCAGCGAGTGAAGAGGCGAGGCGTACTCTTTATCGTACGTTGAGCCTCTGAACGACGCGAGAACGAAGCTGGCGGACTTTTTCAACATCCTGTTAGTAGACGGCAGCGCAAGGAGCATGGTGTCGTGGGGCTTGCATCGCGGATGAAGGTCAACTGGCCCGGCACGCCGCAGATCATCATTAGTCTGCTGATCGCAGGGCTCGGCTGGGTCAGCGGCCAAGCGCTGAGCCAGATCGACGCGGATCTGCGGATCATCCACACCGAATATACCCTTGGCGCCGCCGATATTGCCCATATCTCGGCCGACGCCATACGATATCGCGCCGTCATTATTCGGGCGCTCGAAGCGGAGAGCAAGAAGGATTTTGACCGCACTATCGAGGCCTTGCCCATTCAGCGGGCGCGAATCCAACAAGCCGTCGATCGCTATGCCGCCGCCAGCCTCCGCGTGTCTCGGAGCGGCCGGAGTGAAGAGAAAGACATCCAGGCCGTCCGCGAAAGCCTCGATCAATATTTCCACGCCGCCAGCCAGACGATCCAGTTGCTCAATGAGGAATGGACCGCCACTTCTCCGGCGGAGGGAGCGGAGCTGCGCCGCAAGGCTGAGATCCATGCCGCCGACAATGCCGGCCCCAAAATTATCCAGGTGAGTCTGGCGCTTGACCGCCTGTTGGAAACCGTGGCGGAAGTTGCGAAGGACATGCGGGATGAAGGCACCAAGACAATTCGGACGACCAGCGCCCTTCTCGTCGGAGGCAGTTTCTTTATCGCGCTGTTGAATCTCTTCGTGTCGCGCCAGACCCCACAAGCCGGGCCCAAGCCGAGCGTCCTTGATCGCTCGGAGGCGGCTCGCTCGGCATCAAGCCACAGATCCGCGGAAGCCGGTACCGGCCCGTCTCCGGCGCTCCGGCTCACAAACGAATAGGCGCGACGCGCGCGTATCTCGTGGTTCGTGAAGCGTATCTCGTATCTCAAGCACCGTTCCTCGTTCTCGCATTTCGTATCTCGTCAGCAGCTAGTACGAAATCCTCTCTTCACGCTTCACGGTCTTCAGCTCGGCGAAGAGCCGCTTCCGTTCTTCATTGCTCAAGTCGTTCCATTCGCCCGGGCCCAGTCCTTCCAATGTGATGTGCATAATGCGAAC
>DATFFC010000090.1:0-31959 GCA_035250505.1 Nitrospiraceae bacterium | reverse complement strand
TCCATTCAAGCGGATGATATTCCCGCGTTGAAAGCATTCGCGCTGGCCGAGCGGATCGATCTGACGGTCGTCGGTCCCGAAGCGCCGCTTGCCCTAGGCATCGCGGATGAGTTCCGCAAAGCGAAGCTGAGAATCTTTGGGCCGACAAGGGCCGCCGCTCGCCTTGAATCCAGCAAAGCGTTCACCAAGGAATTTCTCCTAACGAACCGCATTCCGACACCGTCGGCCAGAACATTCGATCAACTCGACGCGGCATTGGCCTACGTGGAGGAGCACCCGATCCCCATCGTCGTCAAAGCCGATGGACTGGCGCAGGGAAAGGGCGTCGTGGTCGCCCAGAGCCGCGATGAAGCGCGCCGGGCCCTGCGTGATTTCATGGAGCGGGCCATTTTCGGGCCGGCCGGTCGGCGGGTCGTCATCGAAGAGTTTTTGAGCGGTGAAGAATTGACCGTGATGGCCTTTACCGACGGCAAGACCGTGGTGCCGATGGTGCCGGCGCAAGACCATAAGCGGGTAGCGGACGGGGACAGCGGCCCGAATACGGGCGGCATGGGCGCCTACGCACCGGCCCCGTTAGGTACACCGGCCTTATGCGAGACCGTCCTCCGCACGATCTTGCAGCCGGCCGTCGATGCGATGGCCCGTCTAGGGTCGCCCTTTCAAGGCGTGCTCTATGCCGGCCTGATGATCGTTCACGGCGAAGCCTTCGTGTTGGAATTCAATGCCCGAATGGGAGATCCTGAAACCCAAGCCGTGCTGCCGTTGCTCAAAACCGATTTGCTCGATGTCCTGGATGCGGTGGCCGCTCATCGGCTGGATCAATTGGCCGTCGCATGGCACGAAGACGCGGCCCTCTGCGTCGTGCTTACGTCCGAGGGGTATCCGGGCCCTTACAGAACCGGCGTCCCGATCGACGGGGTACCGGCCACTTCCTTGAACGACCGGACCGTCGTCTTCCATGCCGGGACGACCCACCGGGATGGCAAACTCGTGACGGCGGGTGGACGAGTGCTCGGAGTCACCAGTCGTGCAACCAGCTTGATGGAGGCGCGGGAGGCCGCGTACCACACTGTCCGCAACATCTCCTTCGACGGATGTCATTATCGGACCGACATTGCAGCGCGGGCCTTGTTATCACCGACCTCGTAAAGTCCGGTGGCCCAGTGGATTGCTGAGACCCGGCCTCCATCGGTGTCCTCTCCTCGGGCGTCGACCGTTACTATTATCGAGCCCATGTATTATCCCCTATGAGCCTTGAGCCTCCTGCATGCGGACCATTATCCCGCTTCATGCCGATTCAAGTCCGACCGCCTACGCGGCGCTGGCTGCACTTCTTGCCGCCGATGGCGTGGCCGCAATTCCAACGGAAAGTTCTTACGCCTTAGCCGTCTCTCCGTTCCGAGACAGCGCCCTCGGCGCATTGTTCCGAATGAAACGGCGGCCCGGCGACAAACCGATTCTCGTCTTGATCGGCGATGCTGATCAGCTGCCGTTGCTCGTGGAGACCATCCCGCCCGCCGCAGAGGTGCTGGCACGATCATTTTGGCCGGGGCCTCTCACCATCGTGTTCCCATCCCATCCCTCGCTGCCGGCGCGCCTCACGGCGGGCACCGGAACGGTCGGCATTCGCCTTCCCGCCGTGCCGCTGCTTCGGGAGTTGCTGGTCCACGTGGGACCGCTGACGGGAACCAGTGCCAACCGGTTCAATCAGCCGCCCTTGTGTACCGCAGAGGCCGTGTCGGCCGAATTGGGCTGCGACGTGGATCTCATTCTCGACGCCGGGCCTACGCCGGGCGGCATTCCGTCCACCGTCATCGATGCGCGGTCCTCCATTCGTATCATTCGCGAGGGGGCGGTATCGCGGGCGGCCCTCGGCGACCGACTTCATCGCGCAGGGTTCGCACTTTCTCCATGAAGTGATACGGGATTGTCTGTATAATCGGCGCCACTTGGAGGAGAACTCATGATCATACGCTCATCTCGACATGTCGCCGTCGCGCTCGTCTGTGGCGCTTGGATCACCACCGCCTTCACGGGCTGCGATTACTGGCCGCCTGCATTACAGGCGCAGATCGAACAATTACGGGGGGAAGCTCAGGCGGCGGCGGCCGACAAGGCGCTGTTGCAGAATCAGCTCAATGCCGCGAACAAAGCGAAAGAAGAACTTCAGACTCGGGTGGAGGACTTGACTCGGATCAACAAAGAAAAATCTTCCATGATTGCGAACCTGGAACGCGCGCTCACGGCGGAGCGGGAGCGCGCCGCCAAACTCACGAAAGGATCTCCCCCTAAAGCGAAACCAAAGGCGGCAAGCAAGCCGGCTCTCAAACCCGCCAAGCCGCCCGCCAAGGTCACGCCCAAAAAGAAATCGAGCGTGCCGCCGCCGAAACGGGCGGCGGCTCTCGATGTATCGACGGAATCGGCCTGCGGCTAGGACGAAGAGGCTGCAGGAGTCGGGGGGGCGGTGCCGGATGCCGGTGTCGACCCGGTCGGAGCCGCCGCCTCTTTCGAGGCCGCAGGCGCGGCCGGTGCGGGGTTCCCGCCCGACGCAGGGGTCGGCTGGGCGCCTTTTCCATCAGTGGGTTTCTCTGCCGGCTTCTCTGCTCCTTCCGCGCCGCCAGCAGGCTTCAACTTGTCGGAATAGTCAGTCACGTACCAGCCGCTGCCCTTGAACATGATGGCGGGCGAAGAGATGAGCTTCCTCACTTCGCGGCCGCAGCGGATACAGCTGGTAATCGGATCCTCTTTGATGCTTTGCTTGACTTCGAAGCGATGTGCACAGATCTCACACAAATACTCATAAATCGGCACGGCGGTGGCTCCTGTTTAGGGTGAACCTACATGAGAGATAAGATCCTCATGGAGAAAATCAAGAGACAACGGAGGAATACTGGGGGGGACACATTACACCAGTTGGTGCACGGCCTGTTCAATCCGACTAAGCCCCCGCTCAATCGCTTCCAAGCTGGTGGCGTAAGAAAGCCGGATATGGACGTCGCTGCCGAACGGTTCGCCCGGCACGACCGCCACTTGTGCTTCCTTGAGCAAGTACGCCGCCAGATCGGATGACGTCGCGAGCCGGCCGCCTTTCCAACTCCGGTTCAGCAGGCTCCCGACGTTTGGAAAGGCATAGAAGGCGCCGCTCGGCATCCGGCAGGTGACGCCGCTGATTTTGTTGAGCCGCTCCACCATCACCCGCCGGCGTCGATCGAATTCACGAACCATCTCCATTGTGAAAGTGTCCCCGAGACGCAGCGCAGCGACGGCGGCTTTCTGCGAAATGGAACAGGGGTTCGATGTGCTTTGGCTCTGGATGTTCCCCATGGCGGTAATGAGGTCCTTCGGTCCCGCCGCATAGCCAATGCGCCAGCCGGTCATCGCAAAGGCTTTGGAAACGCCGTTGATGACGACGGTCCGCGCCGCGACTTCCGGAGCCAAGGCGGCGATGCTGACATGCCGGAGCCCGTCATACAGGACCTTCTCATAGATCTCATCCGAAACAATGATGAGGTCGTGGCGCAGCGCGACCGCCGCGATGCTTTCCAGCGTGCGCCGGTCGTACGTCGCGCCGGTCGGATTGCAAGGCGCGTTCACGATGATGGCCTTGGTTCTTTTCGTCACCCGCGCTTCGAGTTCCTTCTCAGGGATGGTGTATCCGTCCGCTTCCCTCGTCGGCAGCAACACCGGTATCGCGTCATTGAGCAGCACCTGGTCTTGATAGGACACCCAAAATGGTGTCGGAATGATGACTTCGTCACCGGCCTCGAAGAGCGCCTCCGCAAGGTTGTACAAGGAATGTTTGGCCCCACAGGACACCAAAATCTGCGATTTCTCGTACTGCAAGCCTTGCTCAGCCTTGAGCTTGTCGGCGATGGCGGCCCGCAACTCGTCGATCCCGGACGAGGCGGTGTACTTGGTGAATCCCGCACGGATCGCCGCTTCGGCCGCCGCTTTCACCGACGCCGGCGTGTCAAAGTCCGGCTCACCGGAGGCAAAATCGACCACATCGATCCCCTGCGCGACCATCGCCTTCGCCGTGGCCGTGATGCTCAGGGTCGGGGAGGGTACCACTCGTGCCGCACGCGCCGCCAGTTTCATGCTTTCAGCCCTCGAATCCGTTCTTGAAGACGGCGCGCCACGGTCGGATGTAAGAAATCTTTCAATGACCCGCCGTGTGTCGCCACATCTTTGATAATGGTGGAGGAGAGATACGAATATTCTTCGCTGGGCATCAGAAATACGGTCTCAACACTTTCGGCCAGCTTGCGATTGACCAATGCCATCTGAAATTCATGCTCGAAATCCGAGATTGCCCGTAGGCCCCTCAAGATAGCATGAGCGCCGCTGCGCCGGACAAAATCGACGAGCAATCCGTCAAAGGTCGTCACCTCGACATGAGCAATATCTTGCGTCACGAGCCGAACCATATCCAGGCGTTCTTCAAGATTGAAGAGCGGATGCTTGGTGGGATTCGGGGCCACGGCGACGATCACCTTTTCAAAAATGCGCAGGCCGCGTGTAACAATATCGATGTGGCCATGCGTCACGGGATCGAAAGTGCCGGGGTACACGCCGATCTTCATAATGAACCGCTCGGTCCCACGGTGTGGTGGAACAGGCTCAGCGCCGTATCGCCGTAGTCATACCGCCGCACGAGACGGTACGGCCCCACATGCGGTGGAAGCGCGGTTTTCTTTCCATGCTCGATTACCATGGAGCCGCCCTCGGCGAATGACGCCGCGGGAGCGGTTCGAATCGCGTCGATCAACTCGGCGGTGTCGGCATACGGAGGGTCGGCCAGTACGAGATCATACGGGACCGGCCATGCGTTGTTCCGCCGCAAGAATGTCTCCACGCGATCGGAGCAAATTTCGACATTATGAAAAGATTCGCCTCGGCATCGGGCGAGATTCTCCTTTAAGATCCGGCCGGCGGTGCGGTCCTTCTCGACAAAGGTCACGTGTGCAGCGCCTCGGCTGAGCGCCTCGATGCCCAAGGAACCGGTTCCCGCATAGAGATCCACGACCCGGGCTCCGACGATACGGTCGCCCACAATCGAGAACAAGGCTTCCTTGACGCGGTCTGATGTTGGACGAAGCGCACGCCCGCTGGGCCCCATGAGGCGACGGCCTCGGTGTACACCCGCGATGACGCGCATAACGTGTTTTACGAGGAGAGTCTCGGCTTCATGCAGACGCTCACTCTAACACAGCGTTTTTGAAAGGGTCAAGGAGCCGGGAGAGAAGAGAACGTGCCGTCAGGATGTCAACCGCTGCGAGCCTGATGAGTTAAGGAGCGAAGAAGCGGCGCAAGCGCGTCCGGACTTTTTGCCTCCGTGGCGACCCGCACGCTTTGACCGGTCGAGGGTCGCTCGCTATAATGACCCCGCGTCGCGTCAGCGTCGCGCGCTCGCTCGGTCGCTCCTGAAGAGGCGTCGGCGCCGTCGCGAGGCAGTCCGACAGCGCAGTACACAGTCTTAGCGTGCCGCAACCGTCTGCGTGTCGCGAGCCGCTAAGCTCTTGCGGCGGTTGGCGGAGATGGTGCGGTCAATGATCGCGCCGCAGTTGATGCACTTCCAGGCGTAGAAAATGAGGAAGAAGTCAGAGAACCGTTCCAGCATCATGAGGCCCTTACACTTTGGACATTCCATGTTAGCCCTCCTCGGTGGCGACGTTGACAACTGCAGGCGTTTCCAAGCAAGACCTGCACCAAATTGTCGCTTAACGATATTTCAACGAGTTAGCACCGAGTACTTGGGCGTATGCCCATCGGGATGCGTCAATGTGTCAGTACAAAAACGTTCGAGGTGACAATTTTCTGTCACGCTGATCGGCTATGGAAGAACGACGCCGTGGCCTTGGGATCGGGGGTTGGCCTGAGGCCGAACGGCCCCGAGAACGACTGCTGACGTATGGGCCCGACGCGTTATCCGATGCGCACCTGCTTGCTATTTTACTGAGAGTCGGGAGACGGGACGCTTCCGCGGTAGAACTCGCGATGGAACTTCTCCATGAAGTACATGGGATCGCCGGTCTGGTCCATTGCGGGTTGCAGGAACTTTGCGCGATCCCCGGTGTCGGTGTCGCAAAAGCCGCCCAACTTAAGGCGGCGCTGGAGCTGGGACGGCGAGCCATGGCGGTCCCCCTGACGACCGGCGTGCGTATTACTTCCAGCGCAGACCTTTTCAAGCACTTCCATCCGCGCGTCCGAAATTTGCGGCATGAGATCTTTACCATTGTTCTGCTGGACGCCAAGAATGCGGTTATCCGGGAAGCAACGGTCTCCGAAGGCACTCTGACGCACAGTCTGGTGCATCCCCGAGAAGTGTTCCAGTTGGCCATCCGTGAATCTGCGGCGGCGGTGATCCTGCTGCACAACCATCCCAGCGGCGATCCTACTCCGAGTCAGGAAGATCGTCTGCTGACCTCCCGGTTGATCTCGGCCGGGCATGTACTCGGGATCCGGGTCCTGGATCATCTCGTCGTGGGGGATGGACGCTATGTCAGTTTCGCCGATCAAGGATGGATTGACTCGGCGGCAAGCAGCGCCTGACCGATTGGAATATTGTGTCAATGCTAATAGCACGCAGGATGTTCAAAAAGGCCGTCCAGCGCGGCCGCAGCAAACGAGGGGCGACGCGTACGCTTTTCGGTACGTGGAGCCCCTAAGTGCAGCGAGAACAAAGCTGACGGGCTCAACATCCTGGAGAGGGGAGTGACGATGGGGCGTTAGCAGGCAACAACCCACTGCTCGCCGGAGGCGCGGAGCGCGCCTTTGGTGACAACCCGAGGAGGTTCATCATGAGAAGCTCTTCCATGGAATCCATCAGAAATGTCGCCGTGGTCTCTCATGCCGGGTCGGGAAAAACCTCGTTGGTCGAAGCGATGCTGTATGCCGGAGGCGGCGTCCAGCAACTGGGTTCGGTTCTGAACGGCACGTCGGTGTGTGATTTCGAGCCCGAAGAGATTCAGCGGCATACGTCGCTGAGCACCAGTATCGCCCGTTTGGTCTATAAGGATACCGCGGTGAATCTCGTGGATACCCCGGGAGCGTTGAGCTTTTCCAGTGAAACCGTCGCAGCCCTTCGTGCAGTGGACGGCGTCATCCTCGTTCTCAGCGCGGCAAGCGGCCTGCGGAGCGAGTTGGCGCGTCTTTGGCATGCGGTCCGCGACGCCGGCCTGGCGTGCATTGTGTTCGTCAATGAATTGGACAAGGACGGCACGTCATTGCTCTCCCTTGTAGACGCGTTTCAATCAGAGTTTGAGACGGTCGCCGTCCCGCTCTCCCTGCCGGTCGGGACCGGAACGGAACTCACGGGCATTGTCGATCTTCTTACCGAGCGTGCTCGTCTCTCCAGTCCCGACAGCGCCAAAGTCAAGGATGACGGCATCCCCGCCGATCTCCTGCCCTTGGTGGAACAGGTGAAGAAACGCCTGATCGAAGCAGTCGCGGAACTGGACGATCGGTATCTTGAGACGTACCTTGCCGACGGAACGCTGTCTCACGAGAATTTGCTCGAGGGCCTACGTACGGGCGTGCGCCAGGGCAAGCTCATCCCCGTATGCTGTGGCTCGGCTCTTCGCACCATAGGAACCCAGGCCTTGCTGGATGCCTGTATCACGCTGCTTCCTTCGCCGGCCGCGCGGGCCGAGGCGGGGGCGCTTCAAGGATTGCCGGCTCCAGGATCGTCGGATCCGATCGTTCGGCAGGCCGACCCCTCCGCACCGTTTTCCGGGTATGTGTTCAAGACCATTATCGATCCATTTGCAGGGCGGCTCTCCTATCTTCGGGTGCTTTCCGGTGTTCTGCCCGCCGACACGCCGGTATACAACGCCACCCGTCAGGTGAAGGAAAAGGGCGGCCATCTCTTCACGATTTGCGGGAAGAAATACACACCGGTGCCGAACGCGTCGGCCGGTGAAATCGTCGCGATCGCGAAACTCAAAGACACCATGACCGGCGATACCCTCTGTGACGAACAGGCCCCGATTCAGTATCCGCCGCTCCGGCTGGCCCGGCCTGTGCTCTCCTTCGCGATCGAAGCGAAATCCAAGACCGAAATCGAAAAAGTCAGTCTGGGGCTCCATAAGCTCATTGAAGAAGACCCCAGTCTGGAGTTCAGCCGTAATGCCGAGACGAAGGAAATGGTGCTGAGCGGCATGGGGCAACTGCATCTCGACGTCGCGCTCGAAAAGTTACACCGTAAATATGGGGCCGACGTCCTGGTCCATACGCCGAAGATCCCGTACAAGGAAACCATCCGCAGCACGGCGCAAGCCCAGGGCAAGTATAAGAAGCAGACAGGAGGTCATGGTCAGTACGGCGATTGCTGGTTGGAATTGACGCCGCTGGCGAGAGGGGCGGGGTTCGAGTTCGCCAATCGGATCGTGGGCGGCGCCATTCCGCGAAACTTCATCCCGGCCGTGGAGAAAGGAGTCGTGGAAGCCATGCACGAGGGGATCCTGGCCGGGTTTCCCGTCGTCGACTTACGGGTGACGGTGTACGACGGCTCTTATCATGTCGTGGATTCATCGGAGCTCGCCTTCAAAGTCGCGGGGTCGATGGGATTCAAGAAAGCGATGGAAGCGGCCCATCCGGTTCTCTTGGAACCCATCATGACGGTCGAGGTCGAGGCGCCGGAGGACGTCATCGGCGCGGTGATCGGCGATCTCAATTCCCGTCGGGGCCGGATCGTCACCGTGGCGGCCAAAGGACATACCGAGACGATTAAGGCCACCGTGCCGTTGGCAGAACTGTTGAAATACGCCCCGGTTCTGACTTCCATTACCGGCGGGCGAGGCAGCTACGTGATGGATTTTTCACATTACGAGGAGGTTCCGCGGGACCACGCGGCAAAGATCATTGAGGAGCATAAGGCGGCACGGCAGCCGGTCGCGGCGCACTAGCCGCGCACGCTCCACGTTAGCGATCGGGTTTGAGGACGACGAAGAAGGCGCGGGCTTCGCGTAAGACGCGAAGGAGGATGGTCTCCCCGCGCCGGACCTTCGAGACGGCCGCGCTGAACTCCGTCACGGTGGCGATTTCAACACGGTTCACTTCCTTGATCAGGTCGCCCTCGCGCAGGCCTTCGGCCTGCGCCAGACTCCCGGGTTCGACTTTCGCGATCAGGACCCCTTTTGTCTCGCTGAGCTTGAATCGATCGGCCAACGCGGCGGTCAAGTCCTGGACGTCCAGGCCCAATTTCACCTCGGATCGCGACTGAGGCAGCGAGGCCACAACCACATTGTCCCGGCGCTCACTCAACGCCACGGTGAGCAGCATGCGGCGCCCGTCTCGGACCACCTCGACGTCCACGGTGGAGCCGGGGGGAACGCCGGCGACCAATCGGGAAAGTTTGTTTGGGCTATCGACGAGGCCGCCGTCGACCTTCGTAATGACGTCACCCGGCTTAATGCCGGCCACGGCAGCCGGGTCCTTGTCGAAGACTTCGTTGACCAGCACGCCTTCGCCGTCCTGCACGCCGAACTTCTTGGCGAGTTCCGCCGTCAACGGTTGGAGACCGACGCCCAACCAGGCCCGAACGACACGTCCCTTCGCGATCAATTGCTGCATGACCTGTTTGGCCATATTGGACGGGATCGCGAAGCCGATGTTCTGTGCAAAATTGATGATCGCGGTGTTGATGCCGACCACTTCACCTCGCAGATTAAACAGCGGCCCGCCCGAATTGCCGGGATTGATGGACGCATCGGTCTGGATGAAGTTTTCATATCGAGACAAATTGACGTTTTCCCGGCCGATTCCGCTGACGACGCCCAAGGTCACGGTTCGATCCAGCCCGAACGGACTGCCGACCGCCAGGACCCATTGACCGACTTTCACCGTATTGGAATCTCCGAACCGCGCACTGATAAGCGGGCGGTCGCTCGTGACCTTCAACACCGCCAGATCCGTATCCGGATCTTTTCCAACCACGTGGGCGAATAATTTCGTCTTATCCGAGAATCGCACTTCGACTTCGCTTGAGTCACCGACGACATGGTTATTGGTCAGGATATGGCCATCAGAATCGACGACCACCCCGGACCCCGATCCTGACGCATTCGGAAGTCGATCGCCGATGGCCTCACGAGAGCGGCCGCCTTGCACGGGGAGGATGCTGACCACCGACGGCTTGGTCTCTTCAGCCAGATTGGTGATGACGTTCTGAATGTCTTCGAGAATCTTGAGACCGGCGGAATCCGGGGAAGCTGCAGCAGCCGGCTCCATAGCCGCAGCCGAAATGCCTAGAGCGGCTACCATCGCCATACAGAATCGGCTCCGCATCACAGGCGTCTCTCGTATGCGCACAGGTCGCGCTCCTGCATGAGTACCAGAATACCAGACGTCGAGCTCAAAACGCAGATCCTTTATGATGCTGTCCGAGACGCCCGCGCTTTACGAAACTGGGGGAGTATCTGTTCTAAATCGGATCGCAGTCCGATGAGGAGCACCACATCGTCCGGACGCAGGATCAGGTGGGGGGTAATAGGCAAGAGAAACGGGCCCCGAAAGGCGGCCGCCAGTCGCGTCGTCGGGGGCACAGCGAGATCACCCAGCGGCCGGCCGACAATCGGGGCACCCCGCGCGACCACGGTGCGCTCCAGTGCCGCGTCGCGAACGGCCAGGTCGCGCTGAATGGCGACCAAGTCTTCATGTGCCGCTTCACATTTCAACTCGCGGATGCGGCTTTCAATCCGCCCCAAACGGTCCTGTGATTGCCGGACCTGATTCGCCGCGCCGGCAATCAAGGCATCCACGGTGGTCATCGAGGTACGCTGGGGCACCTCCGATCCCTGGAAGGACGACCCGAACTGATCCACCATGCGCCGACCGATGTCGCAATGAAGCGTTCGGACCGCATGGAGCTCACGGGTGGCCTGAGCATGAAGCCGCAAGACCTGAACCTTCCGGTTGACTCGTTCGGCAAGCGCCAAGACGGTCTCGTAGAAGGCGCTGCCGGTGAGAACAAGTTCTTTGCGAAATCGGGCGGCTAACTCAAAAATCAGCATGATTCAACGTCGGAATGAATGTCCGATAAGATGTATTATGTCAACTCGTATGCGTCGCACCTAATCACGAAAACCGGTTGCATCTCGTCTCCCGTGGCTCCCTATTCACGTACGGTCCTTTCCTTTCTCTCAGCCGCCTCAGTCTAAAGAAATCTCTGCTGGTCTTCAATTGCCGCGCTTCTCCCACCGGTTCTATGCGTCTGCCGTATCACTCGCTGGATCCGCTCCCTTCGATGCACAGCGCACACGCCAGCCCCTTCCTTATTCATCTTGATTGATGTTCCTGTATCAGAGCCGCTTGCCGGCTTGACCGATGCGGGATTCCGTTCCATTCCATAACCGCGCGACATTGTCCTTGTGCCGGAACCAAATCAACCCGCTAGTGATGCACGCAAACCCAATAAAGACCGCGCTCTGGCGGAATCCAACGGCCGCCACAGGAAACAGGCCGAATGCCGCCAGGGCGCCACCCGACGAATAGCGCCATACGGCGACCGTGAGCAGCCAGATGCCAAGGAGAAGAACTCCAAGTAATACATGAAGTCCAAGAGCCACGCCGAGCGCCGTTGCAACACCTTTGCCGCCTTTGAATCCGAGGAAGACCGAATAGAGATGCCCGAGAATGACCGCCAGCGCCACCGCAAGCACGACCGCCTCATCAGTCATCACATGCCGGGCCATCCAAGCCATGAGTCCCCCTTTGCCCATATCGCCCGCTAAAGTCAAAAAGCCTGCTTGCTTGCCCCCCACACGCAAGACATTCGTGAAGCCCACATTCCGGCTACCGGCGGTTCGCGGATCGATCGTGCCGAGGAGGCGAGAGACGACGACGCCAAATGGAATCGACCCGACGACATACGCCACCAGAGCCAAGGTCGCACCCATGACCAACTGCTCATCCATATGCTATGCGCGAGATCGGCACGAATCCGTGTCGTTCTGGTGGGAGGCTGTGCTAGAGGCCCTTTAAACTGATTTGCCGCCAGAAACTCCAAACATATTGACTACCGGAAAGGTACCCCAGGACGACGGAGAGATACAGCGTGACGATGCCGGCGAGGTGGACATTGCCGTACTCGGACAGAACCGTTCCCTCGAGGATCAGCAGAACGATCGCGATCACTTGCAAGGCCATTTTGTATTTGCCGGTGGCTTCTGCAGAGATAATAATCCCTTCGGTCGCGGCGATGGCTCGAATACCCGTCACGGCAACTTCTCGCGCAATGATCAGAATCGCGATGAGCGCGCTCACCCGGTCCACTTGGACCAAGACGATCAGCGCGGATAGAACCAATAACTTATCGGCAATGGGATCCAACAAGCGCCCCAACTTGGTCACCTGGCCGCAGCGTCTGGCCAAATAACCGTCCAGCAGATCCGTCAGGGCCGCGACCACAAACACAACAGCGGCGGCTAACGACCGGCTGGGCGTGGGGGTGACGAACAGCACGACAAACACCGGGATCAGCAGGATGCGTGTCAGCGTCAGGACGTTCGGCAGATTGATGTTGCTTTCCTGCGCCGCCGACCGCATGAGCAGCAGTCCCGCATGTTTCCAATCCGGTTCGGTTTTCATTTCTCCTGATCCCTGTGCCTAGCTGTGGCCTAGACGATCCCGTTCTTCAGCAGATCGTGCAAGTGAATGACCCCCACCGGGGGTTCGCCCGCTTTGCCGACCACCAGCGCGGTGATGCTGTGTTGCTCCATAAGGCCGAGCGCCGTGCTCGCCAACTCGTGCGGACCGATGGTCTTCGGATGCCGGCTGGCAAGATCCGCCGCCGTAATGCGGGTGAAATCGCCGCCGCCTTGGATAAATCGCCGAAGATCGCCGTCCGTAATGATTCCGATGAGGCAACCCGCCGCATCCAGCACCGTCGTCATCCCCAGCTTTTTCGCCGACATTTCGACGATCGCCTCAGTACCGGATACCTGCGCCTTCACCGACGGCACGTCGCCACCCCCATGCATCAAATCCTTCACCTTGATCAGGAGACGCCGTCCCAGAGTCCCGCCCGGATGGAATTGTGCGAAGTCATCCGGCTTGAACCCGCGTTTTCGTAACAACGCCACGGACAATGCATCGCCCATGGCAAGCGTGGCTGTTGTGCTCGCCGTCGGGGCCAATCCCATAGGGCAGGCTTCTTCGGCCACGGAAATATCCAACGCCACATCGCAATGCTTGGCCAGCGTGGAACTCATCCTGCCGGTTAAGGCCACCACCGGAATATTGATTCGTTTCACGAACGGCAAAAGCTGCAAAACTTCCTGCGTTTCCCCGCTGTTTGAGATGGCCATCATCGCATCTCGTCTGGCCACCATGCCGAGATCGCCATGCACGCCTTCCGCCGGATGGAGAAAAAAGGACGGGGTGCCGGTGCTGGCCAGCGTCGCCGCGATCTTTTGGCCGATGAGGCCGGACTTCCCCATGCCGGCGACCACGACCTTGCCCTTGCACTGGTAGAGCACGTTCACCGCGTCGGCAAATCGACCGTCCAAGCGAGCGATGAGCCCGCTGATGGCCTGGGCTTCGATTTGGAGGACCCGCTTTCCCTCTTCAACACTCGAGGTATCGCCGGATGAGACCTTCGGCGGCGCCTCCGCGGCTTCGGGTTTCCGGCCCGATCGAGCATTCGGTCTCATGGCGCGGCGGCGTGGCATATGCGTAGAACTCGTTCGAGCAGCGGCTTGAGATCATGCAGCGGCACCATATTGGGCCCGTCGGACAGCGCTTGGTCGGGATGGGGATGGACCTCCATGAAAAAGCCGTCGCATCCGGCAGCAGCGGCCGCACAGGCCAGCGGTTCCACGAACTCGCGTTGCCCCGCCGATTTCGTCCCGGCGCCGCCGGGCAATTGCACGCTGTGGGTCGCGTCAAACACCACGGGATAGCCGAATCGCCGCATAATCGGTAATGCGCGCATATCGACCACCAGGTTGTTGTACCCGAACGACGATCCCCGTTCAGTCAACAGAATCTTGCGACTCCCCGCCTCCTCGACTTTTTTCACCACATTGGCCATTTCCCAGGGAGACAGGAATTGCCCCTTCTTGACGTTCACCACCTTCCCTGTTTCCGCTGCGGCCACCAGGAGATCCGTCTGCCGGCAGAGAAAGGCGGGAATCTGCAGCACATCCACGACCTTGCCGGCTTCCGTCGCCTGCTCCTCCGTATGCACATCCGTAAGAACCGGCAGGCCGAGATGATCCTTGACCTTCCTGAATACCGCCAAACCCTTCTCGAGTCCTGGGCCGCGAAACGACGTGATTGACGTCCTGTTTGCCTTGTCGAAGGAGGACTTGAAGATGTAGGGCATACCCAACGCTTCCGTGATCTCCGCGATCCGAGCCGCCGTCTCCAACACCAAGGCTTCGCTTTCGATCACGCAAGGCCCGGCAATTAGGAACGGTGGGTTCCCCGCTCCAACTGTGAACGACCCAATCTGGACTTCGTGCGCCATCGTCTTACTTGGCTACTCCGATGCAAACATTTCTAGCGTTATCCCACGATCCACCCGCATCTAAGCAACTATCGAGATACCAGCACTGCTTCAGCCACAAGGCTGTCATAAAAATGCTAATGATCCCAGTAGGACCACCCGTCCTTGAGTTCACTGACTACTGACCAAGCTTTCTCCGGAGCGCCGCCCCCACAAATCCACTGAACAAGGGATGGGGACGATGCGGACGCGAGTTGAACTCGGGATGGAACTGGGTCGCCAGAAACCAGGGATGCGACGGCAACTCTACAATTTCCACGAGCCGGCCGTCCGGAGAGAGGCCGCTCAGCACCAGTCCTTTCTCTCGGAGCCGGTCGCGGTACGCATTATTGAATTCGTATCGATGTCGATGTCGCTCTGTGACCTCCGTAAGCCCGTAACTCTTTTCCGCGAGGCTTCCGTCCGCGAGCGTGCAGCCGTAGGCGCCGAGTCGCATGGTGCCGCCCTTGTCCTGCACCCCTTGCTGGTCGGCCATGAGGTCGATCACCGGATCGCTGCAGGCCGGCGCGAATTCGGAACTATTGGCGTCCTTGAGGCCGGCAACGTGCCGTGCAAACTCGATCACCGCGCATTGCATGCCGAGGCAAAGACCAAGATAGGGAATGTGCCGCTCCCGCGCATAGCGAATGGCTTCGATCTTCCCCTCCACACCGCGCACACCAAACCCTCCCGGCACCAAAATCCCGTCCATCTCCCGCAACACTCGTTCGGTGCCTTGGCGTTCGATATCTTCGGATTCCAGCCAATGGACGTTGACCCGGGTCTCATGGTCGATGCCGCCGTGGACCAGCGCTTCCGCGAGACTTTTGTAGCATTCCTTCAATCCGGCATATTTCCCGACCAAGGCGACCGAGACTTCATGCTTGGGATGCTTGATCTTCTGGACCATCGCGTCCCATTCGCGCAGGTTGGGCGGGCCCGTATCTAGGCGCAGCATCCGGACGATCAGTTCATCCAAACCTTCCTTGCGAAATACGATCGGGACTTCATAGACAGTGTCGACATCCTTGGCCGTGATCACCGCATCTTTTTCGACGTTACAGAACAGGGCGATTTTGGCTTTGAGCTCAGGCGGCAGATACCGGTCCGTGCGGCAGAGCAGAATATTCGGCTGAATACCGATTTCCCGAAGCTTGTTCACTGAATGCTGGGTCGGCTTGGTCTTGAGCTCGCCCGAGGCGCCGATGTAGGGCACCAGCGTCAGGTGCACATACAGCACGTTCTCGCGTCCCACATCGTATGGGATCTGCCGGATCGCTTCGAGAAAGGGCAGACTCTCAATGTCGCCCACGGTGCCGCCGATCTCGAC
Source organism: Nitrospiraceae bacterium (assembly GCA_035250505.1). Taxonomy (GTDB): domain Bacteria; phylum Nitrospirota; class Nitrospiria; order Nitrospirales; family Nitrospiraceae; genus DASSBQ01. The sequence continues at coordinate 16,141 of DATFFC010000090.1, read as the reverse complement.
GATGGTGACGTCCATGCCCTGCGACACCCGAATGATGCAGTGCTTGATTTCATCCGTGATGTGCGGCACCACCTGAACGGTTCCCCCCAGGTAATCTCCGCGACGCTCCTTCGTGATCACGGAATTGTAAATGCGACCGGTCGTGTAATTATTGTCGCGGGTCAACGTCAGCGAGGTGTACCGTTCATAATGGCCGAGATCCAGATCCGTTTCGGCGCCGTCGTCCGTCACGAAGACTTCCCCATGCTGGTAGGGATTCATCGTGCCGGGATCCACATTGATATAGGGATCCAATTTGAGAAACGTGATCTTGAGACCGCGGCTCTCCAGGAGGTTGCCGATTGAGGCTGAGGCAAGGCCTTTCCCCAGCGACGAGACCACCCCACCCGTGACAAAAATGAACTTACTCATTGGGGCACCCGGCCATGCATTGGGTTCTCCATCACCGCTTGTCCTGCCACCGCCCTATGCCGGCGAAGCTGTTCGGCGGCGGCAGGCACATCGTCCGGCCTATCGATCCGCACAGACGGATGCCTCGTTTCCCAGACTCGGATACGGATCCCGTGTTCCAATGCCCGCAACTGCTCCAATTTTTCGGCGTCTTCCAGCCGCCCGGTGGGCAATGACGAGATTTGCATCAATACATCTCTCCGGTGCATGTAAACCCCAAGATGAATGAAATGCAACCCGGCCGTCACGGTCCGCCCGGGCTCATCGCGGACGACAGGGATCGGCGCACGAGAAAAGTAGAGGGCATAGCCGTCCGAGTCGGTGACGACTTTGACCACTCCGGGATTGTGGAGGTCATCGACTGAATCAATCCGTCGCTTGAGCGTCGCCATCCCTTCACCCGCCGTCAGACAAGGCTCAATGAGATCGGACAAGAGCTCCGGATCGAGCAGAATTTCATCTCCCTGAAGATCGAGAAAATAGTCCCCGGGATGGCGACGAGCGAGGCCTGCGACGCGGTCCGTCCCAGTCCGGTAGGGCTCCGTCATTAATACGGCCCGCCCGCCGAAGCCCTCGACCGCTGCTCGAATCCGTTCGTCATCGGTGGCGACGATGACCTCCTCGACGGCGCGGCACGCTCGCGCCCGTTCATACACATGCTGAATCATGGGTTTACCCATCAACGGAATGAGCGGTTTTCCGGGAAACCGGCTCGATCCGTAGCGAGCCGGTATCACGACCGTCACCGCAGGTACCTGTTCAGCCATGCTCGAGCGCCTCGGTCAACTGCGCGGGAACCACTGTCGCCGTCCCGACCAACCCGACGACGATCCCGGCTGCATGGTTGGCCAGCGTGGCCGCCTCACGCATGCTGGCTCCCGTCGATAAGGCCAACGCCAATGTCCCTACGACCGTGTCCCCTGCCCCGGTCACATCGTAGACCTGTCGGGCCTTGGTCGGGATATGCCAACAGGCGCCGTCGGCCTCGTACAGGCTCATACCCCGTTCTCCCCTGGTAATCAGCACGCTCTGACAACCCAATCTCTGGCGAATGGTCGCGCCTGCTTCATTGATGCTCTGATCATCGTCCCCATGGACCCCCGCTGCCTGGGCGGCCTCCAAATGGTTCGGCGTAACCACTGTGACCCCTTTGTAAGACCCGAAATGCTCGACTTTCGGATCGACGACGATCGGGATCCCCTGTGCGCCGGCCAAACGCGTCAACTCGGTCATCAACGAGGCGGTGACGATGCCCTTGGCATAATCCGAAACCACCAAGCAGGACAGATTCCGAATGTGCGACTCGACATAGCGCAAGATGCGCCGCTGGAGTGACGGCTTTAGGTCGACTCGCCGCTCGACATCGTACCGGACCATTTGTTGATTGTGCGCGACAACGCGGCTCTTTCTCGTCGTCGGCCGGTCGGGATCGATGATGATGCCTCCACGCGAGTGCCGCTTTCCTCCTAATTCCTTCAGCAGCAAGCGCCCGCTTTCATCCCCTCCGATGACTCCGCACAAATCCGCACGCCCGCCGAGGGACAGAATGTTGTTGAAGACGTTGGCGGCGCCGCCGAGTTTGAGCGACTCGGATTCGACGTGGACCACCGGCACCGGCGCCTCTGGAGAAATCCGGCTGACCCGGCCCCAGATGTAATGGTCGAGGATCAGATCTCCGATCACGAGCACGTTGGCTTGAGAGAATCGCTGAATGTGCTGGCGCAGGGAGGAGGGATTGAGCGGTCGCCCCGGAGACGAATCGGCACGCGGTTTCGCCGGTGATCCGCTGCGGGCTACTGGATGGCTTTGCCGAATCTTTCCCATCGCACCCATTCCACCCATGTCCCTTGACCGCTCCAGGACCAATAGATGCGAAACGCCTTTCCCCGGATCTTTTCGGCCCGCACATAGCCCCAGAATCGACTGTCCAGGCTTTGATCCCGATTGTCCCCCATGACGAAATACGAATCGTCCGGGACGGTCACAGGGCCGAAATTATCCCGCGGATTGACATGCCCGTCAATGACGCCGGGATCGATCCGCTGCGTGAATGCTTTGTCTTCATAGAGGCTGCCGTTGACGTAGACCGCCTTGTTCTTGATATGAATGGTATCGCCCGGCAGCCCGATGACGCGCTTGATGAAATCCTTATCTTCATCCTCCGGAAATCGAAAGACGATGATGTCGCCTCGTTGCACGGACCCGAACGGGAGGAGGGTCTCCGACGAATAGCAGGTCACCGGAGGGAAACTGACCTGGAATCTACAGTCGGTCGGCCACTGTAATCCATACGAGAGTTTGCTCACCAGAATATGATCGCCGATCAGCAACGTCGGAATCATGGAGCCGGACGGGATCTTGAAGGCTTGCACCACGAAGACTCGGATGGCGAAGGCCAACAGCATTGCGACGATGATCGCTTCCGCATACTCGCGCAGGACGGATTTTTGCGCGGCGACGGCCGGACCAGCGGGAGGGGCCGCGGTCGCTTCGAGCGTCGGCTGTGAGACCGAGACCTCGGATTTGGCCTCGGCCCGACGGGCGGGCACTTCCTCGACATCGCGCAGATCCGGCTCCCGGTTCATTCTTCACCGACTTTCAAAATGGCGAGGAACGCTTCCTGTGGGACTTCGACCTTGCCGACCGATTTCATGCGCTTCTTGCCTTCCTTCTGCTTCTCCCAGAGCTTGCGTTTCCGGCTGATGTCCCCGCCATAACATTTGGCGGTCACGTTTTTCTTCATCGCGCCGATGGTCTCACGGGCGATGACCTTGTTGCCGATGGCCGCCTGAATCGCGATTTCGAACATCTGTTTGGGAATCAACTCTTTCATTTTCTCGGCCAACTGACGCCCCCGCTGGTAGGCTCGCTCCCGGTGCGTAATAAAGGACAGCGCGTCCACCGGTTCCCCGTTCAGCACAATATCGAGCTTCACCAAATCCGATTCCCGATAGCCGATCAGTTCGTAGTCCAATGAGGCGTAGCCCTGTGTCTTGGACTTCAGCTTATCGTAAAAGTCTAAGATGACCTCATTCAACGGCAATTCATACGTCAGCACCACGCGCGTCGGATCGAGGTAGTGCATGCTGCGCTGCACCCCGCGCCGTTCTTGGCAGAGTTGGATGAGGCTCCCGACGTACCGCTCCGGTGCGATCAGCGTGGCAAGAATGAACGGCTCTTCGAAGGCTTCGATCGATCCCGGCGATGGGAGCTCCGCCGGATTGTCGATTTCCAGCACGTCGCCTTTGGCCGTCATGACACGATAGACGACCGTTGGAGCCGTAGTGATCAACGTCAGGCCGTATTCGCGCTCCAACCGTTCTTGGATAATCTCCATATGCAGCAAGCCGAGGAAGCCGCATCGGAATCCGAAGCCCAGCGCGAGCGACGTTTCGGGCTCATACACGAACGACGAATCGTTCAGCCGCAGCTTGAGCAACGCATCACGCAGATCTTCGTACTTGGCGGTGTCGGTGGAATAGAGGCCGCAGAACACCAGCGGCTTCACGTCCTTGTAGCCGGGAAACGGTTGGTCGGTGGGACGCGACGCATCCGTCAGGGTGTCGCCGATCTTCACGTCGGCGATTTCCTTCATATTGGCACAGACGTAGCCGACCTCACCCGTGAGCAACTGACCCGTCTTGGTCCGCTTCGGCGTAAACTGGCCGACCTCCATTACTTCGAACACCCGATCGTTCGACATGACTTTGATTTTCATGCCGGGACGGATTTCCCCGTCGACGACCCGGGTGAGGACGATCACGCCTTGATAGTTATCGAACCAGGAATCGAAGATCAGCGCCTTCAGCGGACTCTTGGGGTCTCCGGAGGGCGGCGGAACCCGCGCGACAATGGCCTCCAGCACATCGACGACTCCGCGCCCTTCCTTGGCGCTCACCAACATCACATTGCTGGCATCCAGGGTCAGCACCTCGGAAATCTGATGCTTGGTGCCCTCCACATCCGCGCTCGCGAGATCGATCTTATTGATGACCGGGATAATGGCGAGGCGGCTCGCCATCGCCAGATTCACGTTGGCGATCGTTTGAGCTTGGACACCCTGTGTCGCATCGACCAGCAAGAGCGCCCCCTCGCAGGCGGCCAGGCTTCGTGAAACCTCGTAGGTGAAATCGACATGCCCCGGCGTATCGATCAAGTGTAACGCATAGGTGTTCCGGTCTTTCGCCTGATACCGGATGGCGACGGCATGGGCCTTGATCGTGATCCCACGTTCACGCTCAAGATCCATCGCGTCGAGGATCTGGTCTCGGAACTCACGGGCGGTGATGGCGCCCGTGGCTTCTAGGAACCGGTCAGCGAGGGTCGATTTGCCGTGATCAATATGGGCAATGATCGAGAAATTTCGGATGAAACTTTGCGAATCCTGGTTCATGCGACCCAAAATCGGTTCATTATAGTGGCTGCCCCGAAGGTTGTCAAAGAAATCGCCGGCCTGTATAATCCCGCGACTGCGTCACGAACGATCCCCTTCGTTGCATCATCGCGTGCATCAGCCGCCCTTGTCCAGCCCATGATTCGGCGTTCACAACAGTTATCGCGGTGGGATCGCCGATATCTCTGGCATCCGTTCACCCAAATGCAGGAATGGGAAGCGGAGCCGCCGCTCATCATCGAGCGAGGCCACGGTGCCTATCTTTTCGACATCGACGGCCGGCGGTATCTCGACGGCGTGTCGTCTCTCTGGGTCAACGTGCACGGACACCGCCATCCCACGCTGAACCGGGCGCTCACATCCCAGCTCAAGAAGATCGCCCATACTACCTTGCTCGGGCTATCGAATCCGCCGGCGATTGAACTCGCCCGCGCGCTGGTCCGCCTTGCGCCGAAAGGCCTGACGCGTGTGTTTTATTCCGATGACGGCTCAACCGCCGTCGAAGTGGCTTTGAAGATGGCCGTTCAATACTGGCAGCAGCGCCGTCCCGCCGCTCCATCGAAAACGAAGTTCGTCCGGCTGCGACTGGCCTATCACGGCGATACGCTCGGCGCGGTCAGCGTGGGCAACATCGACCTCTTTCACGGCCGATTCGCCTCATTGCTCTTTCCAACGCTGGAAGTCGAGGCCCCTTATTGTTATCGCTGCCCGCTCAAACTCACCTACCCGTCGTGTAAGACCGCCTGTGTCGACCAAGTCGCGACATTGTTGCGTACACGGCATCCTGAAATCGCGGGAATCGTTCTCGAGCCCATGGTCCAAGCCGCAGCCGGGATGATTGTGGCGCCCCCGGGCTACCTCACGCGAATTCGCGATCTCTGCACGGAACACGGAGTTTTACTCATCGCGGATGAGGTGGCGACGGGGTTCGGCCGGACCGGCCGGATGTTCGCATGCCAGCATGAGAAGGTGACGCCGGACCTCATGGCGATCAGCAAAGGACTGACCGGCGGGTACATGCCGCTGGCTGCGACCTTAACGACCGAGGACATCTATCGCGCCTTTCTAGGTCGGTATGACGAATGGAAGACCTTTTTTCATGGCCACAGTTACACGGGAAACCCGCTGGGGTGCGCCGTGGCACTGGCGAATGTCCGGCTCTTCAAGCAAGCCCGCACTCTGACCGTCTTGAAAAGCAAGATCGCTCGGCTTGCGCGTTTGCTCAAGCCCATGCAGACATTGGAGCATGTCGGGAATATCAGACAGATCGGCTTCATGGTCGGGATCGAACTGGTGAAGGATCGCATGACCCGTGAACCGTATGCTCCGTCCGAGCGAATCGGCCACTACGTCTCCTTAGAAGCCAGACGACAAGGCCTCCTACTCCGCCCGCTCGGTCACGTGCTCGTCCTCATGCCGCCGCTCACGACCCCTCTTCGCGACCTGGACCGAATGGTCTCTATCCTGCATCACGCAATCCGGAAGGTCACTGAAGCGACGGCAGTCTCCTGATCTTTCCGGTCATCGAACAGTTATTGGATATCGTGTCGGTATTATGGCTACAGCCGTCACGTGGTTGATACATCAGGTGAAGATATGAGTTTCCTTACAATTCAAGTACTTATGGTTGGCATATCGAGTGCTACACTTGTCTTATGTTCATCGTTCTTGGCATGGATCGACGCGCGGCATGACCCGTTGGTTCCTTCGTCTTATTCTTGTCCTCCTTATCGACTCCCCTTCAGTGTCGGCGCAGCAGTCTCAGCAACAGACCACCCTTCTGCTTCAGCGGATTCAATTCTCCGATAGTTCTCGCGCCAAAGGGCCGGGCGCCATTCCTTTTACAATTGCCAGCCCCGTGCTGAACACTTCTTTCAAGACCAGCTCGTTCGTCGCGCCCTCAGGACCCACGCGGTTGAAAGATCTCGTCCCGGATTCCGAGCGGCCTCGGACGGAAGGGCTGGTGGCCTCCTCAGCCTGGCTCAAAGGGCAGTTCTTTACGGAAGGTGAGGTGGCCAACAATTCCACGAGTGAATGGTCTGCCGTGTCGCGCATCGACCGGCGTGAAGACGCGTCTACCCGCATGGTTCGTTTTGCGCTCAGCGGCATGACTCAGCAATTCCGTTATGGAGCGAACTATCGCTCGGCCGGGAAAGCCTTTTTCAACACCCCAGACCAGACGATTCGTGAGCTGTGGGGAGAGACACAGTGGGGGATCACGAAATTCCGGGGGGTAGTGGGCGAGATGTGGAACAATGTCGATCTGGACCCGTCGCTATCCCGGACTGAACAACGGTACAGTCGCATCGGTCTGGCGTTGGCGAAACCGTCCTGGCCGGAGTTCAGTGTCACGTATGCGCGCAACTCCTCAATCGACTCGATCGTGCCGATCGGCTGGCTGCCGCAGCGCACCCGGAGCAACAGCATCGAAGGAGCGCTCGCTTATAATGGACTCAACTGGAACGCGCGGCTGGCTTCCAGTTATATCGTCGTGGTCGACGATTTGCGCGCGAGCGCGGAAACCGTGGCCTTGGCTCAGAGCATCAGCGGCCTCTATCGGCCGATCAATACGCTGACCATCATGCCGGTCCTCACCTATCGAACCGAGCGGCAGGAGTCCTCAAGGGTGGGGACGATCCAAACTCCCATGGCCTCTCTGTCGCTGCAATTTAAGCAAAGTCAGCGGCTGCTTGTCAGCGCGATCGGTGGGTACACGAGTTCGAAATCCTCGGACCGCACCACGAATAGTGAAAGCATCGTGAGCCGGGGCATGTTTGCATTTCATCTTGACCCGATTTATGGCCGCACCGCCATGCTGTCACTGGAGGCGGCCTATACCAATTCTAGATACCGTTCCAGCCCCGCCTTGGACACCGAGGATATCTCCGGCCTGCTGCGATTTCTCATCGCCTCCCTTTGACGAGGTGCTACGCAAGCTCGATGCGGGCGCCGCGCGCGACTCCCAACGCTTGAGCCGCATTCCCTTCCCGGACAAATACCTCAAGTTGTCCATTACTATTGATGAGTGCCTCCGGGACCCCGGGCGCCCCGTCGCTGTAGCTGTTGACGAGACCCTCAATCGTGTGCGCTGCAACACGGATGTAGGGAGCCGATCGTTTCGTCACACTACGGACCTCCGTGAGTTCAAAGCGGGTCAGGTTGGAAATCAGATTCCCAAACCGATCGATGTATACAATTTGCCCGGCCATGACATGATTGTCCCAGCCGGGAGCCACGACCGGTAGTCGCTCATAATTCTTCACCAACGGCCCGAACGATCCGACCGCCTGTCCTTTCGTCAGCCACGCCGCCGCCGGTGAGAACAGATCCCGTCCGTCGAACGTCGCCCCTTCCGAGTCGAGCCGATAGTGTCGATTCTCGATGTGGCGCACTTCCACCCCGCTCTCTTCTTCGCACACATAGGTGAAGAGACCATTGTCCGGTCCGATGAAGAAGTACCGCGCAGTGGAAATCAACAATGGACGCCGGCTGCTCCCGACACCCGGATCCACGACCGCGACATGCACAGTGCCGTCGGGAAAGAACCGATAGCAGGATTTTAAGAGATAGGCGGCGCCGGCGATATCGTGCGGCGCCACCTCGTGAGACAGATCGATGACGTTGGCCTGAGGATTGATATTCAGGATCACGCCCTTCATGCTCGCGACGAAATAATCGCGGCCCCCGAAATCGGTCAGCAGCGTGATCAGGGAACGTGCTCCCGGCATCGCACTTACAATTCCTCGAAGCGGATCTCGACCACCTCGTACTCCACCACCTTGGCCGGCGTGGTGACCTCGACCAGATCTCCGACCTTCCTGCCGATCAGCGCCCGGCCGACCGGAGACTGTACGGAAATGCGGGCGAGCTTGAGATCCGCCTCGTCTTGCCCGACCAAGGTGTATTGCTTTTTCTGCTGCGCTTCCTGCTCGATCAGCACCACCGTCGCGCCGAACACCACCGTATCGCTGGTACGGCCTGCCGTATCCACGATGCGGGCATCAGCAAGCTTGGACTCCAGTTCGATGAGTCGCGCCTCGATGAATGCCTGCCGTTCCTTCGCCGCATCATACTCGGCATTCTCGCTCAGGTCTCCGTGGGCGCGCGCCTCGGCAATCGCCTCAATGACCTTCGGCCGTTCGACCTTGCGTAATCGATCCAGTTCCGCCTTCAGCGCTTCATATCCCTTCTTTGTAATCGGTGTCGGCATTGCTCCCCCAGCCGCGTTGATAACAATAAATGGCGTCCGCACGGTCGGACTCACGGCGGCCGCACGACAGTCTTACGCCGGTTCGAGATTGTGGTATTCCTGCAGCGATCGGATCGCCAGGCCCTTCTTGGTCACCGCCTCGATGCCCATAACGGCGGCCAAGGCGCCTCGCATGGTGGTGTAATAGGGCACGCCCTTATGGAGCGCTTCTCGTCTGATCGACAGGGAATCGGCCTGAGCCGCAGCGGTTTTCACGGTATTGATCACCAACGCCACGTCGCCGTTCTTGATATGATCCACGATGTGCGGGCGGCCTTCCTGTACTTTGTTCACATTGTCTACGCTCATGCCCTGTTCTCGTAAATATTCCGCCGTACCGGACGTCGCAGTAATGCGGAAACCCAGCTTGCTGAGCCGCGCCGCCACATCACACGCCAGTTCACGGTCTTCCTGTTTGACGCTGATAAAGGCGGTGCCGCCTGTCGGCAACATGGCGCCGGCGCCCGCCTGAGATTTGACGAACGCCCAACCGAAATCGCTGTCGATGCCCATGACCTCGCCGGTGGACTTCATCTCCGGACCGAGCAGCACGTCCACTCCGGCGAACTTGGTGAACGGAAACACGGCTTCCTTCACGGAGAGATGGCGCGGTCTCGGCACCGTCGTAAATCGCAATTCTTCCAATGTCCGGCCCAGCATGACTTTCATGGCCAGTTTTGCCAGCGGCACGCCGATCGCTTTGCTCACAAAGGGAACGGTCCGCGACGCACGCGGATTGACCTCCAAGACATAGACGGTATCGTCCTTGACGGCAAATTGTGCATTCATGAGTCCGATGACACCGAGTTCCAGGGCCAAGGCCGACATCTGGCGGCGAATCTCCTCGATCGTCGCCGAATCGAGCGTATAGGGAGGCAGCGAACAGGCCGAGTCTCCCGAGTGCACGCCCGCCTCCTCGATATGCTCCATGATCCCGGCCACGACGACGGTTCGCCCGTCGGAGATCGCGTCGGCGTCCACTTCGATGGCGTCCCGCAGATATTGATCGATCAGCACGGGATGCTTCGGCGAGGCCTTGACCGCTGAGCCCATGTATTCCAGTAACCCGGCCTCGTCGTAAACAATCTGCATCGAACGCCCGCCCAGCACATACGAGGGCCGCACCATGACCGGATACGTGATGGCGGCCGCGATGCGGACCGCTTCTTCCACCGATCGCGCCGTCCCGCTCTCCGCCTGCCGCAACCCGAGCTTATTCAACAGATCGCGAAACCGCTCTCGGTCCTCCGCCCGATCGATCGCATCCGGGCTGGTGCCGAGAATCTTCACCCCGGCTTGCGAGAGCGGCAGCGCCAGCTTGAGCGGTGTCTGGCCTCCGAACTGAAGGACCACGCCGAGCGGCCGCTCGCATTCAATGATGTTCAGTACGTCTTCTTCGGTCAGCGGTTCGAAGTAGAGGCGATCGGAGGTATCGTAATCGGTGCTCACGGTCTCCGGATTGCAATTGACCATGATGGTTTCGACGGCTTCCTCGCGCAGCGCCATGGCGGCGTGCACGCAGCAATAGTCGAACTCGATTCCTTGGCCGATCCGATTGGGACCTCCGCCGAGGATCATGACCTTCTTTCGGTCGGTCGGCCGCGACTCGCATTCCCGCTCATAGGTGGAATAGAGATAGGGCGTCTGGGCCTCGAATTCCGCCGCGCAGGTGTCGACACGTTTATAGGTCACGCGCGCCGTCCCGCGCGGCGCATCAGCGCGCCGGCGACGCAACGCCGCTGCACTACAGCCGGTTAGATACGCAATGCGTTCGTCAGCGAATCCCAACCCCTTGGCCTGTCCAAGCAGTTCGTTTGAAATGAGGCCCTCCACGCCGCGACCACATTCGGCGACAAGGAGGGCTTCGAATTCCACGATGTCCCGGATTTGCTCGATGAACCAGGGATCGATCTTGGTGAGCGCATGCAACTCCTCATTGGTCATGCCCAGCCTGATCCCATCCGCCATTCGCCAGAGTCGGTCGGCCAGCGGAGACCGAATCGACGTCCGGATCCGTTCCACTGCTTCCTCTTTGTTGAGATCGGGCGGCAATCCGCGGTCCAGACCCATCTTCGACGCCAAGCCGAACTGATCGACTTCCAATGATCGAATCGCTTTCTGCAAGGCCTCCTTGAAGGTGCGGCCGATCGCCATCGCCTCGCCGACCGATTTCATCTGCGTCGTCAATGTGGGATCGGCGCCCGGAAATTTTTGGAATGCAAATCGGGGAATCTTCACGACGACATAATCGATCGTCGGCTCGAACGAGGCTTTGGTCACGCCCGTAATGTCGTTCGTAATCTCATCCAACGTGTAGCCCACCGCGAGCTTGGCCGCAATTTTGGCGATGGGAAAGCCCGTGGCTTTTGAGGCGAGCGCGGAGCTGCGTGACACACGGGGATTCATCTCAATGACCACCATGTCGCCGTCGGCCGGGTTGATGCCGAACTGGATATTGGACCCGCCCGTGTCCACGCCGATCTCCCGGATAATCCGCACGGCGGCATCACGCATCACCTGATATTCTTTGTCGGTCAGGGTCATCGCCGGTGCCACCGTGATGCTGTCGCCGGTGTGGATGCCCATGGGATCCAAGTTCTCGATCGGGCAGACAATCACGACATTGTCTTTGAGATCGCGCATCACCTCGAGTTCGTACTCCTTCCAGCCGATGACCGACTGTTCGATCAACACCTGGCGGACCGGACTCATGGCGAGCCCCCACTCCACATGCCTCCGGAACTCTTCAATGTTGTAGGCGATGTTGCCGCCGGTTCCGCCCAAGGTGAACGAGGGCCGGACAATCGCGGGAAATCCGATCGACTTGACCTGCTCTTCGGCCTCGAACAACGACGTCGTGACCGCACTGTCCGGCACCTTGAGCCCAATGCGCCACATGGCCTGCCGAAAGGCATCACGATCTTCGGCCTTGTGGATGGCCTCGGCGGAGGCGCCGATCAGTTTCACGCCGTACTTTTCCAGGACACCACGCTTTGCCAACCCGACCGCCGTGTTGAGCGCAGTTTGCCCTCCCATGGTGGGCAGAAGCGCATCGGGCCGTTCGCATTCGATCACCTTCTCCACCACATCCAGTGTGATCGGTTCGATGTAGGTGCGGTCCGCGAAATCCGGATCGGTCATAATGGTGGCCGGGTTGCTGTTGATCAAGACCACCCGGTAGCCCTCTTCCTTCAACGCCTTACAGGCCTGCGTCCCCGAATAGTCGAACTCACAGGCTTGTCCGATGACGATTGGGCCGGAACCAATCAGAAGGATAGATGCGATGTCTGTGCGACGCGGCACGATGAACCTCGTGGTGTGAAATTATCCGGTATGCGGGAGCGTATCCGGCATGGGCCCGATGGGAGGTCGGTAGGGCCGGACCGGCCCAAGCGGCTGAGAGGGTGTCGATTCCGGACGATAGTGTTTCATGGCTTCCGGCACCCAGGCTTCGATCTGATTGATACGGGTCACATCCGAAGGGTGAGTCGACAGAAATTCGGGGATCGCCTGTTGCGATCGAAAACAGAGCTTGCCGATCATCGACCGGGGGCACCCGCTCATGCGTTCCCAGAACGCGACCGATTCGCTCGGATCGTACCCGGCCTCGGCCATGAGGCGAAGGCCGATGTAATCTGCCTCCGATTCCTGTTTCCGGTTGAACGGCAGCGAGACGCCGACGCCGTAGGCCGTCATGGCGGCCATGGCCGCATCGGCACGGCCGGTTGCGGCGCCGGCCGCCAGAGCGCCCAACTGCCCGATCTGCTCCAGAATGCCGCGGCTCATGCGTTCGGCGCCGTGTCGCTGCAGCGCGTGCGCGACTTCATGGCCCATGACCGTCGCCAAACCGGTTTCGTCCTTCGTGACCTTCAGAATGCCGGTGAACACCGCCAATTTCCCACCCGGCAACGCAAAGGCGTTGATGGTCTTGTCGTCCTGAATGACGGCGAACTCCCACTGATATTCCGGCTTATTGGCTGCCTTGGCGATCCGATTGCCCACCCGGTGCACCATGGCATTGATCTCTGGATTTTCGTTCAGGGGGGCCTGTCGCAAGACTTCACGAAATGCGCTGAGCCCCATGGCCATTTCCTTCTCCTCGGAGATATAGATGAGCTGATCGCGGGCTGTCCCCGGCGCCCGCATGCAGCCCGAGAGCGATTGCAACAGGCTCACCGCGCCACCGATACCGAGCACGGATGCCAGCCCGTACAGCGCACGGCCCCCGAGAGCGAGCACGGCGCGGCGACCGATCAGGCGCGAGAAGAACGCATCGGTGGAACGGGAGGATGAAAGTTCCATGGCGCTCTATTGAATCAACAATCGCCCCCCACCGTCAACGAATCAAGCAGGACGTTGAAACTGCAGCCGCCATGCGGAATGGCGTGTCTCGGGACCATTGGTACCACCTTGTTACGGCATCCAGAGATACATGAACTGCGGGGTCCCGCCGCGGACCAGCGAGAGCAAATCCAGATTCGCCAGGTTGGCGAGCCCGGGCGCCGGATTCATAAGGCGGGAATACACGTTATTCTGATACTCTCCCGGGCGGCGATACGTAATGACCTTCGCTTCCGTGACCCCGGCCTTTCTCTTGGCGAGCTCGACCGCCTCATCGAGATACCCGATTTCATCCACCAGACCCGAGGTCTTGGCCTGGTCCCCCGAATAGATCCGGCCATCCGCCAGCTTCTTGATCTGCTCGGCCGACAGGTTGGGCCGGCCCTCCTGCACGACCTGCAGAAACCGCTGATAGAATGAATCGATCACGCTTTGAAAAATGGCCCGCTCCTCCGGCAACATCTGACGGAAGGGCGACCCCATATCCTTACGCGGGCCGGACATCACGGCATTGGTCTCCACGCCCACCTTCTCCAGCAGTCCCCGCGCATTCACGGTCAACATGATGACCCCGATGCTCCCCGTCACCGATGACGGGTGGGCGATCACGGTATCCGCCGCCGAGGCGATATAGTACCCGCCGGATGCGCCGACATCCATGATCGATGCGACGATCGGAATATTCCGCTTGCTCTTGAAGTGCTTGAGTTCGTGGTAAATGATGTCGGACGCCGTCACCGTGCCGCCGGGGCTGTTGATCCGTATGACCATCGCCTTAACCCGGTCGTCTTTCGCGGCTTTGGAGAGTTCCTCCTTGATCGTCGCGAGCAGGCTCGGATAGGTGTAAAACCCCTCACGGCTCTCGGAGCTGATGACCCCCGACAGCTCCATCAAAAGGATCTTGTCTTTGCCTTCTCCGCTGACTTTGTATTCTTGGAGCGCCGCGGGTCCAGGCGGAAGATTCACGGTAATGCAACCGGCATGAAGCGGCGCCAGGATTCCTAGGATGAGTACGACCGCCAGACGCCAAACGTTATCCATGGCTTTTCTCCATAAGTTGTCCAAATTCTTCAAACAGATAGGCCGAATCATGTGGCCCCGGGGAGGCTTCCGGGTGATATTGCACGGAGAAGACCGGCTGATCGAGGCACACCAATCCCTCCACCGACTCATCGTTCAGGCTCGTATGGCTGATTCGAACTCGGCCGAAATCGGTGGAAAGAATCGGAGCCTCGCCGCTCGCCGGCCTGGCCGAAAGCCCTTTCACGGCGAAATTGTGGTTCTGCGACGTGATCTCCACCCGGCCGGTTCGCAGGTCGAGCACGGGATGGTTGGCCCCATGGTGGCCGAACTTGAGTTTATACGTCTCAAGCCCGAGCGCGAGACCCAGGAGCTGATGGCCGAGACAGATACCGAAAATCGGTTTGCGTCCGATGAGCTGCCGCACCGCCTCGATGGCGTACGGTACTCCTTCAGGGTCGCCAGGCCCGTTGGACAGGAAGATTCCGTCGGGATTCATGGCCAGGACTGCCTCAGCGGTCGTCGAGGCAGGCACAACCGTCACGGCGCACCCGATATCAACCAGTCGACGCAAAATATTCTGCTTGATACCGAAATCATAGGCCACCACTTTCCATCGCGCGACCGAGGGGATGCACGGCTGAGTGCCCTCCTGTTTCAATCTCGGAGACCATACCCCGGTACCCATGGCCCAAGGGTAAGGAGCGGCACACGTGACGGCAGCGGCCAAATCGCGCCCGATGATGCTGGGAGCTTGACGCGCCTTCTCCGCAACACGGCTCGGCTCCAGATCGGTATGGGAAATCATTCCCTGCTGCGCACCTTTCTCGCGAAGGTGCCGCGTGAGGGCGCGCGTATCAATCCCTTCAAGGGCGACGATCTTGGCTTGCTTCAGATACTCATCCAACCGATGCTTGCTCCGCCAATTGCTCGCGAGACTGCTGGACTCCTTGATGACAAATCCTTCGGCCCATACTCGCCGCGATTCCTCATCCTCCGACGTCACTCCGTAATTGCCGATGTGGGGACAGGTCATCATGACGATTTGCCCTTTATAAGAG
This sequence comes from Nitrospiraceae bacterium, assembly GCA_035250505.1. Classification (GTDB taxonomy): domain Bacteria; phylum Nitrospirota; class Nitrospiria; order Nitrospirales; family Nitrospiraceae; genus DASSBQ01. The sequence continues at coordinate 627 of DATFFC010000090.1, read as the reverse complement.
GGATCGGTCAGAACTTCCTGATACCCGGTCATGGCCGTGTTGAAAACCACCTCGCCGCAGGTTTCGCCCTCATAGCCAAGGGCTCTGCCTTCAAAAACCGTCCCGTCCGCCAACGCCAAAATGGCTTTGTTCACGTTCATTCCCCCATTATCCCAACGCCATCACACGACACCGGAATCTATCGCGCAAGCCACGCTCGGGCCCGGATCCCGAACAACGCGATGCCCAATCCGAGATTGAGCACATAGAGCGCGCGCATGGGCCAATGCAGCCGAAAGAAGGCCTCCATCGCGGCCTTTCGTTCCTCTCCGGCCGGAGCGGCGTAGGCGGCCGCTTGAAGAGCGGCCGCCTGCGGGTGCAGCACCACAACAATAAAGCCCGCCACGGCTGCCATCAACCCAACGACCACCCATTCGGCCTTGGTCACTCCGCCCTGATAAATCCCGCGCCGCTCCAGCCATCCGCGCCAGGCGATACCGGGAAGAAGTACCGCGAGCGCCACCAGAACGAGACGATTGTAGCCCTCAAACGATCGAGTCAGAAAAAAGCCGCCGCTGTCCTGCCCTCCGAATGTATTGAACACGGCCGGGATCACGGCTGCAATCAAAACAATCAATCCGCCGACCC
>DATFFC010000089.1:0-4685 GCA_035250505.1 Nitrospiraceae bacterium | reverse complement strand
CTCGTTCGACGAATCCGCCCACCGCTATATTCAGCTGCTTATCTAGACGCTTCTCCTCGGTTGACGATTTCCTCGTGGCCCGGCAATAATCGGTTCTCGATTCACGAACGACGAGATACGGGCGACGAGGTACGCTTCATGAAGAATGCTTTCTTTCGCGGACATGGGCTGGGCAATGATTACCTGGTGATGGATCCTAAAGAATTGACCTTTAAATTGACTCCGGCCGCGATCAGGACGATCTGTGATCGGAACTGGGGCCTGGGAAGCGACGGCATTTTGGCTTTTGCGCCGACGAAGAAGGCCGATTTCGGGTTGCGGATTTTCAATCCGGACGGCAGTGAGGCGGAAAAATCAGGCAATGGACTGCGGATCTTCGCCCGCTACCTTCACGCCACCCGCAAGACCGCCCGGACGGCATTCACGGTGGATACGAAAGGAGGCATCGTTTCTATCCGGCTCCACTTGGATCGACATAGAGAAGCGGCCGCCGTGACGGTGGAGATGGGCCGGGCGAGTTTCAAGCCCGATGCGCTGCCCTGTACCTTGGCTGTCGGCGAACTGATTCAGCAGCCCGTTGAGGCGGCAGGGCACAAGCTTGAATTCACCGGTGTCAGTGTCGGGAATCCGCATTGTGTGCTGTTCAAGCCAGCGGGGCAGGCCTGGTCGCGAAGCGATTTGCTTGCGCTGGGTCCGGCGCTGGAGACTCATCCGTTGTTTCCCAAGCGGACCAACGTGCAACTGGCCGTGCCGACCGGACCGCAGGAGATTTTTATTTTGATCTGGGAACGTGGAGCGGGGGAAACTCAAGCATCCGGTTCATCCTCGTGCGCCGCCGCCAGCGCCGCAGTACGGCTGGGGCTCGTCAGCAGCCCAGTGGCGGTGAGAATGCCGGGCGGCACGCTGCATATCGAGGTCGCCGCCGACTATAGCCTCACAATGAAAGGGCCGGTGGCGGAAGTGGCCTGCGGGACGCTCAGCCCTTCGTTTGTCCGAAGCCTCAAGTGATACCGCCGGCCGGTCACCAACCACCCGTCTGCCCGGCGAGGGAAACCGGGCGGCACTTCTTGCTATCCTACTTCGTCAGCCCGGTGACTTATGACGGATGATGCGTTTCAATCCAAGATCGATCACCTATCCGACCAGCCCGGAGTCTATCTCTTCAAGGACCGGCACGGAGACATTCTCTATGTGGGCAAGGCAGCCGTGCTCGCGGACCGGGTACGATCCTATTTTCAAAAGGGAGGCGATACGTCGCCGAAAACCGCGTTGTTGGTGAGTCAGGTGGCCGACCTCGAGACGATTGTCACCCGATCGGCGCTCGAGGCCTTGATCCTCGAGAGCAACCTGATCAAACGACACCGACCGCGCTTCAACGTCGTGCTGCGGGACGACAAGCAATATCCCTATCTGCGGCTTCCGATCAAGGAAGATTTTCCCCGATTTTCCATCGTGCGGCGTGTCCAGAAAGACGGCGCCTTGTACTATGGGCCCTATACGCCAGCCGGCGCGCTTCGCGAAACCCTGAAAGTGATCCGCAAGGTATTCCCCCTCGCGACGTGCGAGATCGAGATCGATGGGACCGCCGAGCGGGCCTGCATTGAATTTGAGATCAAGCGCTGCATGGCGCCCTGTACCGGAAACCAGACGCGCGAAGACTATCACCGCATCGTCAAGCAGGTTCGCCAGTTTCTGGAGGGGCGGGACCGGGAGCTGCTCGATGAACTGCGGGCCCATATGGAAGCAGCGGCGGATCGCGAAGAGTTTGAAGAAGCGGCCCGCCTGCGGGATCGGATTTTCAAGATCGAGCGGACGCTGGAAAAGCAGCGTATCACCCAGGTCTCCGCCACTGACCAGGACGTGCTGGGCTTGGCGCGCCAAGGCGCGGCGGTCGATCTCCAACTGTTGTTTGTGCGGAGCGGCTTGCTGATCGGGCGAAAGGATTTTTTCTGGCCTCAGTCCGCGGATGCCGGCGATGAAGAGCTGATCCGGTCGGCCATCGAACAGTTCTACAATAAAGAAGGGCAGCCTCCCAAGGAACTGCTCGTTCCGGTGGATCTAGCCGATGCGCCGCTCATCGAACAGTGGTTGAGCGACAAGCGAGGAAGCACCGTCCGCGTCGTTGCGCCGGAACGGGGGCAGAAGCATCAACTCGTCCGGCTCGCGGAGGAGAATGCTGCGGCCGCGATCGCCGAACACCTCCGGAATGAGGCCTTGGATCGCCAAGCGACCGAGGAACTCAAGCGCCTGTTGCGATTGGAGAATCCGCCCCGGCGACTGGAGGCAATAGATATCTCGAATATCATGGGAAAGGAGTCGGTCGCTTCGCTGGTGGTCTGGGAGGACGGGCAAGTCAAGAAATCCGACTATCGCCGGTTCCGCATTCAGACGGTCGTCGGCGCCAACGACTTCGCCAGCATGCAGGAGGTCGTTGAGCGACGATATGGGCATACGGGGGATCTTCCGCAGCCGGATTTGATCATCATCGACGGGGGATTGGGACAACTGGCGGCGGCATTGGAAGGCCTACGGAAAGTGGGACAGTCGCACATTCCGATTATGGGGCTGGCGAAGGCGCGCGGGGACAAAGAAGAGCGGATTTTTCTTCCGGGCCGGAAGAATCCGATCATACTTCGCCCCACGTCCCCTGTCACGCATTTGCTCCAACGGGTCCGCGATGAGGCGCATCGGTTCGCCGTCACGTATCATCGGAAACTGCGGGGGAAGGCGCTGATCTCGTCCCGGCTCGATCACATTATCGGAGTCGGCGAGATCCGCCGCAATACGTTGCTCCGGCATTTCGGCAACATCGAACAGATCTCACGTGCAACCGAGGAGGAATTGAAGCAAGCGGGGCTCGATTCCAGGACCGCGCAAGAAGTGCGGAAAACGCTGAGTGAATGAGTAACGATGCTGGGGGGAATGAGATGTCGTTCCCAGTTCGGCACGTCGTGTGTAAGATGCGGATACGCAACTGTCTCTTTTGCAACCATTTCGATGAGCAGGTCGTCGGTTTCCCTCCATGCGCGCACGATTCCGATTTTTTCGCTTGCTTTCATCGGCATGTGGCGCTAAGACTTCCCCCCGTCCCTACGAGAATTTCCTAGGCACAAGGCTTACTGAATTCCCGGCTACTGCCATCTCGAGGAGGATTACCCATGAGGTTCCTGGTCCCGCCTTTGCTGCTGATTGCATTGGCTACAGGCTGTACCACGCCTCCCGAGATCAAGCAGGCGCTGTTCGCGAAGGACCAGGCGTACGTCGAGAACGAGCGGCTGATGTCCGAGTATCGCGAACTCGTGCGGAACATCAACGAGCGGCATCAAACCTGGTATCGGTTCATCCAGACACGCCTGAAGCTCGATCTTGCCGTGCAGTGGGCCACGACTGATCCCAAGGTGCCGCAGGTGGCGGACGATCAGCTGGCTCAGGACGATGGGGATCTGCTGGGGCCCGATATCGTGGCGTTTATCAACAAGGTGCGTTTGCAGGGCTTACCTGAACGGAAAGGACCCAACGGCCAGCCGGTGTTTCGGGCGGGAACGAAGACGATGAACGCGTTCTTACAGGAACTGACGGACCTGATTGCGCTGGTTGAAGAGAAAGTCGAGAAAGACTCCGGCCAGGCGGCCTCGACCGACATGACCGTGTTCGACAAATACCAGACGAACGTGGAGGCGCTGCGTCGGATGAACGGCATGATCAAACACTATCTTGATATCGATGTGACGCTCGATCCGGGACAGGTGCGGTCCCTGGCTGAGAGCGTGAACACCCTGCGACCCTGAATCCGTTGGCCTCGTCGCAAAGGAGAGTGATATGTCGATTCGCCGCTTTCTAACCTGTGTGCCCGGCCTCCTTCTCTTGGCGACGGTCGGATGCCATTCCATTCACAGTCGGGCGGTCCGCGATCTTATCCAGGCGGAGGGGTCCAAGATCGACGCCGCGCAAACGAACGCGGATGCGTTCCAAAAGGAAACGGAAGAGCGCATCAAACAGTTGGAAGAGGCCAGGAAACTCCTCCATGAAAGTTTCAAATCATTGCAGAAGCAGGAGTTCAAGCACCGGTTCATGATGTCGTCGTATCGGAAAACGGCGACCACCCACGGCGAGGCGGCCTACGCAGCGGCCTATTTGGTCAGCCAGTTGTATCTGGCCGAATATCAAGGACTGGAGAAGAAAGTCTGGGAACAATTCGAAGAGGATTTCTGCGCGCTTCGCGATACGGCCAATGCACTCAATGATTCATGGAAGGATGCCGCCACTCTCCACGCCGAGGTGGCTCGGTTCGCGAATAAGACGGCACTGGCGTCGGTCGATGCCGGCCTGACGAACGCTATTCTCCAGCAGTCGCCGCGCCGATCGGAAGACATATTGAGAGTGCTCGATAACTCTCGTTCAGTGAATGACGCGCTGGAAGAAGTGGTCGGGGCCGGGATTTTTCGCGGGCGGGCGCTGGAACGAACCCATACATTCACGGCGGATTTCGTAAACCTGCTGGATCGACTCAAGAAGGAAAGCTCTCAGTAAAGGAGACAGGCAATGGCGATCGAGACCAGCATTGCAGGGGTTGTCGGCTTCCTGAGAGACAATGACAATCTGATCAAGCAAGTCATGGAAAGCGCCGAAAGCGCGACAACCGAGATTTCGAACTACGCCGAGAAGGTCGATCAGGCTCGGGAAGA
>DATFFC010000088.1:0-68160 GCA_035250505.1 Nitrospiraceae bacterium | reverse complement strand
GCCAGTTCCTTCGGCTCAAACAATGTGGCATCGAGGGACACCGGTTGTCCGAACCGCTCCTCTGCATGGACCTCTCCTTGTCCTTTGTGGCCGGCGAGCAGCAGTTTTCCGGCCGGCTTGATCACCCGCCACATCTCTCGTAAGACGGACACAACCTCATCTCGCCGCACATGAATGAGCGCGTAGAGCGAAAGCATTGCGCCGAATGAACCGGGCGGCGCATGAAGGCGGCGCATATCGCCCACTTGGTATTGACCTCGCGGGTGACGCCGTCGGGCGATGTCGATCATGTGCGGTGAGAGATCGACCCCCACGACGGTCACCCCTCGCAAAGCGAGATATGCTGTCACATGGCCGGGCCCACATCCGAGATCGCACACCGGCCCGTTCACGCTTCGCGCAAATCGATCCAGGAGGTCGCGGTCGAACGGCTTCCGCTCGAGCTCGTCGAAAAAAGCCTCAGCATACGGCTCCGCAATCCGATCATAGTCCGCTGCGAGGTGTGGGTTCCACGCTCCCCGCGGTTCAGCCATAGCAATATCCAAGCAGAAGTGCGGGCCTTCATCGCGGCCGTGCTGCGCCCCGCGACCGCCTGCACGGACTGTATACCTCCGTCACGGAAGGTGACAAGAGTACGAATCACGGGAACGGTGCAGGGAAGCACGGTCGGCCGGGTGGACAGCAAGCGGCGAATCCCCTACACTCCGTTCGGCCATGGCCCGGCATCGCGGCCGGTATTCAATTCTAGCCTTGGAAGTCTAGATGGATCGACAGTATGGGCCCACGTGGGTCTGCATGTGCGCGCTCGTATTGTTCAATGGCTGTTCGGTTGGCAAAGATCCCGGTGTGAGGGGCCCATATCCGACCTGGGACAATGTCATCGACCGGTGGATCGGCAAAGAGGTGTCGGATTTGTACCTCGAGTTGGGGCCTCCGAATCTCCACCCACATGAAGTCGACGAGGGGATGACCGAAATGGTGTGGGATTTCAGCATTGATCGCATGCCGGGCCAAGCCGACGAATATGGATTGCTGCCGATGTACGGCTTCGAAAACTGCCGGCTCGCCTTCTTTGCTGATTCGAAAGGTATCGTGCGATCAGGAAAGCGGATCGGATGCGAATGATGGGGATGCTGTCTCAGAGACGCTTCGTACTGGATTTGATCCCATGAGCGGCATAATAGTGGAGAGGAGTGTGTCGGCCGATGGACACGATGCGAGACGGTGTTTCTGGGCTGAACGAACATTCGAGTCGATGAAGTGCAACGATCCATGGCGCGCAGGCGGAGTTTCTGCGGATCGTCACGACGCTCTGTCCCGGCGGCAAGGAGCGTATGCGGCGCTTGATGGAGGTCGTGCGGCAGGGTCGTGTGGATTTGACTCCGTTGCTGACGCATCGTGTTCCCCTCGATCGGATCCGGGAGGGATATGAATTGTTCGGCGCCCGGCGAGACGGCGTACTGAAAGTTGCCGTGAAGCCGTGAGGAGCGGCCTCGACTCATCGTGTTTCATCTCTTTGTGAGCCTACCAGTCGGGCGTAGAGCGCCTTCACCGTGTCCGGCGCATTTCCCTCTGAACGGTTATTGACCAGAACATAGGCGCGGCGCTGATCCGCGACGGCGCGATGGACCAAGCTCACTGCTTGACGGCGCATGTCGGGGAGCGGACGTACAAGCTTGTCATACGGTTGATACGCTTTGACGGCATCATGATACTTTTTATCAAGCGGCGTCATGAGCCGGAGCAGGACGAAGGGGGCGGTGAACGTTTCGCCGAGCTTGCCGTGTTGTTGTTCGGGAGCCGGCATGCCGTACAGATGGGTATAGACGTGACTCGCCCCATGGGCTTTCAGGATGGAATGGTATTCCGGTCCCAGGACTGCCGGGTTGCGAATCTCCACGGCGTATTCAAAATCAGTCGGCAGCCGGGAAAGAAATTGATCCAATCGGGGCAGAAACTCCTTCGGTTCGATGCCTGTCCGTTGAAATTCGAAGATGAATGGGCCTGTATGCCCCTGGAACGCTTCGGCAAACGGAGGCACGACCTGTTCCATGAAATAGCCGGCATCGAGAAAATGCGGATTCGCGCCTGATTTTTTCGCGTACCGGAGGCCGGATGGGTACACCGGCACCGTGATTTCTTCCCACACTTTTGCGCAGGCCTGGAATCCGGGCGGAAGCAAACTTGCGTAATGCGCCAGTTGCCGGGCGGGCGGCGGGCCGTAGAACGAGTGGTCGATCCCCACTGTGCGAAACAGTTTTTCACCCTCGAATTCATAGTCGGCATATTCCGCCAGGCAATCTTGCTTGAATCGCCCCTTGGGGTAGGGTTTGTTGTACACCTGTCCCTTCCAACCCTCATAGGTCCAGGTTGATGTGCCCAAGAGGATCAATGGAGAAAGAATCGGAGCCACTGCCTGCGTTCCATCAGCAGAACATATCATTCGCAGGTGTGAGGCAAAAGTTTGGGTGAGCATTACCTCTGTCCGGTCGTCGGCCATCCCTTCTCTTCCATACAGCGCAGGAAGGTTTCGTAAGGGTTGGAGAGGGAGGCCTGGGAGTGTTGAATGCAGAGACTTTCGTCGAACGACCGGCGTGAACCTCCTTCACGGGCTGGGTTCGTGGTTCGAGTTTCCGGAGCGATCTCGGCTGGTTTCACCGGCAGGACCTCGGCTGATTTCCGCGGAGACGGCTCAGGAATCTCGTGCGCCGGGGATTTGTCCGGTAAGACGACGGTAGCGGGTGTCGTGGGTTCGGGTACTCCGACGGGTAAGCTCGCTTCACGCGGAACGTCAATGGAACGTGCAGGTTGGCCGGCGGCGCTTTGAGAGGCGCAATGGGGATATCCGTATGGATCCACAATAATACGGTCCTTGGGGCAGGGGGTATCGTACACTGTCGATCCGTGCGCGTTCGGGCCGACGAGCGGCTGCATCATGACCCATTCATATCCATGGCCGTACATGCAGTCGTTGAACCGGTTCGTGCCGGTCTTCGCGCCGGAGACGTGCCTGGCTCGGATCGTATCGGTTTCCGGTCCGCTGTCATCGATCGAGTCTCTCCCCAGAGCTTGGTGTGCGCAGTCTTGGAAGTCCCGGCGATATTCGGCATTGAACTGACTTTGAGACATCCCTATTTTCGTCCAGTATCCCTGCTCAACCTGCTGGCATGCCGTACCAAATACCATGAGGCCGGCGAGGGCATGAACTGTCCATAGGGCGCGGTTGATGTTGAGGGTTCTCGGCGAGGAAAGAATGGCCGTGTCGGCCATAGAAGTCTCCAGCAGCAGTGTTCGTTATCTGTCGAAAATCAGAATGTCGCCGTTGGAGGTTGACGGCCGGCACATCCTGTGATGTGGAATAAGTCCAGAAGGCGGTATTGTACGACGTTCGCTGTCCGTTCCGCTACTCCTGAGGCTGCGGCGCTCGACTGAATCGGATACGGCGTCATAACGAAGTCGCGTTCAACAAATCATGAGGTCGGTTATGCAACGCTCGAGGTGTTTGATCCTCTGTCTGCTGTGTCTCTGCGCTGCGACTCTTTCATCTGCGCATACGTTGGAAGAAATCAGGCAAGCTTTTCCGGGGCAGACCGAAGTCGTTCCGGAAGATCTCGTGGAGATCACGAGATTGCTCGAAGGCGCGGCCGGCACGAATTCAGTTCGCGAAGAGCTGCATGAGAAGCAGCACCGTCTGCTCCTCGAGCATGTACGAGCCCACATTGACCGGAAATGTGCCGATCTCGTCACGAAACTCCCGCTCCTCGATCAGGATATTGTCCACCTGCGTGATCAAGGAAAGACGGAAGAGGAACAAAGACTGCGGGAGATCCGGGACGGTGCGCAGACATTCATCGCCCACAACTGTAAACCCATCCATTAAGGGACGGTGCCATGTGTATAAAGTCTCCGACCGGAGCCTGTCCTTCACACGGTGTCACCGCTGTCGGACGACTGATGACAGAATACGCTGTGCAAGCCGACGGGTGTGATCTATAGAAACCAAAAATAGTCAAGCCTCAAGATATTGGGGTCCGGCCCCCTTCGTCCTTCAATGCTCAAAGAATAGGCAACCTTCTCGTTCAGCGCTTTCCATGCCGCGAATAATCTGCGGGGAAGCGATTGTCCACAGAGTTATCCCCATAAATTGTGGAAGCCCTCTACCATTTCCCGAGCCATTGCCTCGTGCCTGCATAGTAGGAAAAGGCAGCCAGGGCCACAATCGCCAATCCCTCGGCCAGATGTTGGATTAGCACCGTCGGTTCGATGGTGCGGATCACGAACAGGACCACGGCGGCAAGCGACGTCACCACAAAGGTGGTCCGGCGAGGACACAGCTTTGCCGGCCGCCCATGAGACGACATGGCAATCCACACGCAGGCCCATCCGATGGTGCCGATCACCAAGGCGCCGATCACGTCCGTCAACCCGACCATCAGGCTGCTCAAGGCCAGTTCCGTGATCGGACGGCGGGGCAGCTCGATCCGAATCCGATAGAGTTCGCCCACCGCGAGCGCGATCCACAAGAACGAAATACCGAGCAAGAAACTGCCTTTGTGCATCTGGCGCTTGAAGAGCGGCCGGCGTGACTGGCCGGCCGCGTCGCCTTTCTGGAAAGGCAACCGTTGAAAGTGCGGCGTGAAGTCATAGCCGCATTCGCAAAACAGCACGGTATCCGGATTGGTCAAAAGGCAGCGTGGGCACTCGACCGGCATAGTTCTTCAGCAGCTTGCAGGATCGTCAACCGGAACATGTCATCGGGTGCTGCCCGCATGAGACAGTCGGCTTCCGCGACCATTTCAATCGTGTCTCACCGTTCCCTCGGTTCCCTGTCGCAGCCATGCTACAATGCGCGCCGAATAAAGCGTTGCGGCAGAGGAGGGGACTGGTCGATATGAAAAAATCGGCGATGCATCTCATGGTGATCGGGTCGGTCTGCGCGTTTCTTTCCGTGGCGGCAGGAGCATTCGGCGCCCATGCGCTCAAGAGTGTCCTGGACCCCGGCCGGTTGGCCGTCTATGAAACCGCAGCCAAGTATCAAATGTATCACGCCTTGGCGTTGGTCGTCGTCGGTTGGCAGCTGCACCAAACGCCGGATGCTCGTCTTATCCGTGTCGGATGGCTATTCTGCCTGGGCATCGTCCTATTCAGCGGAAGCCTGTACGTTGTGGCGGCGCTGGGTGTTCCCTGGGCGGGAGCCCTTACACCTCTGGGAGGCCTGGCCTTTCTCAGCGGCTGGGCCCTGCTGGCCTGGACCGAATGGCGCAGACTCAAGGAAGATTGAGTGTCATCCAGACGCGCTGCGCTATTTCCTAGGACACCCGGCGGTCCGTTTTCCGGTGATCGAGCCCCAGCCTCCCATGTTGTTGACGAAGCTACCCTCCAAGCGCTGCCCTTCTTTGGACAGCAACAGGCTGTCTTCTTGGACCCTCCCGCCTGCTTCCCACCGGAGATAGACCGAGTCTCCTAATACCACGATCTCTGCCGGACCTGCGTGATCCTGCCCGGAACCGGAAGCCGGGAAGTTCACAGTCAGTTTCTGCTCTCCATGATTCTGATGATTGTGGATGGTCCATTGCCATGACCCGCAAAGCCGGGCCAAACCCCGGCGAAGCCGGACGGAATCTTTCCACCCGGAAAGGCTCACCCAATCTTGGTAGGCGCGTTGAGCGGCCCACGTCTCGAGTTCACTGCCTTGTTGAGCCAAGCGCAGCCGGAGCAGGGGTTGCAACCGGGATGTGATGTAGCGGCCGGCCATGACTTGGAAATCCTGCGGATCAAAGGTTTTCCCGTCCATTCCGGCCCTCAAGCGATCATGCCAAGCTTCGATTCCGTTCGTTTCGAGGATTGCCAACCACGAATCGAGATTGCTCGGCTGCATCGGGTACTTGGCGTCCAGCACGGCCGCATAGTCACGATAGGCTGCCTCGTCCAAGGCGCCGGCCTCCGCCGCGGTGGATTTCAATGCCGGAATGGATGCCAGGATGAAGCGTGCGGCGCCTCCCTCCGTTTCTGGGGTCAGCCAGGCGGCTTGGTCTGCGATGTGTCGGCCGAGTCGGTCGATCTCCGCCTCATCGGTGGCCGAGGCCAACTCCCGTATTGCCCTTGCGATATTCCAACCCACGAGGCTCCGGATCAGATGCCGGGCGGTTTCGGCCAGTTCCGCGACTCCAAGCTCTGCAGCCAGCGCCGGGGGAAGCTTCTTTGCGGCCAATGTCGACACGGCGTCGGGAAAGCCGAGCTGGCGACCGAGCGGATCAATGAAATAGACCAATGGATCGGTTCCCGCGGCCGGCTTGTCCATCACGGATGCGGCGGTCGCCCGGATCTTCGTCCAGTCGGGCATGGTGCCGGCCAATGCCGCGGGCTGAGCTTCGATGGTTGAGGCGGTTGAAGCGGCACCGACCAGGTCGGCGGACCAGAACGCCGGTCCCAACAGAGCAGAGAGCAGTCCTGTCCCACAAAGCAGGCGTCGACAAAACCGCACCGGGTTAGAACCGATCAGATTCCTTGGAAGCATTGTTTCAGGAAGGCGACGCTCGCATCCCACGCGGAAGACGCGGCCGCTTCGTTGAAGGAAGCGGGCCTGGTTTCGTTCATGAAGGCATGCTGAGCTTCGGGATACCTGCGGATGTCGACGCGTTTACCGAAGGATGTCGCGGCGGATTCGAGTAGCCGGACCTCTTCGTCGCCGACCCATGTGTCCAGTCCTGCGTGATGATACAGGACGGGACAGTACAGGTCCTTCAGGACTTCTTGGCTTGGTTCGACTCGACCATAGAAGCAGACGGCCGTGCGCAGGCGCTTGCGCTGACAGGCGAAGCGGAGGGCCAACGAGCCGCCCATCCCGAATCCCATGACGCCATGGACGTTCCGTTTGATGTACTCGTGCGTGTTCAGAAACTCACAGCAGGAATTAATGTCTTGCAGCAAATCGGGTTCCTTGATTTTCGCCATCAACGCTTCGGCGACGTCGGCGCTCGCCGTCACCATACCGCCCAACCGCCCATAGAGGTTCGGAATGATCACGCCATACCCTTCACAGGCCAATCTGGCACCCAAATCCTTGATCTGCGCATTGAGTCCCCACCATTCGTGCAGCAGGACAATGCCGGGATAGGTGCCTTTTTCCTGCGGCCAAAATTGCAGGCATTCGACCTGGACATGCTTGGAGATTTTGGTGCGGCTATAGGGGTCCACTGCCGCGTCGGTCGCCGTCGGGATGGCGGCGCCACTGGGAAATCGAGCGGTGCCTGTGCCGATCTGCTGCATGGTGAAGGGCGGGGTCTGGGTGGTCATAACAGGCATGTCCTCTCGATAATAAAAATGGTGGGCCGACCGACATGGCGACCTCTGTCCACACTATAGGGAGGCCGGAAATCCCTTGTCAATCAACCGTAGGCGCACATCTCTCAGGGCGGCGGGTTGACCGTATCCGCGGCCCCCGGTACAGTGCCCCTCCATCATGCAATGTGAACGAGAGAGGCCGTTGCGACTGGGATTAATCGGGATGGGTCGCCACGGCATGCGGTATATCCGCCATATCGAGGACCTCACGGAGGCCAAGTTGGTGGCGGTATGTCGACGAACGGAAACCGTGACTCCGGCCACGGGACCCGCGATTCCCTGTTATACCGATTACCGGCAACTGATCGAGGATCCGAACGTCGACGCCGTGATCGCGGTGACGCCGCCGTCGATCAATCGGGACATCTGCCTCGCGGCCGTTCACGCCAAGAAGCCCCTCTTGATTGAGAAACCGCTGGCTACGACTGCGACCGATGCATCGGCGATGGTGCAGGCGGCACGGGACGCCGGCATCACACTCATGACCGCGCAAACCTTGCGGTTTGACCCCGCGATCCTGGCTTGCCAAGCTCATCGCCATGAGATCGGCTCGCCGCTTTATTTGAGTCTCACGTTGCGAATGGAGCCAGGCTCAGGCTCACCGGCGTCGCCGGCGTTCGGCGGCCGGGGCATTTCATTGGAGATCGGTGTGCACCTGCTCGATTTGGTGAGATTCATGATGGGCGACGAAGTCGTAGAGGTGCGATGTGTGATGGATGCAGTCCCTCCTGCAGCGGCCGAGTCCCGAGTGTTCGCCTGGCTTCGGTTGGCAGGGGGTCGCTGGGCGCTCCTCGACATCTCGCGCGTGTCGTCCGGCCGGGTCGGCCGCGTGGAAGTGATCGGGACGGAAGGACAGCTTGAAGCGGATTGGCAATGCCGCCGACTCAGGCTTGTCGCGGCATCTCTCCCCCCCAGAGAATGGCACGTTGAGCCCTCGCCGACCATCGTGGCGACGTTACGCTCATTCGTCGGTGCAGTTCGCGACGGGACGGAGCCGGCCGTTTCCGGAGAGGATGGAAAGCGTGCCGTGGAGATTGCCGAAGCCTGTTATGAGTCGGCTCGCCGGAATGGGGAGCCGGTCATGGTTCGATACCGGTAGTGCATCCGCTGTTACGTCTCCGCGACGATGTGGGTGTCGGTTTCTTCGACGCCGTCGATCGCATGAATCTTGGTGATCACAATGTCGGAGAGGGACCGCTCGTCCGCCACATTGATAAAGACGAAGATATCCGGTTGACCGAAGCAAGGGTTTGCCTGCTCGACGCCCGCGATGGTCTTGAGCGACTGTATGACGGTCTTGGTCTTGCCGGCCTTGACCTTGATGAGGATGTACGCTTTCGTCGCCATGGTCTCCTCCTTGGACGAATGTGGGGCCGGCAAGGCCGGAATCAAAACGCCGCGCCGGGCATATCGCGACGGCGAGCGGCATAGATTTGATGAACGTCCTCGCCTCGCGCTTGGAAGTGCTGCTTGGCTCGTCGGAACAGCCCAACGAGCAATTCGAAATCTGCTCGGGTCACGTTATATTCGCGCAAGCCCTCGGCCAGCGTGCCGTCCTGCCAGACTCGCTCCTGTGCTCCATAATCGACCGATGCCTCCATGACGGCGGACGTCCATCCGGTTTGTTGAAACGCGGCCACGACGTCCCCGGCCTTCGGACCAAACTTCGCCTGCTGCGCCGCGACAAAGAAGTCGCGGACGGCCGGATTGCGACTTTTCAGAAATGCCGACTGGAATTGAATCAGCGCCTTGATGGTCTGATTGGCCTGAGGAGAATCCTCCGGCGGCAGCACGTGGGCCTCGTCGAATGTCGCGAGCATGGCCATCACCGAGCCGACATGTTGCGATGTGGCTCGCGGCCGGTGCTCGGGGGACGGTTGGTCGATAGTCCGCTGTGCGACCAGAGATGAGAAGCCGGCATGCGGCTTGGCGGGCGGCCTGAACACCTCGTTGGTATCGCTGAACGACCCGCCCGGCTTAGGCCCTCCCGCCACCACGAAGAGTTCGTGACCGACGACGGCCGAGCCGAGTCCATGTCGACTGGTCGGCATGGGGGCCATCGCGCTCCAGCGGTCGGTGGTTGGGTCATAGGCTTCGTTGGCGGCGAAGGTCCCGGCCGGACTCTCACCCCCTAACACATAAATGGCATCATCCATCATCCCGGCGGTAATACCGCTCCGAGCCGTCGGGAGATCGGCCGTCTTGACCCATGTCCCGCTTCGGGAATCGTAGACCTCCACAGTCGTCAGATTCTTGCCGTAGTCGCGATCGAGGCGTCCGCCGATGGCATAGACCTTTCCATTCCAGACAGCGACCGCCAAATGATCGCGAGCCGTGGGCAGCGAGGGAAGCGTGTCCCATTGTTTCTGAAGAGGGTCGTACAGTTCCACCGCCCCGGTATTGGCGGACTCACCGTACCCGCCCACCGCAATGATACGCCCGTCCAGCTCCGCGACGGCCAAGCCGCCCCGTGCGGTCGGCATCGGCGGTCCTTCCACCCAGGTATCGCTGGCTGGATGATAGATATAGAGGGAGGCTACCGGATGCCATACGGATAACACCGCTTTGGTAAATCCTCCCACGACGTAGACTCTCTCGCCGATCGCCACCGCCCCCGCATGATGGAGCTTAGCCGGCATGGGGGCCACGGTTTTCCACCGATCTGCGACCGTGTCATATTCCTCAACCACGTCGGTGATCGCCAGGTCCAACACATTGCGGAGGCTCGGCGCACTGAACCCGCCCATCAGGTACAGCTTGCCGGCCACCGCAGCGGCTGTGACCTCGGTCCGTTTTGTGGGCGCCGGTGCAGCCGTTCTCCAGGACCCGGTATCCTGAAGCCCTGCCCACGACAGCCCACCTTGCCGGCTTGGTTCCGCCGGCAACACCAGACTCGTCCAGAGGAAGGAAGACGACAAGACGATCGCGGCTGCCGGTGTGAAAGATCGCGCGGCAGGAGAGAAAGGAATGCACCGGCGGGTACGACTCCAAAGGCGCATGCGCGGCATTATACAGAAGGCAGATAGGTCACACCAGCCGCGGAGGCGAGGCGGTGAGCGCTACGCTGTGCCATCGATCAGTTGAAAAGGCCGGAAACCGCTGCCTATAATCCCGATTTGACACGCGCCGTCGCGCGCGCTTCACCGTTCTCTTTGAGGCCTCCTTGTTGGCGAAAGTGTTCAGTGCGGCCATCGTCGGCTTGGAGGCCTATTTGATCGACGTCGAAGTCGATATTTCGGGCGGACTCCCCCAGTTTTCCGTGGTAGGCCTGCCGGATACGACGGTCCGGGAAAGCCGCGACCGCGTCAGAGCCGCGTTGAAGAACAGCGGATTCCAATTTCCTGTCAAGAAGATCACGGTGAACCTCGCTCCCGCCGGCGTGAAAAAGGAAGGATCCGGCTTGGATCTCGCGATCGCGCTGGCCATTCTGGTTGCCGAGGAGGTGCTTCCCGCCGAAGCCGTGACGCAGCGCGTGCTCGTCGGCGAACTATCGTTGGACGGACGCGTGAAGCCGGTCAGCGGCGCCCTCTCGATTGGGCTGGCCTGCCGGCCGAGTCACAGCCTGCTCGTGCCGGTGGAGAATGCAGAAGAGGCGGCGCTGGCCGATCGAGCACCGGTGTATCCCGTCCATACGTTGCCGGAAGCGGTCGAATTCCTGCGCGGAGAACGCCCGATCTCGCCGACCGTGGTGGACCGAGCGGCGTATAGCGCCGTCGGCTCGTCGAGTGACGAGGATTTTTCCGATGCTCGTGGGCAGGAATATGCCAAGCGGGCTCTCGAGGTTGCCGCCGCCGGCGGCCATAACATCTTGATGATCGGTCCGCCGGGGTCCGGCAAGACAATGCTGGCGCAGCGGCTTCGCACCATTCTCCCGCCGCTCCAGCCGGATGAAGCGCTGGAGACGAGTCGCATTTACAGCGTGGCCGGGCAACTCGAAGCGGGACGCCCATTACTCACGGCGCGTCCCTTCCGCGCTCCTCACCATACGATCTCGGATGCCGGACTGATCGGCGGCGGGACCATCCCGAAGCCTGGGGAAGTCTCATTCGCCCACAACGGCGTGCTCTTTCTCGACGAGGCAGCGGAGTTCCACCGATCGGTGCTGGACGGACTCCGTCAACCGTTGGAGCAGGGAACCGTCACGGTGACCAGAGTCAGCGGGTCCCTTCGCTATCCGGCTCGATTCATGCTCGTGGCCGCCATGAATCCCTGTCCCTGCGGGTATTACGGCGATCGATCGAGGGACTGCGTCTGTTCGCCGACCCAGGTTCGTCGCTATCGAGGGCGTTTGTCCGGTCCGCTCATGGATCGGTTGGATATTCATCTCGAGGTCCCGGCGGTGGCGCCGCGGGACTTGAGGGACGATGGGCCCCCGGCGGAACCGTCCGCCGTGATCGGCGGGAGAGTGATCGGCGCCCGTTCCCGGCAAGCCGAACGGTACAAGAAAGAGGGTCTGGTCACCAATGCTCAAATCGGCCCGCGCTTGCTTAGAAAATATTGCACGCCGGACGGGGCCGGACGAGACCTCCTCGAACAGGCCATGATGAAGCTGGGCTTATCCGCCCGTGCACACGGAAGGATTCTGCGCGTGGCGCGCACCATTGCCGATCTCGCTGGGTCGGAGACGATTGTGGCGGCGCATGTGGCGGAGGCGATTCAGTATCGGAGTTTTGACCGGCGAATGGACTATTAGCCGGTCGCGGAGGATCGCAGAACTTGCGGAGGAGTGAAGAACGGTCCGGCGTCGCCATGCATGCCATGAAAGTCTTCATGTGGTGGTTTCTGGTCGGGGCGACGATGGCCTTGGCCGTCATTATGCTGCAAGGGGGCATTCGTGAGGTGATGCAGGCGCAAGGATCGGTCTGGGAATTGAAACTAGTGGAACTCATGACGACCATCCTCGGGGGCGGCTTACTCGGGGGTTGCATCGCCTTGATCCTGGATCGTATCAAGAAAGCATAGCCGGCATTATCGTTCAACGTAGGAGAGATGAACGCATGGATATTGAAATCGGCTCGAACTTGTATCGGAATTCCGACGGCACCATCGACATCGAAGGTATGCGTCAATTGGAAGTGGCGGTGCGCAAGACCGGTGGGCCGCCGCTGGTCACCTTTGCGTTGTTCGACGGGACGGGACGGATGATGGCCAAGGTGGTGGACAGCAATCTGACGTTTAACGAGCGGCGGGCTTATGAATTGTCCAAGACGGCCGCCGGGGTGTCATTGAAGCATACCGAGACCGGTACGATCGTGTTCTCGATTGAAGCGAAAGAGGGCGACAGGGTGGTATTCAACCGGGGTACGTTTCACACCATCAAGGGCCACATCCTCGAAGTGACCCCTACCGACTATCGGCTCGACAAACGCCGGGTCAGCGGCGGCGATACCGACGCGAAGGGCGGCGCCGTCCAGGTCAATTGAGGCTGCTGATGGGGCAGCGCCGGCCCTGTGTATCGATTGTCAGTGAGTCGTCAGCGTCGGGACGATGACCGTATGGCCGTCCTTGACGTCCACCGCTGCGGTTTCCCCATCCCGCAGTTCGCCCTTGATCAGCTGGCGGGCGATCGGTGTTTCGATCTCCTGCTGAATCAGCCGCTTCAACGGCCGCGCGCCATAGGTCGGGTCATAGCCGCGTTGTCCGAGACTCCGGAGTGCGGCGGGGGTGACGGCCAGCGTGATTCGACGTTCGGCCAATCGCTTGCGTAATCGCTCGAGTTGGATCTCGACGATTCTCGCGAGCTGCTCTTCCGCCAGAGGATGGAAGACGACGATCTCGTCGACCCGATTGAGAAACTCCGGCCGGAAATGCGTGCGCAACTCGGCGGTCACGACGCTCCGCATCCGATCATAGGACACGCCGGCCTGCTGAGATTCAAAAATCTGCTGGCTGCCGATATTCGACGTCATGATGAGCACGGTGTTCTTGAAATCGACGGTGCGACCCTGCGAGTCCGTCAGCCGGCCGTCGTCCAATACCTGCAGCAAAATGTTGAAGACGTCGTGATGCGCTTTTTCGATCTCGTCGAACAGGATGACCGAAAAAGGATGCCGGCGCACGGCTTCGGTCAGCTGCCCGCCTTCTTCGTAACCCACATAGCCGGGCGGGGCGCCGATCAAGCGCGCGACGGTATGTTTCTCCATGTATTCGGACATGTCGATGCGGATCAGGTTGCCCTCGTCATCGAAGAGGGTCGCGGCCAACGCGCGGGCCAATTCCGTTTTGCCGACGCCGGTCGGTCCAAGAAAGAGAAACGAGCCGATCGGCCGATTCGGATCTTTGATGCCGGACCGGGCCCGCACGATCGCGTCGGCCACGGCGGTCACCGCTTCGTCCTGGCCTACGACGCGTTGATGGAGCAGTTCCTCCAGCTTCAACAGCTTCTCCATTTCTCCTTCAACTAGCCGGCTCACCGGGATGCCGGTCCAGCGGCTGACGATCGCCGCGATCTCGTCCTCGTCCACCTCTTCTTTCAAGAGACGCCGTTCCCCCTGCTTCTTGTCGAGGTGCTGGACTTCCAACTCCAGTTCCCGCTCCAACTTAGGGAGCTCGCCGTAGCGCAGCTCCGCGACCTTATTCAGGTCGTATGCCCGTTCCGCCTGTTCGATCAGGCGTTTCACCTCTTCGATATGTTGCCGGGTCTTGCGCAGTTTCGCCACCGACGCCTTTTCCGATTCCCATCGGGCTTTGAGCACCTGCAAATCGGTATTCCGCCCGGCCAATTCTTTTTCGATGGTGGCCAAGCGCGCCTGACTGGCTTGATCGCTTTCCTTCTTGAGCGCCTCGCGTTCGATCTCCAGTTGCATGACCTTGCGGGAGACCTCGTCCAGCTCCGCGGGCAGGCTGTCTATTTCGGTGCGCAGGCGAGCCGCTGCTTCGTCCACGAGATCGATCGCCTTATCCGGCAGAAACCGATCGCTGATGTACCGGTGAGACAGCTTGGCCGCCGCCACCAGGGCCGCATCCTTAATCCGCACGCCATGGTGCACTTCATACCGTTCTTTCAAACCACGGAGGATCGAAATGGTGTTCTCGACCGTGGGTTGCTCCACCAGCACGGTCTGAAAGCGACGCTCCAACGCGGCATCCTTCTCGATATGTTTCCGATATTCATCCAACGTCGTGGCGCCGATGAGGTGCAGTTCGCCGCGGGCCAGCAGCGGCTTCAGCAGATTGGCCGCGTCCATCGCGCCTTCCGCGGCGCCGGCGCCGACAACCGTGTGCAACTCGTCGATGAACATCAGGATCTGGCCCTGAGCCGCCTGCACTTCCTTCAAAACCGCTTTCAAGCGCTCTTCAAATTCGCCGCGAAACTTCGCGCCCGCCACGAGGGCCCCCATGTCGAGGACGATCAACCGCTTCTGTTTCAGGCCGTCCGGCACATCTCCCTTGACGATGCGTTGGGCGAGACCTTCGACGATGGCGGTCTTCCCGACGCCCGGCTCGCCGATCAGAACGGGATTGTTCTTCGTTCGCCGGGACAGGATCTGGATCACGCGCCTGATTTCATCATCGCGGCCGATGACCGGATCGAGTTTGCCTTGCGCCGCCAGTCTGGTCAGATCGCGGCCATATTTTTCGAGCGACTGGTAGGTGCCTTCGGGGTCCTGATTGGTGACGCGCTGATTACCCCGTACTTGCTGCAGTGCGGCAAGCAGGCGGTCCTTGGTCAAATTCAGCCGCCGGAAGACTCCTCCATCCTCCACCATGGCGAGCAGGACATGCTCGACACTGATGAACTCGTCTTTCAATTCCTTCATGATCTCTTCGGATCTGGTGAGGATCTTCGCCAGACGAGGGGTGAGATGAATCTGGCCGGGCGCGGCGCCTGGTCCTTGTATTTGCGGCACCTTGGCAAGAGCCTGGTCGGCCGCCTGCCGTACCGCAGAGGCGGAGAGGCCGGACTGGTCGAGCAACGCCGGCGCCAGGCCCCCTTCTTGTTCGAGCAGGGCCAGGAGCAGATGTTCGGCGTCGATGCCTTGGTGGCTGCGGCGCATCGCCTGCGCGGAGGCGGCCTGCAGCGCTTCCTGCAGTTTCACGGTCATCCGGTTCATATCCATGTCGGCTCTCCTCTTTCGTTCATTCTCCCTCTCACGGAATAATCATTCCAGCGGACTAAGTCAATGTGCGAGACGAGAACGCGGTCGACTCGCGCACTGTCTGTGCGGTTGACTGCGACCTCCGCTCCAGACTATTGTCCCGAAATCATTCACTGTCTCATCAGGAGGCTGCTTCAGTCTTGTCCGGTGAGGCCGAAGCCGACCGTGTTTATGGTACCGCTCGTGTCTTCCACACTTCGGTTGTATCGGGACGCCGGTCGAGCGACGGTTCGCTCGTTGGCCCGCGGCTGGATCATCATCGTGGCCATGATTGTGTTTGCGCTGGCCTTCTCCCTGGTCGCCTCGCTAGCGCGGCCCCTCGGCATCGCGGGAGGTTTCCTCCTCGGCGCGGCCAACGCCCTGCTGATCGGCGCGGTCTTGAGCTTGATCGAGCAGGCCGTCATGGGGGCGCGGTCCTTGGGTGTGCGCGATGTCATGGAGAGTTTCGGCCACTATTTCTGGGACGTCATCAGCGTCGGGTTCGTCTTGTGGATTCCCACGATGCTGTTGGACATGAGCTTACAGTCCAACCCCGATAGCCGCATGTTGGTCGCCGCGATTTTGCTGTTGCTCTTCATTCTGTTGAATCCCGCTCCCGAAGTCATCTACCAGGTCCGCCATGATTCTCCGCTCGATGTGTTGAAAAGCAGTTATGATTTTGTTCTGGAGAACTGGATTGAATGGTTCCTTCCGTTGGCCCTCGTCTTGATGCCGTTGGGATTCTCTCTCTTCGTTTCCTTATCGAACCGGGTCGGCCGCGGCGCCGGCCTGGATTTTTTTCAACTGCTGATCCTGCCGTTCACGATCCTCTCCGTCTGGCTCAATAACCTCGGTGTGGCAGGGGAAGTCGCGGGTGTCGCGGCGGTGCTTTTCACACCGCCGCTAGCGGTCGCGATGCTGCTCTTTCGGGGACATTTGTTCGCGGCGCTTCGTGGCTCGTCTCGCCGTCAGCGGGAATTCGCGTCGAAATGACGCGGGTACAACGGCTGACTGCAGCGAACCCGGGCGGCCGACTCGGCGGCCCACCCCGTGCAGGAAAGGCGGAACTTATTGAGCCGCCGATGGATTTGTTGTATGGATTTACATACACCGCAGTTCGACTCGAACGCCATCGATCATCCGACTTGTCGGGGTCCGTCCCGTGCGTCTGTCCATCTTCTGGCGACTGGTTCTCACCTATTTGATCATCATCCTCGTCATGGCGGGGGTCAACGTGTACGCCTTACTCCAGATCCGTCAGCTCTCCGACCTGAGCGCCGAGATGGAGTCCCGTCACTATCCCGAGATTGAAACGGCCAAGCGACTGCTTGCCTCCTTTTACGATCAAATGCAAAGCCAGAAGAAATATCTGGCCGTCCACGCCGCCACCTTTCTCGAACACTTTCATCAGGAGACGAAAGAGTTTCAGCACGCGCTTGCCCAGCAATACGGGAAGGAAGCGTCTCTCCATGGACAACAATTGTTGAAGGAAGTGGAGCGTCTGCAGCAGCAACAGATCGCCCTGTTTCATGCCCAGCTCTCACCTATGGTATCGGACTCCCCGGATTCGGGAGCCTCCTATGACGTAAGGATGGAAGCCATCGCCGATCGCCTCTCATCGACCTTGCAGAGTTACATCGGGCTTCACGAGGCGCAGATCGGTATCGGACTCAACGCCGCCCGCGCGACTTCCAGCGAGGCCGAAGCCGTGACGGAACAACTCGTGCTGGTCGCGTTGCTGTTTGGATTGGGGTTGGCCGCAGTCGCGAGCTACAATATCCTGCGGCCTCTACGTCGGCTTCAGGCGCGCATTAAAGAGATCGGACAAGGGCATTTTTCATCTTCATTGCAGATTCGCGCGCCGAGCGAGCTGCGCGAGCTCGGCGAAACCGTGAATTGGATGGGGAAGCAGCTCCAGCAACTGGACGACATCAAGAGCGAGTTTCTCGCGCATGTGTCGCATGAACTGCGAACCCCGATGGCCTCGATCCAGGAAGGCACCCATCTGCTGCTCGACGAGATTCCGGGTCCCCTGACACAGGATCAACGGACGACGTTGCGGATCATGGCGGACAGCAGCCGCCGTCTGATGCATTTGATCTCGACCATTTTGGATCTGTCGAAGATGGAAGCAGGGATGATGGAGTACCGCTTTGCACCGACGGATCTGACAAAGATCGCCGAGCTGTCGATCAACAAGATTCGGCTGCTGGCCGACGCCAAGCATGTCCAGTTGCTCGTCGAGGCGCCTGCCGAACGTCACTGGGTCAAGGCAGACAGCGGCCGTATCGAGCAGGTGCTCGACAACGTGCTGTCCAATGGGTTGAAATTCAGCAGGGAAGGCACCGTGGTGAAATTGACCATGACGCCCGATGGCCAAGGAGGCGTGCTGTTGGTGTCGGTTTCGGATGCGGGACCCGGTATTCCACCGGAAGAGCTTCCACACATCTTCGATCGATTTTATCAGGGCCGGGCCAAGGCTAGGCGGGCGACCATGGGCAGCGGATTGGGGCTGGCTCTGGCGAAGCGGGTGGTCGAGGCGCACGGCGGGAAGATCTGGGTGGAGAGTGAAGTCGGTAAGGGGACGACAGTGCGCTTTTTTCTCTTGTTGACCAGGCCGGGAGCAGCATGACGCCCTCGCGCAGACAGCAATCCGGCGCTCTCCTTGTGTTGCTCTTTGCATGGCAATGGGGATGCAGCACCGTTCCGGCTCCGGCCAATGGGCCCTATTTCACGCCGGATGCCGCCGATGGCAAAATGCTGCAGAGCTTGGTGAAGAGGCAGGAGGCGCTGATCTCCAAGTGCGGAGCAAAGAGCAGCTGTGATCATGTGTTCTTTACCCGCGCGCTGGCGGCGCTCTATGAAAACCAGGACACGGCTCTTCGGTATTTCGAAAAAGTGATTGCTACGGCTCCAAAGAGCCAATTGGCGGCTTCCAGTAAGCTATGGATTCAAGTGCTGCAAGGCGGCAATCAGGCGCTTCATCGATCGTGGGTCCAGGCCGTCGCCGACGGTCCCGCCGTCGCGCGAACGAATCGTGTTCTTAACCAGGCGGCCGAGCGGACGGTGCGCGATCTCCTGGATCGGGAATTGGTCATTCAGCAACTCCGTTCGATGCAGGAAGCCGACTCGCAGTCGGTTGAAAGCCTGCACCGTGAACTGCAGGAACAAGAAAAGAAGGTGGAAGCCCTGAGTTCCAAGCGGGATACGGCCAAAGTGACCACGGACACCGGCACGCTTCAATCGCTGCAGCGTCAGTTGATCGATCGTGATCGCAAGATCGAAGAGTTGACCAGCCAGCTTGAGGCGCTGAAACGGATCGATCAGGAAATGCGGGAACGGATTCGTCCGATCCGGCCGCCGTCCAATATCGCGCCGTCACCGGCCCCCGACTCCACCAAGCCCTAGGAGGATTATGGAGCAAGAACGTATTCTCGTTGTTGACGATGACGAAGGGCTGCTGCACCTCCTCAGAATGCGGTTGTCCGCCATGGGGTTCGTCGTCACACCTTGTACAACAGGGCAGGATGCGCTCGACGCGGCCAAACGCGAAGTGTTTGATGTCGCCATTACCGATCTTCGGCTGCGCGGCGAAGATGGATTGAACCTCACGGAGGAATTGTTGCGCAATCAACCGGGACTTCCGGTGATCATTCTGACCGCTCATGGCAGCATCCCCAATGCCGTCGAAGCCATGCAGCGGGGTGCATTCGGATATCTCACCAAGCCGTTTGATGATCGGGAATTGAAAGCGACGATTGATAAGGGCTTGGCGCAACAGCGAATGAGTCGTGAAATTCAGCGGCTGAAGTCCCTCGTGAAGGAACTTTACGGGCTTGAGAACGTCATCGCTCGCAGTTCGGCGATGCAGCGGTTGTTTCAGAAGATCGCCCAAGTGGCGGATTCCGATGCGACGATTCTCCTTTGCGGAGAAACCGGTACGGGGAAAGAGGTCCTGGCCCGGGTCATCCATACGAACAGCCGCCGAGCCAAGAATCCGTTTGTGGCGCTGAACTGTGCGGCGATACCGGAAGCCTTGTTTGAAAGCGAATTGTTCGGCCATGTGCGCGGCGCCTTCACCAGTGCGGTCGCCTCCAAACGGGGCTTTTTCCAAAGTGCGAGCGGCGGCACGTTGTTTTTGGATGAGATCGGCGAGATGCCGCTCTCGATGCAGGTGAAACTTCTGCGGGCCGTGCAGGAACGGGAAATCCGCGAGGTCGGCGCCGATTATGTGACCAAGGTTGATGTGCGGATTATAGCGGCCACGAATAAGGACTTGTCCGAAGCGGTCAAAGCCGGCACGTTCCGGCATGATTTGTACTATCGCATCTCCGTCGTGCCGCTGACGATCCCGCCGCTGCGTGAACGCAAGGACGATATTCCCTTGCTGGGTCAGCATTTTCTCAAGCAATGCGCGAAGCGAGCCAACAAGGACGTCCGCGGCTTTACGGCAGCGGCCATGCATCGGCTGATGGTGTATCCGTGGCCCGGCAATGTGAGGGAGTTGGAGAATGCGATCGAGAAGGCCGTCGTCATGTCGCGGCAGGATATGATTTCGCCGGATTTGCTGCCGTCTATCGGCGTGGCGCCGGATATGGCCATGAAGCCGTTGACCGAAGCGAAAGAAGAATTCGAGCGAACATATCTCCGCAATGTACTCCAAATGACGGGCGGGAATATTTCACGGGCGGCGCAATTCGCCGGGCGGTATCGCGCAGACTTCTACAAAATGCTGAAGAAGTATGGACTGCATCCGTCCTCAACAAGAGGCAGGCCTGAGCCGGATATCGGAGAGGAATTGACGGAAACGGACTTGAAGGAAGTGTGATCGCTCGCCGGTCAGTCTCCACTGGCTCCGACCACGACGATGCCTTCGGTCCATGCGGCTCGCT
Source organism: Nitrospiraceae bacterium (assembly GCA_035250505.1). Classification (GTDB taxonomy): domain Bacteria; phylum Nitrospirota; class Nitrospiria; order Nitrospirales; family Nitrospiraceae; genus DASSBQ01. The sequence goes on along the minus strand of DATFFC010000088.1, from coordinate 47,846 downwards.
TTCCGGCGCACCGGGACTTTTGCCTGACAAACTGTTCCAGCCTGGTCTGCTCTTCATGCGACGTGCGAATAAACTCCAATCCGACCCGATTCCCTTCCACCCAGCGCACGGCGGCCAAAGGCACATGGAGCGGGCTTTGTAGATCGGGAAGAAATACCCGCAGTTGAACATAGTCGCCCGCCTTCAAGGTCGCGGCGCTTTGGAGCAGGCAGCCGGGCAGGGACACATCCAGCATGCGGCCTTCACCTACACCGCAATCCCCGGAAAAAATCACCGAACAGGCGACCGAGACTCGTTGGCTATACCGAGGTTTCATGGTTTCTCCCTCTCTCGAACCGTCGAGCTTTGTAGTCCAGGTATGCGCTGGCGGATGATAACCAATGAATCGGTGCGTCAGCAGTCCCTGAATAGGTTAATTCCATCGGGGGAGCATCTGTTTCAGCGAAGGTCGGGATGGTTGGTGGTTCTCTGGAGGAGGATCGCGGCCCATACGGCCGTCCACGGGATGGACGACCCGTTCATGAGACCGGTTGCCGGTCGACCGACTGAGTTTGATAGAAGTACCAGTAAAAGGCAGCCAACTCCTCATGATGTAAGCCGAGCGTCACTGTGCCGCTCGCACGGCCCCGCAGGAGCGCCCATTCGGCTGCTTTCCTGACCAATTCATCGGCGCCAATATCGTGGCTCTTGAAGAGAGCGATAGCCTCGGTTGAGAGCACGACGGTCAACATGCCGCGGGACGAGCCGTAAGCAAAGACATATTCCATCCCACCTCGAAATACGAGATGAATCCCTTGCTTCGCGGTCAGGCCCGTATGAGCGCACTGAGAGCAGCGCCATCTCAGCAGGTCGTGTGAATCGGCGTTTGGCACCTCATGTGCAGAAGACATCATGGGGGCTTGAGGGGTACAGCTGGGACAGAGGGGAACCGCTGAGCGTTGATGATTTGAAGATCTCACTATGCTGTTCCTTTATCGATTGAACGTATCGACTTTGACCATTTTGCCGGTACGACTAGTGTAGCAAACGCTGCGGTGATGGCCCCGCCGGAGACCCCCTCTTTCGCACCCATTCATCCGTATGCCGTTGGAACGATCCGGAGGTTCTGAGGACCGTTGTGCGTTCAGTTTCGGACTCACTGTTGCACCCGGGATGAGGCGGAGCCGACAAAGGAAGAAGAAAGAGTTCGCATCCGCACAGGCGACTCGTGCGCATTCGCTCGTGTCCGGTCTAATAATGAGATGTCGCATCGAACGCATTGAAATTCTTCTGTGAGATGCAGGCATCCCTATTGCTCATTCCTACTTAAAACCAACCGGACTCGCATAGGCAGCGCCCATTACTGCCCGACCTTTCGACCATGACGACACGCAGGATGCAGTCGGAACGAATCAGACGCGATGGACTCAAAGGAATCAGGATGATGAAACGGCCCATTGTCATCGGACAATTTGGATGCGTCATGTTCTCGGCCTGGCTGATAACCGGTCTGCTTCTCCACCCGGTTGCCATCGCGGAAGGACCTGCGGAACGATGGGAATCCGAAGAGAGTCGCACGGTGATGCTCTATGAACGTCTCGCTCCCGCGACCGTCTCGCTGTCGACGACTTATCCGTCCAACGGGCAAAATCCGGGACCTCGACCGATGGGCATGGGAGCCGGATTCATCATCGACGAGGACGGCACGGTCCTGACCAATGCGCATGTCGTCGAAGGAGCCACCACCATTATTGCGTCTCTCTTCAACGGCGTGCGCGTCACAGCAGAAATCCTGGCGATTGATTCCACAACCGACATCGCCATTCTTCGCTTACCGAAAACCCATACCGAATTCACTCCTGCGACGCTGGGAGATTCAGAAGATCTACATGTGGGACAAAAAGCGTTGGTCGTCGGAAGCCCTTTCGGGCTCGGCTTCACACTGACGAACGGGATTATCAGCGGATTCCAGCCGGCGTCGGGTCGCCCGGAAGCAATTTCATCGCGCCTCATCCAAACCACGGCGCCCATCAATCCGGGAAACAGCGGCGGCCCTTTGGTCGATTCGCAGGGTCACGTCATAGGGATGTCGAAGGCTGTCGTCTTGGGAGCGCAGAACATCGGCTTCGCCATCCCGATCAACCTCGCGAAGCAGGTGCTCATAGAATTCAAGGAAAAGGGAAAGATCGCCAGACCGTGGCTGGGAATCGGGGGAAAATTCGTCACGGAAGACCTTCAACGATTGTTCGCGTTACCGTTGATCGGCGGCTTGCTGGTCGAACATGTCGATGAAGCCAGCCCGGCAGCCGAAGCGGGTCTCCGTGCGGGGACCCTCAACGTCATCGTGGAAAATATTCCGTGGAATCTTGGAGGAGATATCCTGACGCGCCTACAAGGGCGTTCGATCCGGACGCCGGAGGATTTTGCTGATGCATTACGATTCGTACAGGTCGGTGACGTGATCCAACTTGAGCTCTTTAGGCATCATGAGTTTATCCGGCTTTCAGTGCGACTGAACGAGCGTCCGATCAAAGGCGTTGCCGGAACATATCCGCAGCATCACGATGTCATCGGACCGGTCACGACATGTGGCGTCGGTCCGTCGACCTGTGTGTCCACGATGTTCTGACACGCTTCTTCCTGCTTCTCACGGCCTGCCTTCCGTTGACCATGCCCCCGTGCCGTGTTTAAATGCCGGTGTCTACGCTGGAGGGATGCATGCACGGCGAGCACTCCGCCGATCAGCAGCTCACATACGGCGACTACCTGCGGATACCGGAGCTATTGGCCTTACAGCGGCCGCTGGCTTCACCTCCCGCTCACGACGAACTCCTTTTCATCATCATTCATCAGACTTATGAGCTCTGGTTCAAGCTGTTGCTGCATGAGCTGGACGGAGTGACGGCCAATCTGCGGGCGGCCGCCTGCGTTCCCGCTTCCAGAGAGGAGGTGTACGAAGCGGCTCGTCTGCTGAGGCGTTGTACCGAAATCGCACGCTTGTTGGTCGAGCAGTTTACGGTTTTGGAAACCATGTTGCCGACGCACTTCCTCGCATTTCGAGAGCGCCTTCGACCCGCCAGCGGGTTCCAATCGGAACAGTTTCGCGAAATCGAATTTCTATGCGGACTGAAGGATGAAGCGCTGCTCTCTCTCCACGAACCCAGCCCGGAGATGCATGCCGCCCTCACACGGCGACTCAAGGAGCCGTCTCTACGCGAGGTGTTCTCCGACGCGCTTGCCGCCTTGGGGATCCTCCCCCACATGCCTGGTGCGAGCGAGGCCGAGCGTTCGCGAGCCAAAGCGCGTGCCATCGTGGCCCTCTATCGCAGCGAGAGCAGCCATCGAGATTGGATCGATGTGTGCGAGCGACTGTCCGAGTTCGACGAACTTATGGTCGCCTGGCGGTTGAGACATATTCAGATGGTGGAGCGGACGATCGGGATGAAGGGCGGTACCGGCGGCACCAGCGGCGTCTCCTATTTGAGAAGTACACTTGATAAGAAATTCTTCCCGGAGCTGTGGGAGGCGCGGTCCCTGATGAGCGAAGGGCCGCGGTAACGAATGGACGAGCTCCTGGCGTACCGAAAAGAGTTCCCCGCTCTTGAGCGAAGCGTTTACATGATCAGCCATTCCCTGGGAGCCATGCCGAGAGGTGTCTATGATCGCCTGCGGGAATATGCCGACGTCTGGGCGACGCGCGGCATCCGAGCCTGGTCGGAGGGCTGGTGGGAGATGCCGGTCACGGCCGGCGATAAGGTGGCGCGGATCATTGGTGCCGATCCGGGAAGCGTAGTGATGCATCAGAATGTATCGATCTGCCAATCGCTGATCTTGTCCTGCTTCGACTTGAGAGGAAAGCGGAATAAGATCGTGTACGAGGCGCTCAATTTTCCGTCGGTGATGTACGTGTATGAGGCGCATGTGCGGGCAGACTGCGGCCGTCTCGTCGAAGTGCCGAGCGACGACGGTGTGACGATCGATACCGATCGGCTGCTGAACGCCATCGATGAAGAGACGTTGCTGGTCCCTATTTCACACGTTCTCTTCAAGAGTGCCTACATTCAAGATGTCCAAGCCGTGGTCCACAAAGCGCACTCGGTGGGTGCGAAGGTCGTTCTGGATGTCTATCAGTCGGCGGGAACGGTTCCGCTCAATGTCAAAGCTGTGGATGTGGATTTTGCCGTGGGCGGATCGGTCAAGTGGCTATGCGGCGGGCCGGGTGCCGGCTACCTCTATGTACATCCGGCGTTGCATCGGACACTGAGACCGAAGATCACCGGCTGGATGGCCCATCAGTCCCCGTTCGATTTCGAACCAGGCGGGATTACATACGCCCCGGACATCCACCGCTTTCTACACGGGTCGCCTGCCATTCCATCGCTTTATGCAGCCGAAAGCGGTTGCGACATTATAAGTGCGGTCGGCGTCGAAAAAATCCGCGCGAAATCGCTGCGTCAGACGAAACGGTTAATCCAACTAGCCGACCAACACGGATGGCCGATCAAGTCGCCTCGAGCGGAGGACAAGCGAGGCGGTACGGTCGTCATTGATGTCCCCCACGCCGCGGGCGTGGTGCAGGAATTGGCCCGCCGCAGTGTGCTGGTGGATTTTCGTCCCGGCGTCGGCATTCGGATCGCACCCCACTTTTACACCGCCGACGACGAACTGGCCACGACGATGAACGAGATTCAGGACATTCTACATAGTGGAGCCCATACGAAACACGGTCCAGGCGATAGGGCGGAGTTCTGAATGACACCGTGATGGCGCCTTCATCCCGGAACTCCGCGCGTCCCTTGAATCAAACCCATAAACGCGGGCTAGGGGTCGGGCTTATTGCACCTTCGGACCGTAAGAACCCAGAGGTAGAAATTCCTTCCTCGATCGGTCAGTGCCTCGCTAAGCAGTGGCGAAACCACTCCGGTCCGCACCAGAAAACTCAGAAACGCAGGTAAGGCAACCGGTCGCCACACCGTTCTCGCTGGTGTGATCGCTTGACCTCGATGTTTCGCAGCGACCACGTGAACCTGCCGACTCTCTGAATCCATGTGGTTTACATGGCGAGCCTTCGCAACATCAAGCCGTTGTTAGAACCAATCTGAATCGACTCTTAAGGCTTAGACATGGGTTCAAATCACATTGCGCAGGCCAAGAAAGACACAGAGTTGGAATGTTGTTTATGACTTGTGGGCAAACAGTGCCTATGCCATATACATAGCTGAACGCTGACAGAGCCATCGTTAATGGAATTCCCTCTCTTTTTTCAGTAATATTCCTGTCGCCACGCTAGCCGTATGAGATTCGAGCGTCGTTTCACGGCAATCTGTCTAGCTGTGTCGGTTGCATTTATTACACAAACTCACAACCTAAGCCAGGCAGAGGAAAAGTCCCTCCTCATTACCATTGGTCCACGAATAGGTTTCAGCACCACCAGCACCCCGCTTTTGGGCAAGCAGCAAAAAGAAGATTTTCATTTGTATGACGTGGCGGCGGTTTTCAGGCTTCCCTGGTACTCGTCATTGGGTAACGGCAACTGGAAGCTGGAGACCCGACTCATTACGAGTTTAGGCGTCATCGAGGGAGCGGGAAGCACCGGCCTCATAGCCACCTTTGTTCCCGACCTCGCTCTCAGCGGTTGGAACGGGCTCATATCCCTCGATGCAGGGTTGGGCGTAGGACTGCTTTCAAGAACTAAGTTCGGGTTGCAAGACTTCGGGGGTCCCGCGCAAATCGTCGGGACAGTGGGAATCACGTTCGCTCCGTTTACGCATGGCTATGCGGGCCTCCGCCTGCAGCATTTGTCCGATGCGGGCTTCTATGGGTCTGACGCGCTCGGTGTGGACATGTATCTGCTGGAGATCGGCTATAGATTCTGAATCCTCGCAGCCAGTCCATCACTTATCGTCGTTATCCGTAGCAATCTCCTCAGATGGGAACAAGACCGCTGTCGAGCACCCTTCCGAAGAGCGTACGCAGAGCCAACGGCACAACCGCTTGATCTCTCTACGTATCGAGTGGAGCTGGCGAGAGGAATCGAACCTCCAACCGGCGGTTTACAAAGCTATTCTACGTGTTTCGACCTGTCTCATCCCACATTACCAAAACCAACAGAAACTCCTGAACCACCGCTTGGTTAGGTGATGGTGTCGAATTGCGCCGAGTTGTGCCGAAAGCAGCTGAAAATGGCCTGGACGGGTACAAAAAAGGTTACACTCGCACGTCCAGTCTTTGCCGGGCGCCTTAGTTATTTCCGGTTAGAGCGAACGCGAATTCTGGAGCGATCAACAATGACCAGAGAGCCGGTGAGTTCGTCTGCGGACACTTCACTGAAAAGTCGCGCGAGGGCCTGTTCGGTCTCCTACATGGTAGTTGGCCATACTCGAAGGCGAACGATGCCGTGATGATCTCTCGCCGGAAAGGAACGTCCATCAGCGAAGTCCTCATCGAAAGAAATAATGAGGGCGCCGTTTCGTTGGGCCCACGCGAAGACTTCTTCATCTGCCTTTCCGGAAAGGTCTACGTCGCTGGTGTGATACACGGTCCAGGGAGGCTTTAGTTGGATGAGCCACGAAAGAACGGGTTTGAGAATGTTTTGGTCTAACAGAACGGTGAGGCGATCAGGCACGCGGAATAACTTTCTCTTCGTCAACCACGTGGCTGGCGTATTCGAGAGCGGCAGTTATGTCTTCCTGAGTCAATTCAGGATAGGCATTGAGGATCTGGGGGACGGTGTAGCCCCCAGCCACCATGCCGAGGATGTTCGTGACCATGATGCGGGTCCCTCGAATCGTGGGTTTCCCGCTACAGATTTTTGGGTCGACAACGATGCGATCGTCCATTGGCCAACTCCTTACTAACCGGTTAGTTAGTCTAAGGCTAGGGGGTTCCGCGTGTCGTGTCAAGGCAATGAATTGAGTCACGATAGCAGGCAAGGGGCCAGGCCAACGATGCGCAAGCTGGCGAGAGCCACCCGCGCACGGGCCGTGCCAGCGGCCCCTAAACTTGACAGGAGGACATTTCTCGGCGATCACACTGGACAACACACCACAGTACGACCGAAAGGCAACGTCTGGTCGACCAAGATCCATGCTTTCGGCAAACAGTGGGTCGAAATGTCGTGGGGCAAGGTCGAGGCCCAACCGGGCAAGAAAGGTGAGAAAGGAAGATCACGTAACAGAGAGCGAGATGAGATTCGCGCCCGAGGCCGGGCAAAAGGGGAAATTCGAAGGAAGTGTTTGGCCATCGGTGCGGATCACTTGGTGACGCTTACGTATTGAGACAATGGAAGATCGTCAACGGGAACGGACAAGGGCAGGTGAACGTCAGAGGTCCGCGTCCAGGGAGCTCGCCGATTAAGCTGGGACGTTATCTGTCCAAATACATCACGAAAACTTTCGATACGATGCCTCGTGATTGTGAAGAACATCGCTACTTCTGTTCGCTTGGGTGCCTGGGATCTAATTGGGGTGAGGAAGAGTCTTCAGATATTGGTGGCCTCTTACTTTATGAATAAGTCTTATGACATTGCGAATCAATTCAAATCTGTAGCAATAAGTGATTTCACTTGTATAGGGAAGGCTTGGGCAGGGGGTGGCCAACGGAACGATCAACCCGCCAACTGGTTGGAACGTCAGCGGAACTTGTGGAGCTGGCGAGAGGAATCGAACCTCCAACCGGCGGTTTACAAAACCGCTGCTCTGCCGATTGAGCTACGCCAGCCCGGCCAGGATAACGGCTGCAAATCGAGCGAACCCTACCAACTCTTTTCCAAATGTGTCAAGCTGACACCACTCCACTATAGCGTGTCGCCGGCGACAGCGTGATAGCGCTTTGGCGCGGCCCTCCTTCAATCGATGTCATCGAATATCCCTATGGACGCCGATTGTTCAAAGACCGTCGTTGAAGCGGATTCTACATCGTGCGGGATCGCCTATCTGTGAGTGATGACGATCGTGGACTGCGTGGCGCATGAAAGTTACACATCCCTACTGTGCGCTGGCATGAGGGGCTCACGCTGGAGCAGAGAATAGAGAGGTTGGGTGGAAGGGGCGGGCGCTTTTCGCCCACAGCAAAAGGCCCTAGATGCCACCATTAGTCAAATATGACAAGGCCGGTGAGAATGATGTTTTTGTTGAATAGTCGATGCCATCCCAAGTAAGCTTTTTTCCTGATTTATCGGCTCAACCTCCAGCGTTGCGTACCAAAGGAGTTTCATGAATCAGTACCACATCCTCGTCGTTGATGATGACACGGGCGTCCGAGAGGTTCTCAGCGCAACATTGCTCAATGACGGCTATCAGGTAACGGGCGTCGCGGACGGTCCGGCTGCGCTCCAGGCGATACAGGACCAACCGGTCCATATCGTGATCACCGACTTGCACATGCCCGGCATGGACGGACTGGAGGTCATCACCCGCATCTCGAAGATGGATTCCAGGATCATCACGATCGTCATGACCGGCTTCGGCACCATCGACTACGCCGTACGGACGATGAAGGCGGGCGCGTTCGACTTCATCACGAAGCCCTTCGGCCCGGATACCGTCTCGCTGATCGTCAAACGCGCGGTAGAAGTGCTGAAGCTCAAGCAGGAAAACCATTTGTTGCGAAAAGCGGTTCGCGAGCAATATCGGTTCGAGCACTTGGTCGGCACGAGCACGCCGATGCGGCGGGTCTTGGATTTTGTCGAAAAGGTCGCCGACAGCGAGAGCACAGTCTTGATCCAGGGAGACAGCGGAACCGGCAAGGAGCTTATTGCGCGGATGCTGCATTTCAACAGCATGAGGCGCGACCGGCCGCTCGTACCGGTGAACTGCGGGGCCATTCCCGAAAATCTACTTGAATCCGAGCTGTTCGGCCACGAAAAAGGGGCGTTCACGGGAGCGGCGCACACCCGCCTCGGACGCTTCGAACTGGCCCATGGCGGGACGCTCTTTCTCGATGAAATCGGCGAGATGCCGCTTGCGCTTCAGGTGAAACTGCTTCGCGTGCTGCAGGAACGGTGCTTCGAGCGAGTCGGGGGAAACAAGACGATTCATGTCGATGTCCGCATCATCGCCGCCACGAATCAAAATTTGGAACAGGCGGTCGCCGAGCGCCGATTCCGGCAGGACCTCTATTATCGCCTGCACGTCATTCCCATCGAGGTGCCGGCGTTGCGCGAGCGCCGCAGCGATATTCCGCTGCTGGTGAACCACTTCATTGAGCGGTTGAACGAGCAGCGGAAGACCGAGATCGAGGGAATGGAAAATGAGGCATTGGCCCGGCTCATGGAGTATGAGTGGCCGGGCAACATCCGGGAACTGGAAAACTTGGTGGAACGGTCTGTCGTCTTGAAGAGGAAGGGTTGGATCACCGTCGCCGATCTACCGGAGCGTGTGGCAAAGGCGCTTCCCGCTCAACAGGCGGAGCAACCCGAGCATTTCATTCGCTTCAACGAGGAGGGAATCAATCTCACGAAGGAGCTGGAGCAGTACGAGAATCGTTTAATCGGAGAAGCGTTGCGCAAGGCCAACGGGGTAACCAGCAGGGCTGCGCAGCTCCTCCAGTTGAACCGAACCACGCTGGTCGAAAAGCTGAAGCGTAAAGGGTTTGACGCCAAGAGCCACGGCGAAACTATTCCAAACTGAGCCCGGTAAGCATTCCAGTCAGTCAATTCCTTGACTCATTTCCTCACCGCTTGTCGTGATTCCTGACAAGAGTGAGGGTGTATATCCCCCCCTCGCGCATTTTTTGCGTACTTCAGCCCTGGGCAGAAGGCACGGGACTTGCTCAGCTCTTACGTGCCGTGCAAATTTTTCCTCTTGCCCATACAATTTTTCCGCTGATGCTCGTCCCGTTGCTCGCCGGGTGGGCGACAGCAGGACAAGGAGCCGCTGCTGAGCCGGAGCGGAGCCCGCCGCCCGTTTCGGCCGATGTTCCCCCCAAATGGCAAACTGTCGCACCGACGGGCGTTCCCGAGCCGCCATCCATAATTCAGACGAGCCTGCCGGATGCGGGACCTCGTTTCGATCGATCTGCCGGCGATCCGAACAGACGACTATTCGATGAAGCAGTCGCGGCCTATGAACGACGCGACATCCCGGCGGCCTCGACGCGATTCGAGCAATTTCTTAGGGAGCATCCCCAGCATGAGGCCGCCCCGGCGGCGCGAGCGTTTCTTGCCGAATCGCTTCTCATGGCACCCGCTGAACAGCCCAGGCGAATCGACGTGATTGAGACCTATCGGGTACTGGGCCGCGAGAGCGCCTCGTCGGGCAACGGCAAGCGCGCCGCCTGGCGCATGGGTGATCTGTATCGCGAGCTGGGCTGGTACCAAGAATCGGAAACCGCCTATCAGCAGGCGCTCGGTCGAGCCGATGCCGATTCGTACGATCGGAACCGTGCGATGGTCGGACTGGGGTTCACACTCCTGGGAATGAAAAAGTGGGCGGATGCGCACAAAGTCTTCGAGTTGGCGCGCAAGCAGACCACCGATCCGCACTTACTCGCCCATGCCTCGATCGGAGCCGGACATGCGCTTTATCGCCAAGGGCTGATGGGGGAGGCGGATCAACGGTATGCGACGGCCGCCCAGCGATGGGGACCGGTGTTTCGCCGTCAACCCCACGGATTGATCCGCTATGCCAACACCTCCCTCGCTCTCAAGCGCACGCAAACCGCGCGTGGGTTATGGCTCCAGTTCTACAATCTCTTTCCATCCAGCGTCGAAGCGCCGGAAGTGTTGCTCGCATTGGCCGACAATTACCGACAGGCGAGCCAGGCCGATGAAGCCCGTCTGTTCTACGCCGCCGTGGCGGCCCGATATCCGAACGCCGAAGCCGGCACGCTCGCTCAAATTCGGTTGATCCGGGTCACAGGGGAGCGGGGTTACCAAGCGGGCATGCCCATGCTGCCGCAGGCTCAGGTTGAATCTCTGCTGCTGGGGCTTCCTCTCACAGCCGTAAACCCCGATACACCGATGCAACGGTTGGAAGATATCGCCGCCCGGCATCCCGACTCACCGGTGGGAAGTGAAGCCTTGTTTCGCCTTGGGGAGTTCCAGGAACAGGCCGGACATGTGGAAGAGGCATTGAAGCTCTACGGACGGGTTGTGGCCCGAGCCGGTCGCCTCGAAGGCGATCCCTGGCCGGACGCGACAGGAGCTCGGCTGAGGGTCCTGCTTCAGCCGTCGTTGGAAGCCGCCTTGCAAGCCAAGAACGACCTCGGCGCGGTGACAGTCTTCCATCGTCACGGCCCGCGCGCCGATCACTTGTATGCGGGGCATCGCCTCCTATCTCTAGTTGCCGATGCGCATGCGCGCCTCGGATTTTCCGTTGAAGCGGCGCGACTCTACCAATTCGTCATTCGGGATCCCCAGTCCGGCGACTTGCTGGAATCGGCCTTGATCGGCCTGGGCACCAGTTACCTGGATCAACAGGACCCACAGGCTGCTCAACGAGTTTTCGAACGGTATCGCCTCCAATTTCCACTCGGGCAATATGCCGACGAAGCCCTCGTACTGCTCCTGACTTCCATGGCCCAACAAGGCAAGCACGCCCATGTCGTCCGGCTCGGACACAGGTGGCTGCAAAATCATCCCCGGGCGAATGTGCGAAAAGACGTGCTGGCACACATCGGGCTGGCGCTGGTCGATCTGCATCGGCCGGCCGAGGCGCTTCCGGTGTTGGAGGAGGCGAATCGGCTCGGTGGGCTCGGCACGCCGGATGCCTTGGCGACATACGGTGATCTTGTCAGCAAGGCCAAGCGGAGTGAGCAGGCGGTGGCGTTGTACCGAAAAAGCCTCAGCCTGAATCCGAGTCGAGCGGTGGCCGCTTGGGATCGGATGCAGATCGTGCGGCTCTACCGCGAGGCCCGAAAGCCGGATCAGGCGCGCCTGGCGCTGGAAGCGCTCATGGCCGAGGACCAGTCCCTCTACCGGCGGGCTGCGGCCGTGTTCGCACGGGATCTACAGGCTTCCACGATCGAAAGGAGCAGCCCATGACGCCATCGCCTCCGGTACCGGAGCAGGCCAACGGCGCCCTCTTGGCCCGGGCCTTTCAGGATTTCGATCAGGCGGCGAGCGTACTGCAACAGTCCTATGTGGCTCTGACGACGCGTTTGCATGAGATGGATCTGGAGCTGGCTGAGACAAACGCCACCTTGCGCAAGCATCTCAAGGAAACCGAAGACATGCGGGCCCATCTCACCGCCATTCTAGAATCGCTCGATACGGGCGTTCTTGTGACGGATCGTGAGGGAACCGTGACCCGTTGTAACGCCGCCGCGGAAAAGATGCTTGGCGTCCCGCGCGACTGCCTCCAAGGACGTTCGAGCCGGGAGATTCTCGAGGAAGCCCACCTGGACCGGCGGGAGTATCCGTTGCTGCTGCATGACGGGATGGCCCTCTCGATGACACAAGCCGAACTGAACGACCCGGCCGGCGAGTCCATCGGCCGGCTTCATCTGTTTCATGATGTGACGAAGGTCCGCCACCTCGAAGAACGGCTGCAACGACGGAACCGGCTGGCTGCGATGGGCGAAATGCTCGGGTGCATCGCCCATGAGATTCGTAATCCGCTCGGGAGCGTCGAGCTGTTCGCCTCGATGTTGCGGAAGGACCTGCAGGAGACGCCGCACCTGCGCGCCTATGCTGAACACATCTCCATGGCGGTGCAATCGATGGATCGACTGCTTTCCAATTTATTGCTCTACATGAAACCGAACCGGTCTCAGGCGGCCTGGCACGAAACCGAGGCATTAGTCCAGGAAGCGTTGACGATGGCCGCCCATGCCCTGTCGGCTTCGACCGTCCAGGTACGGTTTGAGGCGGACCGTTTTGCCGCACGTGTCTGGTGCGATGCGGCACAGATGAAGCAAGTGCTTTTGAACCTGATCATGAACGCCGTTCAGGCGATGCCGCACGGAGGGACCTTATCGGTGGTGGTTCAAGCAGATCGCCGGTGCAGTGGACCGGGCCACGCTGGGACGCGCGTGACCGTGCGGGATACAGGGCCGGGCATCCCGCCGGAACAACAATCACGCATTTTCGACCCGTTCTTTACGACCAAGGACGGCGGGACCGGATTGGGGCTCGCGATCGTCCATGCGCTGGTAGAGGCTCATCGCGGCCGTATCGATGTGGATAGTGTCCCGGGAGAAGGCACGGCATTCATCATCACCTTGCCGGGCAAAGCGGATGGCTCCGACGAGACCGATTCGAGGGACGAGACTGAGCAGACGATGCTTGCTGAAGAGGAGAAATCACTATGAGCGTCCAGCAACCGGTTCACGGCGACCTTCACGCGCAAGAAGATACCCGCCTCGTGCTGGTGGTGGATGACGAGCCGTCCATGCGCGCCGCATTGTCGGAAACGGTACGACGGATGGGACATGACGTGAAGACGGCGCTCGACGGCGTCGATGCGCTCGAGCAGATCGAGCGGTTGAAACCGTGGTTGGTGCTCACCGATCTGAAAATGCCGCGCCTAGGGGGACTCGATCTTGTCAAAGAGATCAAGCAGAAATCGCCGGCTACGCTGGTCATCCTCATGACCGCCTATGGGACGGTCGAGACGGCGGTCGAAGCAATGAAATACGGTGCCAACGACTATATTTTGAAGCCGTTCTCCACGGACCTGCTGGAACGCATCATCGGCAATCTTCGCCAAGCAAGGGCGGGGGAGGATGATGAAGATCTGCGTGCGACGCCCGAGGCCAGACCCATTCTCACGCAAGATCCCGGCATGATCCGATTGCTCACCACGTTGGAAGGGGTTGCCGCCAGCCAAGCGACCATACTGATCAGCGGCGAAAGCGGGACCGGAAAGGAGTTGCTGGCGCGCTTTATCCATGGCCGGAGCCCGCGCGCCCACCGGCCGTTCGTCGCCTTGAATTGCGCTGCGTTGCCGGACAGCCTCTTGGAAAGCGAGCTGTTCGGGCACGAGCGGGGCGCCTTCACCGGAGCGGTCCAGAAGAAGCTCGGCAAGTTTGAGATGGCACACACCGGAACGTTGTTTCTCGATGAGATCAGTGAGATGAACCTCGGCCTCCAGGCCAAACTCTTGCGGGTGCTCCAGGAACGGGAGGTGGATCGGATCGGCGGGCGGGAACCGGTGCCGGTCAACATTCGGGTCATTGCGACCACCAACCGCTCTCTCTATCACGAGGTGGCCCAAGGACGATTTCGTGAGGATCTCTTCTATCGCCTGAACGTGTTTCCCATTACGGTACCGCCGCTTCGCGAACGGACCGGCGACATCCCGCTCCTGGCCCGCCACTTCGTGAAGGCGGCCGCACACCGGAACAGCTTGCCGGTCCCCGCTCTGTCGGACGGCGCCGTCACGGAACTTCTTGCCAGGCCGTGGAAAGGCAACGTCCGCGAACTGGAAAATGTGATCGAGCGGGCGACGCTCTTGGCCAACGGTGCGACGATCGATCTGCCTCAGATCCTATCCGAAGGCGCGCCCCCCGCGAAAGAAACGGAATCCGTCATGCCGGCCGCCCAGTCGCCCGCCGCGTCTCCCTATGGATCGCTGTGGGAGATGGAGCGTGAGTTGATTTTCAAGACGTTGGCGCGGGTCAAAGACAACCGGACCCACGCAGCCAAAGAGCTCGGCATCAGCATTCGCACGCTGCGGAATAAACTGCGCGAGTATCGAGACATGGGATATCAGGTCGGAGCCGAGCAAGCATGAGAGCGTGGCTCGACATATCCGCCCACGTCCGAGACATCGGAGAGGAACGGGCGACCCGGCTGGAATTGCGCCGCGATCAGTCGAAGCACGGGAAAGGAATGAGACGCTGGATGACGTGGATGGCCGCCGTCTTAGACATCCTGATGAAAGTCTCCCCGGCAAAAACTGCCGCGTCCGGACAGATTCTTCCTAGCGCCGCCCGTGGGCGATCTCATAGGACGTGCCGGCACCGGCTTCGAAACTGTCTCCGGTACGTCGATTGCACGAAACAGCCGGTGCATCGCCGGAGGATGAGGAGGAGAGCATGACCATTTTCGACAAGACCATGCGGCTACTCGAGAAAACGTTGGATCTGCGCAGCGCCAGGCAGCGCATCATCGCCTCCAACATCGCGAATGAAGAGACGCCGCGCTATCGAGCCTCCGACCTGAACTTTACGGAAGCGCTCGCTTCGGCCACTCGCGGGCGCCCGCCGGTGGCACTGTCCGCCACCCATCAGGCGCACTTCGGGGTGAACGGGGATGCGATCCAGCGCGTTGTAGGCCGGGTCGAAGACGTCCCCGCCGGGGACTTGCCTCTCGACGCCAATACCGTGAATCTTGAACTGGAAATGGCCAAGATGTCGGACAACGCCATGCACTACAACACAACGGCAACCATCATGGCGATGAGATTGAGGGGAATCCTCAGCGCCATTCGGGAAGGGCGATGAAAAAGCCGTCGCTCGTTACTCGTGAAGCGTCGCTCGCGAGATACGAGATTTGCGATTCCGAGATACGAACGACGAGAGACGAGATGCGAGCGACGAACCAACAGAGAGGAGAACCACCCATGGATATGACCGATAGTATCGCAGTGTCCGTGTCCGCTCTGGATGCGCAACGACACCGGCTGAATGTGATCGCCAGCAATCTCGCCAACGCGCAATCGACCCGCACGGCCGAGGGCGGTCCATATCGCCGGCGTGATGTGGTCTTCCAAACCGCGCCCGCCGCCGGCTCGTTCCAACAGGCCCTCCGCAGTGCCGCCAACGGCCTGCACGCCCATGCTTTGGACGGTGTCAAAGTCTCGAAGGTCATCGAAGATCAGAAACCGGGACAGGTCGTTTACAATCCACGCCATCCCGACGCGGACCAGAAGGGCTTCGTCACCATGCCGAACGTGAACGTCATGGAAGAGATGGTCAATATGATGGGAGCGTCCCGGGCCTACGAAGCGAACGTGCAGGCGATTAATGCCACCCGCTCGATGTGGAACCGCGCCCTCGAGATCGGCAGATAATCCGGAGGTCCGCCTATGGATAAGATAGCGCCTCTCTCATCCGCACTTTCTCCCATTGCCGAACCGGCTCCGTTTCGCCCGGCTGCTGCCGAAGGGCAAGGAGGCGTCGAATTCCAAGGCGCCCTGCGAGACGCCATTGCGTCGATCAACGAGGTTCAGCAAGGCGCCAGCCAAGCGGTGGAGGCCCTCGCAACCGGCCAATCCCAAAATATTCATCAGGCGATGATCGCGCTTCAGCAGGCCGATATCTCGTTCCAGTTAATGATGCAGATCCGCAACAAGCTCGTGACGGCGTACGAAGAGATCCAACGCATGCAGATCTGAGCCGTCCCAAACGGGACCACCCTAACGAATTGGATCGGTGATGTTTCCAAACTTCAGCCAGTTCAGCATCAGCCAACGGATGATCATCCTGGTCGCCTTGGCCGGCTCGATTGCCGGGCTCGTGGCCGTGGGTTTGTGGACCCAGCAGCCCGACATGCAGGTGTTGTTTTCCAATCTCGCTGCTGACGACGCCGGGGCCATCGTCGATAAGCTCAAGGACGGGAAGGTTCCTTATGAGACATCCGGCGGCGGCACGACGATTTTGGTGCCCAGCGCACACGTGCACGACCTGCGCCTCGAGCTTGCCGGGCAGGGCCTTCCCCATGGCGGCGGCGTGGGTTTTGAGATCTTCGATCGATCGACCCTGGGCATGTCGGAATTCGTCCAAAAGCTGAACTACCGCCGGGCACTTCAGGGAGAGCTGGCCCGTACAATCGCGCAAATGCCGGAAGTCGAGCGGGCTCGCGTCCATTTGGCCATGCCGGAACGCCGGCTCTTCGCGACCGAGCAGGATCGCGCCAGGGCCTCGGTCGTCTTGTCTCTCCGCGGCGGCCAGATGTTGGGCAAGACCCAGGTTCAAGGCATTATTCATCTCGTCTCCAGCAGCGTCGAGGGACTACAGGCGCGGGATGTCACGGTGGTCGACGGCCACGGACAATTGCTGTCGAATGCCTCGACCGATGAGACGGCCGGCCTGACCGGATCGCAATTGGAGTATCAACGCACCGTCGAAAAGGATATCGAGACCCGTATTCAAACCATGTTGGAACGGATCGTCGGGGCCAACAAGGCGGTCGTGCGTGTGTCCGGCCAGTTGGACTTTCGCAAAGTGGAGACGACGGAGGAACGGTTCGACCCGAACGGTCAAGTAGTCCGCAGCGAGCAACGAGGACAGGAAAAAGCGAGTGGTGTCAATGGGACGTCCGGAGGCGTGCCCGGCGTTGAATCCAACGTGCCGCCCGGATCGGAGGCCGAGGCGACGCCGACCAGCTCCACCAGCAATCAAACCAAGAATGAAACGGTCAATTATGAAATCAGCCGCACTGTGTCGCGCATCGTTGAGCCGATCGGCACGGTGAAAAAACTCTCGGTGGCCGTTTTGGTGGACGGCACTTATGAAGCCGTGAAAGCGGCCGAAGGGGAAAAGACCGCCGTCGCGGAAGCGGTCAAGAAATATCTTCCCCGCTCGGAAGAAGAGATGAAGCGGATCGAAGAGATCGTCAAGAAGGCGATGGGCTATTCATCCGACCGGCAGGATCAAGTCGAAGTCGTCAATATCCAGTTCGGCTTTGGAGCTGAGGAGCAGGCGGGAACGGCGGTGGAGGCCCCGCTCGAGTCGTGGAGGGTGTGGCTTCCCTATGTGCGCTATGCCGTCGGCGGTCTGCTCTTTGTCTTGCTGCTGGTCTTCGTCGTCCGGCCGCTGATGACCATGCTGGTCACCAGTGCCCCGGCCAACCCGGCGATGGACAATGGCCCCGCGCTTCCCGCGTCGGTCGGACAGATCGAGGCGGCGTTAGCCGCCAAGCAACCGGCCCAGATCCTCGATATGGCGCGAAACAACCCTGCCGCCACAGCGGTGGTGGTCAAGCAGTGGCTGAAAACCAACGCCTGATAAGAGGTGATGGCGAAGAGCATATAGCGTATAGCACGAGCCTCAGGAGCTGGAACGGATAGCGTGTAGCTTGTGGCACGAACAAAGAGCCGCCGAATTGCTTGTGCTATATGCCATAGGCCATAGGCTCTTCATTCTCCCGCTCGCACCATACGCCATAAGCCATAGGCGCCGCTGTCCCCTCTGACGAACGACGAAAGACGCTTCACTAAATACCGAATACGACGATATGGCTAAACAACTGACGGGTGAACAAAAGGCCGCCATCCTGCTCCGCGCGATCGGCGAAGACGCCGCGGCGCAGGTGATGAAATCCTTGGACCCTAAGGATATCCGCAAGTTGGGGTCCTACATGAAGGATACGGCTCACATCACCAAGGACGAAGAGTCCGCCGTCATCGATGAGTTCGAGAAGGCCAGTGCGAGCGGAGAGGTGCAATTCGAGAGCAAAGAATACATGAAGACGATTCTGGTCAAAGCCTTGGGGCAAGACAAAGCCACACGCCTGCTCGAATCCTTAAATACGAAGACCTATCCCGGCATCGATGCGCTGAAGTGGATCGATGCCAAAATGGTTGCGCAGTTGCTGCGGGTCGAACATCCTCAAACCATTGCCGTCTGTCTCGCGCATATCGAGGCGGAACAGGCCAGCGTGGTGATCGGTTCGTTGCCGGAAATGTTACGCGCGGATGTGGCGTTGCGGTTGGCGACCATGCAGGAGGTCCAGCCTGAAGTCTTGCAGGAGCTGAGCGATAGTTTGCAGGAGTCGCTGCAATCCACGACGGCCGGCTCCAGCATGAATGTCGGGGGAGCCGAACTCATGGCCAACATTCTGACCCGCCTGGACAAAGCCACCGAAGGGGGCATCATGGCCAAACTGTCAGAACGGGATCAGGCCTTGGCCGACAGCATCCGCGCCCTCATGTTCGTGTTCGAGGATTTGATCAAGTTGGATGACCGCGGCATTCAGGAACTGATGAAAGAGATCAGCAAAGAGGATCTGCCGGTCGCCCTGCGCGGCAGCAGTCCGGAGGTCAAGGAGAAATTTCTCAAGAACATGTCGAGTCGCGCCGCCCAGATGCTCAAAGACGATATGGAGACCCGCGGGCCCGTCAAGGTGTCGGACGTCGAAAAGGCGCAGCAGAACATTCTGAAGGTCTGTCGCAAGCTGGAAGAGGAAGGACGAATCGTGGTGGCCGGTGCCGGAGGGGAGCAGATGCTATGAAAATGGGATTGCCGGCGACCGGCTCGGCTTCGGTTCGGGCGGCGCCGCAGCGGCCGGCGCCGGAACTCTCGGCGAAAAGCATCCTGCTCGTAGACGATGACGAAGCGGTCCGGTGCCTTCTGACCGACCTGCTTCATGCCGACGGATTTCACGTTCTTCAGGCCGGAACCGCCAACGAGGCGCTGGCCTGCCTCTCGCGCCATCCTGTCGCGCTCTTGATGATCGATGTGCAGCTCCCGGACATGGATGGCATCGCCTTGCTCCAGCGCATGCTGGAAATCGACGGCGGGATGCTCGGCTTGGTCATCACCGGCTACGGTAACATCGATGTGGCCGTTCGCGCTATGAAGGCAGGCGCGTCCGATTTTCTCGCGAAGCCGTTTCAAAACGACTTGGTACGGCACACGGTCACCAGGCTGATGGAACTCCATCGGCTGCGGCAAGAGAATAGTGTGCTCAAGCATGCGATTATCCGCTCGGGTAATCTCCGGCTGACTCGGATGGCGCTCACCGACTTTGGAATGAAGGAAGCCAAGAGCGGCCAGGAGACGGCGGCGGACTATCAACGCGGGTTGGCCGAGGGAGAGCGCCTGGCGTTCGAACGGGTGGCCGCGGCTCGCCGCCAAGAGCAAGAACTGGTGAAGACGGTGGTCGATCGGTTGGACGCGATCGGGGGCCGATTGCATGAATCGATCGAGCAGGACGTGGCGTCGTTGGCATTCGGCATCGCGCAGAAAGTCCTGCGCGATGCGGTCGCGGAACGGCCGGACCTGATTCTAACCCAAGTGCAGGCCGCATTCGCGCATGTCCCCGAACGCGGGGCAATCAGGATCTGCGTGCACCCGCTGGATGTGCCGTTGTTGGAACCGGCGCGCCAGGCGCTGTGCGAGCGGGCCGAGCCGGCATTGACGATCAAGATCGAGGGGGATGCGTCGATCGCGCGCGGCGGCTGTCTGATCCACACGCCGAGCCGTCTGGTCGATGCTACGCTCGAAACACAATTGCTTCGCATCGGTGAAGCGTTACGCCGGCGGAATACCGATGAAGCTCACTGAGCGACTGGACGACATTGAGTCGATCGCCATCACGGGGCGGGTGGCCCAGGCGGTCGGCATTGTCATTGAAGGGACCGGCCCCTTTACGTCGGTCGGGGAAGTCTGTGAAGTGACGCGTGAAGACGGACTCGGCACCGTGCTGGCCGAAGTCGTGGGGTTTCGGGATGATCGCGTGCTGCTGATGCCGCTTGGGGACATGCAGGGTATCGGACCGGGCAGTCGCCTCATCATGCGAGGGCGAGCGGCATCCGTGCCGGTCGGGCCCCAGCTGTTGGGCCGCATTCTCGATGGACTCGGCCAACCGCTGGATGGATTGGCTCCGCTCGAGGACACCATCCGGTATCCCGTTCATGCCGCACCTCCGAACCCGCTGCACCGAGCCAGGATTACACAGCCGTTGGACCTCGGCGTGAGAGCGGTCAATGCCTTGTTGACCTGTGGACTGGGTCAGAAGATCGGATTTTTTGCCGGCTCCGGCGTCGGGAAGAGCATCTTGCTGGGGATGATCAGCCGCTACACGCAAGCCGATGTCAACGTGATCGCCATGGTCGGCGAGCGAGGTCGCGAAGTGAAAGAATTTCTGGAGCGGGATCTGACCCCCCAAGCGCTGGCCCGTTCCGTGGTCATCGTCGCGACGTCGGATCAGCCGCCGCTGGTGCGCATCCGAGGCGCGCTGATCGCCACGGCGATCGCCGAATATTTCCGCGACTGCGGAAAACATGTCCTGCTCATGATGGATTCCTTGACGCGCTTTGCCTATAGTCAGCGTGAGGTCGGCCTGGCCATCGGAGAGCCGCCCACGACGAAAGGCTATACCCCATCGGTGTTCTCGGCCCTGCCGAAGCTGTTGGAGCGGGTGGGTACCTGCCAGGGACCCGGCACGATTACCGGCCTCTACACGGTCTTGGTGGATGGCGATGACTTGAATGATCCCATCGCCGATTCCGTCCGGTCCATTCTAGACGGCCACATCGTCTTGTCTCGCGAGCTGGCGGCCCGCAATCACTTTCCCGCGGTCGATATTCTGCAGAGCACCAGCCGCGTGATGCGCGATGTGGTGTCGCCGGCCCATTATGCCGCCGCGCGGCTCGTGTTTGAGCGGATGGCGCTGTATCGGCGGTCGGAGGATTTGATCACGCTCGGGGCCTATAAACCCGGGACAAGCAAAGAACTGGACAAGGCGGTGGCGGCACATGACGACATTACCGCTTTTCTGCGGCAGGAAATCAGACAGCCGGTCCCCTATGCGCGCGCGGTCGATGAGCTGACGGCGCTGGGACAGAGGATCCAATGAATCTCTCGCGACTGCTTGCCTATCGTAGGCAGATCGAGGACGCGCTGCGCATCGAGCTGGCGGCGGCCGCCCGTGTGCTGCAGGAATCCGCGGAACAGGCAGCCTCCCATGAAGCCGAAGCCAAGGCGAAGCAACGGCGATACGCCGAAGCCGCTCTCGCCGGTCTTACGGTCGAGGAGACCTCTTATTGGTATGAAGACATCGACCATGCGTCGGTCAAGGCTCGCCGATCGGCTGATGCCCATGCCGTCTTGCACCGTGAATGGCTGGATAAACAGTCGATGGTCGTCGGAGCCATGCAGGAACGGAAGAAGCTCGATATTCTGATCGCCCGGCGCCGAGAGGCTCGACAGCAGGAGGAGCTTCATGCAGATCAACGGCTCATGGATGAGCAGGCGGCGCGCAGACGGCGTGGAGAGGCGAGATGGGAAGTGCCCACGGGACGACATTCGCATGAATAGCAGGAACCTGAGTATCTTCCGTCACGACGGGCCGCTCGCACGCCGCCGCGCGGTGTCGCCGGTTTCGCGGTCGCTGATGGCGGCCACCGGTTGGCTTCTCGTCGGTCTTGTTTCGCTGGTCGACCTTCCGGCTCATGCAGCCGCTGAATCCGAGCAGCCTCCCGCCGCAAACGGGCAGGCGACCGGGATATCCGCCCAATCGGCGGCTTCAGCCGAGCCTCAGCAAAGTGCGAGTGAACGAACTCCGGTGCAGGGACCGGCGCTGACGGTCCCCCGCGAGATTATCGACATGCTTGATCAGCGGAAACGCGACCTCGACCGGCGCGAGGCCTCCTTGCGCGGCGCAGAAGACCGGCTGTTGGTGTTAAAAGGTGAACTCGAACAGATCCTCGCAAAGCAGGAACGACTGGCTGCCGCGCAGCAACAGAAAGAAGCAGAAAGCCAACAGCGGCAGCAGGACCGCAAACTCCGCCAGGAAAAGACCGGGGCCGACTCGAGAAATCAGCATCAGGCGCAGTTGGCCAAAATCTACGAGTCGATGCCCGCCGAGGAAGCGGCGGCCAGTCTGGAACGCATGCCGGAACGCAAGGCCATTGAAGTGCTACGCATCTTGAAAAGCAAGTCCGCCGGCGCCATTCTCGCCGCCGTTCGTCCGGAGCGGGCGGCGCGTCTGACCGAGCAGTTGTTGGCTGCACCATAGAGCCGCCTCCTTCCTGAGCGCGACCGGAAGTTTTTTCCTCCTTACCCTGCAGAAGCTTCCCTCTTCCAGCCTCCGATCGGTTTCATCTCACAGAAATTACGCCCTGAGTCGTGATTTTCTGATGCGCGACTCATGGCATGAGCCTTGTAATATTGGGTCTCATTTCCGGAGGTGCAACATTCCCATGGTTCAACCAAGCCTTTTCCCTATTGAGCATCGATCCGTTTCCGACCGACCACCGGTCGAAGCTCCGCGACAGACTCAATCGTTTTCGGCCTTCTTGGATAGTATTGCCCCACGGCAGGCCGCTGCTCGGGAGGATTATTCTGCATCGTCTCCGTTGGAGGATCGCCGGATCCATGAGCGGGATCGCCCGAATCATTCGCGGCGCGCGGCATCGGAGATATCCCCTAAGTCTCCTTCGACTGCGTCTCGTCGATCCGAATCGCCGGGGAAAGCGAATCGGCACGCCGGCGGTTCATCCCCGGACCATCGCTCCGCCGAGCCGGGAGAGCACCGTGAGCCGGTGACCCATCGTCTCGATCACTCAGCAGAAGTGGAACAGGGCCGCATGGCAGAACAGGATCAACGGATTGAAGAAGGCGATCAGCGGACCGAGGAGCATGAGACGAATGGGGGCCCATCGGCCGATGTGATGATCGCCTTGTGCGTCGCGCTCGCGGACCAAACCCCGTCGAACGGAGAACCAGAGCCAGCGTCCGATAACACAGACGCGTTGGTGATCACGATCGAGTCTGCCACCGCTTCGGCACAGGTCATCGTGGACCTTACGGCCGGCCAGCCGACGGCGTCCTCGCTGATGAAGCCAGGCGCGCAACAACAACTGCTTGGCCCTGCCGAAGTCCAGGATGGGAGCGCGCAGTCGAAGGAGCCTCCTCCAGCATTGCCGGCATCGAACGACCCCCGTCTTCCGCAAGCCGGGGAGCAAGGAGGCTTGGCCGCGATCGCCGGCATGATGGAAACCCAGCCATCAACGGATCCGGCGACGGTGCTTTCGAACATGCCGGCACATGGGGACCTGCAGTCCAAGAACGAAACATTGTCACTGTCTCATGAGGCTTCTCTCCCAGGCGATGCGCCATTTACCCGAAACGCTACAAACCCGATCGAAACTTGGCAGCAGGGCGACCATCCTGCCACCGACGGAATGGTCGAGCACCGGCCGCCGGCGGAGTGGTTTCAATTCAACGGTGGACAAGAAGAGGCAATGGGACGGCGTGAAGATCAGGCGGCCGGCAGCCGGACGGAGCCGTCACAGGCCGGCCAGCATCCTGCGCCCCGCGAAGGATTCGGTGAGACGATCGCGACGGTGGCGGCGGACAGAGCGGCATCGCCGCAGGGAGGCGGCCATCGGACGGATGGCATTACCGGACGAGGAACGGCCATATCCTGGCCGCAGGGGGATGAGGGCCGTCCGATGGTCCAGGCAGTGAGCCTGGATCTCGAGCCCGCCGATCTGGGGCCGATCAATGTCCGTATCTTCCTGAGTGATCGGACCGTTCACGCCCATATCAGGACCGATCAGATGGATCTTGGACAGGGCATGCTCAGCCAGCAGCAGCAACTTGAACACAGGTTGCAGAGCTCCGGCCTCGAAATGGGCGAATTCAAGGTGACGGTAGACCAGCAGCAGCTTTCCCGAGGTGATTCCCAGGGCTGGCTCGGTCAGCAGAGCGACCGGCATGCCTCGATGGTGGATCCGGTCCAGCGCGCGGCCGAGGCGGACATGCGCGAACCTTTGTCGGTTGAACGGCGACGACACACGGGAATCGTCAGCTACTTCGCTTAGCGAAGAGGCCGGCAGCGACGTTTCTGCAGAACTGGAGGCTCTTATGGATATCAGCAAAGTGATCACCGACAATCGTTCAACCCCGTCAACCGCCACGCCGACTTCAGACGGGCCCAAAGCGATGGGACAGGACGATTTTCTCAAGCTCTTGGTGACGCAACTTCAGCACCAAGATCCGTTGAACCCGATCGAGAATGAAGATTTCATTGCTCAGACCGCTCAGTTTACCCAATTGGAGCAACTCTCGAAGCTTGTCAGCTTGATGGAACGGAGTGTCGCCTTGCAGGAGACGGCGCAAGGTTCAACCAAGCCGGCAACATCAGAATCACAATCGGCGTCGCCGGCGACCGGCGCCGTTGCGTAATTCGTCACACCCCTAAGACCAGAAGGAGGATCATACAATGGGAATTCTTACCGGCATGTTTACCGCCGTCACCGGGCTCAACGCTTACGGCAATGCGATGTCCGTGATCGGAAACAATATCGCGAATGTCGGGACGGTCGGCTTCAAGTCCAGCCGGGCGACGTTCGCCGAGTTGATTTCGGCCAACCTCGCCGGAGGATCCGGAGCGGACCAAATCGGTCTCGGCGTGTTTCTGAACGACATTCAACCGAACTTCTCCCAAGGCTCGCTCACGACCACCGGTAACACGTTCGACCTGGCCATCGACGGCAGCGGCTTTTATCACTTGAACGACAGTGCCGGGGCGAGCTACTACTCCCGCGCCGGCCAGTTCAAGGTCAACAATCTTGGACAGGTGGTGGACGCCAGCGGCTTCCTGCTCCAGGGATATCAGGCCGACCTCAACGGCAATATCACCAATACGGTCGGCAATATCACGCTGACGTCAAACGCGGTCGCGCCGCAGGTGACGACCACCGCGGCGATCCGCGCCAATTTGGACGCCAATGCGACCGTGCCGACCGGCGCCTTCAATGTGACCGATCCCACGACCTATAACTTCTCGACAGGCGTGAACGTGTACGACTCGTTGGGCAATGCGCAGCAGTTGCGGTTCTATTTTGTAAAGACCTCGACCGCCAATAACTGGGATCTGTATTCTCAGGTCGGCAGCGCCGCCCCGATCGCGCGCACCGACCTGACCTTCGATGCAAGCGGGGCGCTCACCTCCGGTGGATCGCAAGCCCTGTCGCTCGTCATCCCGGGCGGGGCATCGACACCGCAGACCGTCACGATGGACTTTTCCAACGTGACGCAATATGGCTCGCCGTCCGGCGTCATCGATCAAACGGTCGACGGCTTTGCGTCCGGCACCCTGGACCGGATCTCCGTCGATGCGCAGGGACGGGTCACGGCCCAGTTTACGAACGGCCAGAGCCGTGCCTTGGCGCAGGTCGTCTTGAACCGGTTCATCAATCCCGACGGCTTGGCCAAGACAGGTGACAATCTGTTCATCGAAACCGTCGAATCCGGACAGCCGCTGTCCGGCGCCCCGACGACCAACGGACTCGGCAAGGTTGTGTCCGGCGCAGTGGAGCAATCCAATGTCGACCTGGGCAAGGAGTTCGTGGATATGATCATCACGCAGCGGGCATTCCAAGCGAATTCTCGGGCCATTACGACCAGCGACGAGATGCTGCAGGAATTGGTGAATCTGAAGCGATAACGGCTGAATTGATATAGAGCTCGGAGTTCCACGTAGGGTGGAGCGTGTGGTTTCCAGACGCTCCACCCTACATCATTCCTTCCAACCCCTCACTGCTTCTTGCATTTCCGCGTCAACGATCTGTCGGGATCACAGAATGCCTCGTCACCGAACTGACGGGAGGGACAGCGTAAGCGGTCTCTTGTGCCTCACGTCCCAGCTTTTTGCGCCGTTCCATGTGGCATATGCATTGCAGAACCCTGCTATTCGACGGTCACAGTCGGCGAGGAGGTCTGTATGGCGGAAGCGGTTGAAGAAAAACTGGCGGCCCCGGTCGTAAGCGGCGGCGTTCCTGTGAAATTAGTGATCATGATTGTCGTGGGCGCGCTGCTCATCGGATTGGGCGGCGCCTTTATCTTGTTTCGAATGACCGGCGACCACAAGCCCGCCGCCGAGGGTAAGGCCGAGGTGGCCTCCCACGGGAGCGAAGCGTCGGCTGAGACGCAGGACAAGAGAGCGGCGCATGGGGCTGAGCCAGGGACTATCGCCGATATGGAGCCCTTCATCGTCAATCTGGCCGATGCGCCGGAGATCCGCTATCTCAAATTGACCGTCAAGCTTGAACTGGATCGAGCCGCCGCGGGCGAAGAACTGAAACAGCGTACTCCGCAGATCCGCGACAGCATTCTCGTGCTCCTGACCAGCAAAGATTCCGGGACGATCCGTACTCCTCAGGGCAAAGCGCAGTTGCGCGACGAGATCACGCAACGGGTCAACGGGTTGTTGCCCAAGCCCGGCGTGCGGTCCGCCTATTTCACGGAATTCGTCATCCAATAGCCGGCTCTTCCCTACCGAACCATGGATAAGATCCTATCGCAGGAAGAAATCGACGCCTTGATGGGCGGTGTCGTGTCCGGTGATGTCGATACGACACCGAACGACGAGAGTCCGGGCGGCATCAAGGGGTATGACCTCCTCAATCAGGAACGGATCATCCGCGGGCGCATGCCCACGATGGAGATGATCAATGACCGGTTCTGCCGCCGGCAATCGATCGCCTGGACGAGCAGCCTGCGGGAGAAGGTCGAATTCAGCGTGGTCGGCACGGAGATCATGAAGTTCGGCGACTTCATCAGAAAAATCCCGCTGCCCTCGTCGTTGAATGTTTTCGTGATGGAGCCGCTGCGCGGGAACGGGCTGTTCGTCATGGATGCGTCGCTGGTGTACCTGATCGTCGATTACTTTTTCGGCGGCAAAGTGCAGACGCACGTCAAGCCGGAAGGGCGGGAATTTACGCCCATCCAATTGCGCCTCATCAAAAAATTCGTGCAGAACGCCATGACGGATCTCGAACGGGCTTGGCATGCCGTACTGACGGCCAAGATCACCCACACCAGGTCGGAAAGCAATCCTCAGTTCGCCATGGTCGTGACGATGACCGAAATCGTCGTCGTGGTCACCTTGCAAGTCCAGATCGGTGAAGCGTCGCGCGATCTCTTCATCGTCTATCCCTATGCCATGCTCGAACCGATCAAGGAAAAATTGTATTCCGGGCTCTTTGCGGACCACATCGAACAAGACAGCAGTTGGGGAAGCCGTTTTCGCGATTCCCTTCAGGATTGCGCCGTGTCGCTCACGGTTCGCCTTGGTACGGCGACGGTCAGCGTGCAAGACGTGTTGAATTTTGCGCCGGGCGACGTGCTCCTGCTCGACGAACATCCCGGCGACCTCCTCTGGTGCTTTGTCGAAGGCCGACCGAAATTCATGGGCCTGCCCGGAGTGTTCAAGGGCAATCACGCCTGCCGGATCAGCAAGGTGCTGGGATGAGTCGCAGGAAGAAGGAGACGAGTCTATGGCCAATGCCGAAGTAAGCCCGACGCCCGGAAACGGCGCAGCCGACAGTGCCGCTCCTATGGCGCAACCGGCTTCGTTTCCGCCCGTGGAGGAAACGAATGCCGCCGTCGCCAACAAGAGTATCGATTTTCTGCTCGACATTCCCTTGCAGGTGACGGTCCAGATCGGCGGCGCCCGCATGTTGATTCGGGAACTGCTGCAACTGGGACAAGGCTCCGTTATCGAACTGGATAAGCTGGCGGGAGAGCCGATGGAAGTCCTCGTCAACAATAAACTGGTGGCGCGGGGCGAAGTGGTCGTCGTCAACGAGAAATTCGGCATCCGGCTGACCGATGTGGTGAGCCCGAATCAGCGGCTGCAACAACTGGCCTAAAGATAAGAAGAGCGTATGGCTGATGGCGTATAGCCGATGGCACTGAAGAAGAGCCGATAGCTGATGGCTGATCGCACAAACGAAAAGTCTGCCTCCTTCTTGCCATACGCTATCTGCCATCGGCCATCAGCTCTTTCCTGTACCGTAAGCCATAGGTTCTGGTCTTGATGATCTGAAAGATACGATGGAATTCTGGGACAGCGCAGTACGGATGGTGGCGTCGTTGGCGCTGGTGCTGGGCCTGATCCTGGGTCTTCTTGCGCTGGCGAAGATGATGATGGGCCGGAAGTGGTTCGGACCGACCGGGACCCCGCTGATCCGTGTTTTAGGCAGCAGTTATGTGGGACCTCGCAAACAAGTGTTGGTCGTGGCGGTGGCCGGTGAAGTCCTTATCCTCGGGACGACGGCCACGGAATTGGTGCCGCTCGGACGCGTCACGGATCCCGAGCAAATCAAGCAGGCCATGTCCCAGGCGGGACCCGGTTCACTGTCCCTCCATCCCGCGGCGACGGCGTCCGGGCAGATGGGTGAGCATGCCGTCGGGTAAGTCGTCGTTCTCGGCATCCGTTGCTCCACATTCTTTCCTGTGGATTTCCTGTCTCCTGCTGGCGGGGCTCATGCTGCTCCAGGGCGCACCGGCCTTGGCTCAGGGCCCTTCCGTCACGATCGATTTGGGACAGCAGGGTCCCAAGCAGACGGCGGTGGTGCTCCAGATCCTGGCGCTCCTGACCGTCCTGTCGCTCGCGCCGGCCCTCTTCATTATGGTCACCTCGTTCACACGAATGGTGATCGTACTCTCGTTTTTACGTCAGGCGCTCGGCACCCAACAGGTTCCGCCCAATCAGGTCCTGATCAGTCTCGCGCTGTTTCTGACGCTGTTCGTGATGGCGCCCGTCGGAAACGCCGTCTACAAGGACGCCGTTCAGCCCTTGATGGCGGAGCGCATCGGCTATGAAGAGGCGTGGAATAAGGGCATCCAACCGATTCGCGCATTCATGTTGAAACAAATGCGGGACAAAGACTTGGAACTCTTCGTGGATCTGGCACATCTCAAGAAGCCGGAGACCGTGGATCAAGTGCCGACGCACATCGTGATCCCGGCCTTTATGCTGAGCGAATTGCGTATCGCGTTCCAAATCGGTTTCCTCATCTACATCCCTTTCTTGATCGTGGATATGGTCGTGGCCAGCGTCCTGATGTCGATGGGCATGATGCTCTTACCGCCGGTCGTCATTTCACTGCCGTTCAAACTCATTTTGTTCGTCTTGGCGGACGGGTGGTATCTGGTGGTGGGCTCAATGGTCAAAAGCTTTGTGTAGGCGCACGGCGTGAGGAATAACGAGCGCCACGTTTGTGCGCGCCGGCGAGGCGGTGAGCCGGCAGTTCTTATCATCCGTTCTTGCTAGAGAGCTATGAGCGACACTCCGATTACGCGAGATCCGAGCGACGATTCAAGAGAAACGAGTTCAAGATGACCCCAGAGATGGTGACGGAAATCGGACGGCAGGCGATCGAGACAACGCTCCTTGTATCGGCTCCGATGCTGGGGTTGAGTTTGGTGGTCGGACTTTTGGTGAGCATCTTTCAGGCGATGACACAGATCAACGAAGCCACACTATCCTTCGTGCCGAAGGTGGTGGCGGTGTTCGGCGCCCTTCTACTGTTCCTGCCCTGGATGATGGGCGTCCTGATCACCTTCATGACCCAGTTGATTACGAACATTCCGCTCTATGCCCACTGACAGAACTCTGGACTTGTCCGCGAAAGGCGCCGTTTGATGCAGCTCGGCCAAACGCTTCACTGGGCATTGCCGCATTTTCAGGCCTATACGGTCCTGCTCGTTCGTATTGCCGGTCTCGTGAGCGCCTTTCCAATTCTGAACAGTCGGTCGATCCCGATGACGGTCAAAACCGCACTGGTCGCCATGCTGGGCCTCGCGCTGGCGCCGGTCGTCCCGCTCCCTCCGCTCCCGCAGAATCCGGCGGTCGTCGTGGCGGGGATCATCAGTGAATTCCTGATCGGCATGGTCATCGGATTGGCGGTACGCCTACTATTTTCTGGTTTCGAGGTGGCGGGGGAACTGGTGGGAAGCCAGATGGGTTTCAGCATTGTGCAGTTGCTCGATCCGTCCACACATCAACAGACGCCGTTAATGGGCCAGTTTCATGTGATCACCGCTTCATTGCTCTTCTTGTCGGTCAATGCGCACCTGATGATCGTCCGGGCGATCGGGATGAGTTACGAGCTGGTGCCCCCGTTCGGCGCATCGTTGTCCCACGATCTCGCCATTGACGTGATCCGGTTGACACAGGACATGCTTGTCGTGGCGCTCAAGTTGGCCGCGCCTGTGTTCTGTACGATTCTCATTGTGAATGTCAGCATGGCGATGTTGGGACGAGCCGTGACGCAGATGAACGTGTTTGTGCTGAGCTTTCCCCTCACGATCGGAGCCGGCCTCTTCGTGATGGGGTTGGCGCTACCCTACTCGCTGAACCTGTTCGAGGGCGAATTTATGAAGCTGATGGAGAGCATCTCCGGCCTGCTCCAGAGGTTGGGCCGTGGCTGAATCGGGACACAATCGGACTGAACGGGCGACTCCGAAGCGCAAAGCGGAGGCGCGGCGGAAGGGTCAAGTGGCCGTCAGCCGCGATGCGGCCGCCGCCGCCGCAATCTTGGCGAGCGTGGGGCTGTTGTACTGGCTGACCATGCCGGCCATCGGCGCGCTGACCTCCATGCTTCAAGCATGGCTGACGCTTGCGACGGACGAATCCGCCCGCCGCGCATTGACCCTCGATCATCTCCACCTCCTGTTGGGCCGAATCGGCGCCGATGTGTTCGTCCTCTTGGCGCCGCTGATGGCCGGCATCGCCGTCGTGGGCATCGGGGCCAATCTCGCCCAGACCGGATTCCTGTGGCGCCGCGACGCGCTGCAGCCGGATGCGGCGCGGTTGGATCCGATGAAGGGGCTGGCTCGGCTGTGCTCGTTACGTTCGGTGACCGAGTCGCTCAAGGCCTTGCTGAAAATCGCGGCGATCGGCGGAACCGGGTTCCTGGCGTTCCGGCACGAAATGACGCGCTTCCCGGAACTGACCCAGTATGAGCTGCAGGGTCTTCTCCTGGCGGTCGGATGGATCACGTTGAAAGCGGCGCTCTTGATGGCCTGCGCCGCCACCGTCATCGGCCTGCTCGACTATGCCTATCAACGCTATGAATGGGAACGCAGCCTACGCATGACCAAGGAAGAGATCAAGGAGGAGCATCGCGAGGCGGAAGGAGATCCGCTGCTGCGGGGACGCGTGCGCAGCATGCAAAAGGAGATGGCCCGCCGGCGCATGATGACGGCCGTGCCGACGGCCGACGTGATCGTCACGAACCCGACGGAAATAGCGGTCGCGCTCCAATACAAGCCCGACCGCATGGCGGCGCCGGTGGTCGTCGCCAAAGGCGCCGGCTTCATCGCCGCCCGGATCAGGGAAATCGCACGCCAGCACGCCATTCCGATCGTGGAGAACAAGCCGGTCGCCCGGACGCTCTTCAAGCTGGTTGAAATCGGCCGGGAAGTGCCCGCCGATTTGTATCGCGCGGTCGCGGAAATTCTGGCCTTTGTCTATCGAGTGCGGGGGAAGGTCTCTCCGCAGATGGACGTGTAGGGAAACTAAATGAATCAGAGCAGCACGTCCGTGCCCACGACCGCGTTGGTCAAACATCCCGACGTTCTGATGTCGGTCGGCGTCGTCGCCATTCTTATGGTGATGCTAATGCCGCTTCCACGATTCATCCTCGACCTGCTGCTGAGCTTCAACATCACGCTCTCTATCATCATCCTGCTGGTAGGCATGCAGGTGCGGAAGCCGCTCGAGTTTTCCGTCTTTCCTTCCATTCTGTTGATGGTGACCTTGTTGCGACTGTCGCTTAATATCGCCTCCACGCGGCTGATCCTCTTGCACGGCAACGAAGGTGTCGCGGCGGCCGGCGAGGTGATTCACGCGTTCGGGAATTTCGTCGTCGGAGGGAATTACACGGTCGGCCTGATCGTCTTCTTCATCCTCGTCATCATCAACTTCGTCGTCGTAACCAAAGGCGCCGGCCGGGTGGCCGAAGTGGCGGCGCGGTTTACCCTGGACGCCATGCCCGGCAAGCAAATGAGCATCGATGCCGATTTGAATGCCGGACTGATCAACGATACGGAAGCCCGCCGCCGGCGCCGGGAAATCGCGGAAGAAGCGGACTTCTACGGCTCGATGGACGGTGCCAGCAAATTCGTTCGCGGCGATGCCGTCGCCGCCGTCATCATCACGCTGGTCAATATACTCGGCGGCTTGACCATCGGCGTCCTGCAGCAGGGGATGACGATTGCCGCTGCCGCGCAAACGTATACCTTGCTGACTGTCGGCGAAGGACTGGTCGCCCAGGTACCGGCCTTGATCGTCTCCACCGCCGCCGGTATCGTCGTGACCCGCGCGGCGTCGGAGGCCAATCTGGGATTCGAGATTACCCGGCAAATCCTGATCTCACCGAAAGCGGTCGGGACGGCAGCGGGCATCTTGCTGGCCCTGGGACTCGTGCCCGGCCTCCCGCATCTCGCGTTTCTGGTGCTCGGCGGCACGGTCGGATGGGTCGCCTACCAACTGCATACGCGCCAGACAGCGCTCGCTCGAGAGGCGGAGGTACCGGCTGCGGCGCCGCCCGCCGAAGAGGCGGTCACCCGGGTCACGCCGTTGGACTTGATGGAAGTGCAGGTCGGCTATGGGTTGATCAGCTTAGTGGAGGGCACGAAGAGCGGAGCGCTCTTGGACCGGGTGAAAGGACTCCGGCGCCAATTTGCAGAAACTATGGGGTTCGTCCTCCCTCCGATTCATATCCGAGATAACCTCCAACTGCGCCCAAATGAATACGCCGTCATGATCAAAGGCGTGGAAATCGCCAAATCTGACGTCATGCCGTCACATGTCTTGGCAATTGACCCGGGCACCGCCCAGAAAAATGTGGTGCATGGGATCGCCACAAAGGAGCCCGCCTTCGGCCTGCCGGCCCTCTGGCTGCCGGAACATCAGCGCGAACAGGCCCAATTGGCGGGCTATACGGTCGTCGATCCCGTATCGGCCATCGCCACCCACCTCTCGGAAATCGTCAAACGCCATGCCCACGAACTGCTCGGCCGACAGGAGGTCCAAGGATTGCTAGACGAACTGGCCAAGAGCCATCCGAAGCTCGTGGAGGAACTGGTGCCGAATCTCCTCTCATTGGGAAGCGTCGTCCGGATCCTGGCGCATCTGTTGCGCGAAGGGGTTCCCATTAGGGACTTACGCTCGGTTCTCGAAGCCATCGCCGATCATGCCGGCTCGACCAAAGATCCGGACATCCTCACTGAAGTCGCCCGGCAGGCCCTTGGACGGACCATCACCCGGCAGTACGTGGGTATGGACGGGACGTTGCAAGTCATCGGATTGGATCCACGGCTCGACAGGACATTGGCAGAGCAAGTCAATACCGCGCCCCAGGGCGGCGCCTGGAACGTCGATCCGCTCGTGTCCCAGAAATTGCTGGCGGCGCTCAAACAGGCGGCTGAACGGATGGCGAGTCGCGGGCATCAGCCGGTCATTCTGTGCTCGCCGTCCTTGCGCCGCCATCTTCGCAGATTGACCGACCGCATCCTCCATGCGGTCCCGGTCCTGGGGCTGAACGAGATCGACAGCATCGTACGCTTGCAGGCGGTGGAGACGGTGCGACTGGACCTAGAGCCGGCTGAAACCAGGAGCCTCGCGTGAAAGTCAGAACGTTCTATGCCGCGTCCATGCATGAAGCGATTCGCGCCATCAAGCAAGAGTTGGGGCCGGACGCGGTGATCCTCTCGAGCAGGCGAGTGCGCAAGTGGGGCAATGCCTTCGGCGTCCTCGGAAGCTCGGCATTGGAAGTCATGGCTGCGATCGAGGAGGAGCCAGCCGAAATCGCGGACCATTCCCGCCTGGATGCAGGACCTGCCCCGGCGGTGAACGGAGCGCGAAGCCCGGTTGAGTCCTCGGTCAATCGGAGTTTTCAGGCTGCATTGGACCAGGCCGTGCACCCGGCGGCCCCCGCCGTCGCGCCGCGACACGTTCCGCTCTCGGAGGCGGACAATCGGTTCCCTCTGGAAGAGGGACCTGCGAGGCACCGTCCGGCTGCGGACCATCACGTACCAGGCGACCTGTCCCGTTCACTGCAGGATGTCTATGGCGGATTGCTCACTCAGGGACTCCGTCACGGCACTGCGTATGAGTGCTTGCGTGAGTTGCAACAGACCCTGCGGGACCCTGATCGAACGGCGTCGCATTTCCTGCTTCAGTTGCTGCGCGGCGTGCTCGCGACGCGTCTCCGATCGGCCGGGCCGCTTCTGGACGCGGAAGACAGTCGGAAGATCGCCCTGTTCGTGGGACCCAGCGGAGTGGGGAAAACCACGAGCATCGCGAAATTAGCCGCTCAGTACCGCTTGGAGGAAAAGCGCTCGGTGGCCATGGTGACGATCGACAACTATCGGCCGGCGGCGGTCGAGCAGCTTCGTCTCTATGCGAATGTTCTGGGAATCGAACTGATGACCGCATCGACCTGCGATGAGGCGCGGGACTGCATCGGGCAATTGGCCCATACGGAGTTGGTATTGGTCGATACGCCGGGCTTCAATCCCCGTCATCCGGAACCATGGAACGCGTGGACGGCGCTCACGGGCTTGCCCTATCAGCTTGAAGTTCATCTGGTCCTGTCCGCCACCACCCGCATTCAGGACATCGATGCCGCCATGGCTCGGTGCATCGACGCGCCTGGGTTGCGCGTGCTGTTCACCAAATTGGATGAGACGTCGGGCTATGGCAGCATCTTTGAGGCCGCGCATCGCAGCGGAGTCCCTTTGTCCTATTGGGGAACCGGACCGCGGGTGCCGGAAGACTTGGCGCCGGCCTTGCCGGATCGCCTGGTCGACTTCATCCTGGGCGCCGCCGTGTCCGGTAAAGAAAATTCCACCTCCCATGCCGCGAACGATGCGTTCGGTTCCCGGGCGGCTCATGGGCGCAGTATCGCCGGCCAGGCGTACGATGAAGCGGGTTCCGTCACGTCAGGGAGGGAGCATCATCATGAGTAATTTCACGCTGGCGATGCAGCCAGGTGTGATTCAGACGGGGGGCGGGACGCGCCCGCCGCGGGTAATGACCGTCACCAGCGGAAAGGGCGGCGTCGGGAAAACAAATGTGGTCGCCAATTTGGCGATCGCGCTTTCGCGGGCCGGGAAACGAGTCCTCGTGCTGGACGCCGACCTCGGGCTGGGGAATATCGATGTCCTGCTTGGACTGGCCCCAAAATACACGCTGGAACACGTCTTGTCGGGCGCCCGCTCGCTGGCCGATATCATGCTGGAGGGACCGTCGGGCATCCGCATTCTTCCGGCCAGCTCCGGCATGCCGCAGCTGACCTCGTTGACGCAGACGCAACATGTGATCCTTCAGGCGGAGATCGAACAGATCGCCCACATGTTCGACGTACTGTTGATCGATACCGGCGCGGGAATTTCGTCGAACGTCACGTTCTTTGCCGCCGCCGCGCAATCGATCGTCGTGGTGGTATCTCCGGAGCCGACGTCGCTCACCGACGCCTATGCGCTGATGAAAGTATTGCATCGCCAGTATCGTGAGCGTCGCTTCCATGTCCTGGTGAATCTCGTCAAAAGTCCGAGTGAAGCGGCCCGCGTGTTTTCCAAGCTTCAGGTGGCGGTCGGCCGCTTCCTGCAGATCTCCATCGACTATCTCGGCGCCGTCCCGCTGGATGACTATCTTCCCCTGGCGGTGACTCAGCAGCGGGCCGTGCTGGATCGATACCCGCAGGCGCCGTCGAGCCGGGCGTTCGTCTCGTTGACCGACTCGGTGGACCGGCTGACGGTGCCCGATCTTCCCAAGGGCACGGTCCAGTTTCTCTGGCAACATTTGTTGCGCACGGTCTGAATCCAAAACAGCGAAGAGGCCTATGAATCGAGCCGATCCCTCACAGTCTCGATCCTCACAGAACGTTCTCCACACCGACCGCGAGCGGGTTATCCAAGAATTCGCCCATGTGATCCGGTCCATGGCCCATCGCTTGGCCTTTCGATTGCCGGCCTATTTGGACGCCGAGGACCTCGTGTCGGTCGGCATCATCGGCCTGATGGACGCGATGGACAAGTATGACCCGACACGCGAGGCCAAATTTAAGACCTATGCCGAATTTCGCATCCGCGGCGCGATGCTCGACGAGATCCGATCCATGGATTGGATCCCGCGCTCGGTCCATGAGCGGGTTGCGCTGCTGCAGAAGACCTATTCCGAGTTGCTGAATCGGCACGGCCGTCCTCCGACGGACGAGGAGGTGGCGGCGGAACTGAAAATGTCGCTTCATGAGTTGGATGAATTCCTGACCCGCGCACGCGGCGCGGTCGTCGTGAGCCTGGAAGATTTGGGCGTCAAGGACCAGGACGGGTATCAAACGTTGGGCTTCTTGACCGATTCCAGCCAACCGGATGCGCTGGCGTCCCTGGTAAATGGCCGGGAACGGCAAATCCTCTGCCAGAGCATTCAGGAGTTGCCCGAGAAGGAGCGGCTGGTCTTGACCTTGTACTACTTCGAAGAATTGACGATGAAGGAGATCGGACAGATTCTGAAAGTCACCGAATCCCGCGTCTGTCAGATCCACTCCAAGGCTATTCTGCATTTGAAGGCCAGACTCCAGCCGGTGGGAACCTAGGAGCCTGTCCGACATTGACCTTTCTACTGCGGCGAATGATGCACCGGCATCTGCATTCTTTGAGAGTACGTAAGTGCGGATGGCGTCTCCGATTGTTCCTTGATCGTAGACCAAGGCACTATTGGGATAGGCCGCTAAGCTGAATGCCTACGTCGCGGCTCATTTAATTAATAGTTAGCCATCAGAGACAGCGATGTCGCACACCAAAATTAAAAACAAGCACATCGCATGAAAATGCGACCAATGCCTAACAATTCATTCAAGCCGATGTCGACTCGTGGCGCGGCTTAATTCAGACGTTAGCCAGACGTGTCACCGGAGACCTGAAGATGCCGAAGAGCCCAAGGCCGGCGATCCCCGTCGAGACGGCGGCGGCTGTTTACTTTCGCGACGGGTGGATCTGCGCGCTGTGCCACCGCCCAACCATCTTTCACTTGGCGTTCAAGTACGCGGGACAGTTTGTGATCACTCGTCTGCCGGATGTGCAATTGGCCTACTTTCATCCGAACTGGCGTCGAGACGCTTCGCCTTTGCTTGACGAACTCGGTGCTTGTGTCGACCACGTTCACGCGTATGCGAGAGGCGGTGCGCACGATCCCTCGAACTTCGCGACAGCGTGTGGGAAGTGCAACACACGCAAGAGTGCTCGAGAGAAGGTGGAGTATCTGGAGGCCAATCCGCCTCATCGAGTGAGGGGGAAGTATGGCGAACCCACGCGGTGGGATGGGCTTTCGTCATTGTTCGTGGTGCTGGCGCGCGAGTCACGTGAACTAACAGTGACCGAGAAGCGTTGGCTACACACGCTTGAGGCGCATCTCTCCGGTGCTGTTCCAAAGCCGAAGGCATGAACTGCGGTCCAAGCGGTCTGTGCAGGCGACCCCGTCGCAGCTCAGACGCAAGGTCGTTAGGTGTCAACAGGGGAGAATATTCATGAACTCCGTTTTCAAAGCATCCATGCTTGCTCTCGTTGCCGGCCTCTCGGGCTGCGCTACTTACAGCTCCAACATGCGCGTTGGCAACGACATGTCCTACGCTAGCCTTGGAGATCAGCGAGCCGCATCACAGACCATCAAAGTTATGAATGTAGCGCCAAGTGGCGCGCAAGTTCTAGGTGAGGTAGATGCAGGTCGTTGCCATCGGAGTTTCGTTGAAACGGCCCCGGCTGAGCAAGCGGTACTTCTTGACCTCAAGCTTGCTGCATACGCGCTTGGCGCCGATGCAATCACGGACGTGAACATTGAAAAGCAATCCGCACTGACCAAGAACTGTTGGTACATGCTTGACGGTAAAGCCAAAGCATTACGCTTGGCTGCCCCGCAAGGTTGACACCTAACAATTCGTTGAAGCCGAACCCGCGCTGCTTTCGTTCAGCAGGTTGGCGAAAGCGATCTATTTCGCAGCGGAAAACGACTATCGTGTCAATCAGTCTAGCTACAGTTTTCGCTATCGCCCGCCGATACTCTGAGGAGAGCGGACTATTCCGAAATCCCCCCATTCGTTGAGTACGATGTCACGATCACGCCGTCCCGATGAGCATGAGTCCGATCCCCAGGTGCCCTCTCGCTCCGCATGGATCTGGCCCGGCCGCGCAATGGCGATGCTGCAGGCCTGCCGGGGTCTTGAACGATACGTCACCGACAGTTCCGAGAAATCCCATCACCTGGCTTGGGCGGTCGGCAGCGCGGGCCTCTTGTCGGCCGGGTTGTTCTTCCTCCTGAAGCGCGTCAAACTGTTCCCATGGACCGATCGTGTCCGTGCTGAGCCTCCGGCTTTCTCCACGTATGATTCAGTGACGGGCCTTCCGACGAAACGTCTGTTCATGACGCTCGTCGGCCAAGCGCTGTTGCGTGCCAGGAAAGTCGGCCGGCAGGTGGCGATTCTCATGGTGGAGTTGGACCATTTTGCTCCGGAAGCAAATCGGCACGGAGCACCCCATGGTAATTTGCTCTATCGCGTCCAGGCGGCCAGGTTGAAAAGCGCGCTGCGCACGACGGAGACCGTCGCGCGGCTGGGGGACCGCTCGTTTGCCGCGCTGATAGAGAACATTGCCGAGAGATCCGAGGTCGAGGCTGTGGCGACGAAAATGCAGGCGACCATCTCATTGCCCTTCATTCTGGAAGGACGCGAGCTCTTTCTCACCAGCCGGATCGGGATCGGCCTGTCCTTGGATACGACGGATGCGGCAGGACTGTTGGACCTGGCGACACACGCGGTTACGCACGCCAGGACCGAAAGCTATGTGGTGTATGGAGCACCGAGCAACCCCACTACGCAATCCTCCGAATCGTTGACCGGCGTTCCGATTCAGTGACGCAGCCTCCCACTGCACTTCTGTCAATTCTCCGCTAGGTAAAGTTTTCCGCGCAGGATGGCAAACTCTTCCCCGTTGGTATCGTCTTCTCCTCTCGCTCGCTGCTTCATCGACATCGACACGATAGCGCGGGCATCAAAAGCGGGACTTTTCGACTGATTGCCGCACGGCCTGCCGGTTGCTTCGCTGTTCATTCAGGCCATCACAGAGTCGTCCACTGTGGCATATCGATTGCTAGACACAACACCGGAACCATGTTTGACAGAAAGCTGACGCTATGAACCGAGCCATCTATCCGATTCTCTCCGGAGCCATTGCTCAGGAACGCCAACTCCAAGTCTTTGCCAACAATTTGGCCAACGTCAACACAGCAGGGTTCAAGCAGGACGAGCAGACATTCCATACCCTTCTCGGCCGCGCCGGTCTGGCGGCCCCGGCCTCCCTCGACGGATCGGGACTGGCAGAGTCGATGATGACCAGGCCGGCAGGGTCGTCGGAGCGTGTGTTCGTCCAACCGCATGTCTTGTCCACGTCGTTCGAAGCGGGCCGAATCCGCATCACCGGCAACCCCTTGGATCTCGCCGTGGATGGAAGCGGATTTTTCGAAGTCCAGACACCTCAGGGCCCGCGCTACACCCGAAGCGGCATGTTCTCACTCGACAGCAAACGCCGGCTCGTATCGAACTTGGGCTATCCGGTCATGGGCCTGAAGGGGGAGATCAAGATTCCGCCCGGCACCATTCACATCGACAATGAAGGAGCGATCCAGGTCGACGGCAAGCCGGTGGGAACCCTGAAGGTTGTCGAGTTTGTTCCCGAAAAGATGCCGCAGAAGCATATGGAAGGGCTTTTCGCCGGCGGCCAACCACAGACCGCGGCTCATCCGCGAGTGCAGTCCGGGCATATTGAGGAATCGAATGTCAACGCGCTGGGCGAGATGGTGAAGATGATTCAGGGAATGCGCAGCTACGAATCCGCCCAGAAACTGATGCAGACCTTGGATCGAATGGCCGAGACGGCCATTCATGACGTCGGCCGCGTCCAGTAGGCCGCATGCGGGATAGGAGGAACAGATGATTCGAGCGATGTGGACCGCCGCGACCGGCATGACGGCGCAACAGATCAACGTCGATACGATCGCCCACAACCTGGCGAACGTGAACACCAGCGCCTTCAAGCGCAGCCGAGCGGAGTTTGCCGATCTGCTCTACCAAATCCAGCGGCTGCCCGGCACAAACGCATCCAACGTCGGCGTCTTTCCGGTGGGCGTGCAGATCGGTGCGGGCGTTCGGCCGATGACCGTCGCCAAGGAATGGATGCAAGGAAACATGCGGCAAACCAACAATGAGCTTGATCTGGCCATTGACGGCCCGGGACTGTTTCAGGTAGCGCGCCCCGACGGGACGATCATGTACACGCGAAACGGGTCCTTCAAACGGGACAACGTCGGAAATCTCGTCACCGGCGACGGGGATCAACTCACGCCCGTCATCACGATTCCCTCGGGAGCTCTGAAAATCGACATCGGCCAAGACGGGACCGTGTCGGTGCTCCTGCCCGGCGTGACGCAGGCGTCGCAGGTCGGGCAGATTCAGTTGGTGCGGTTCGACAATCCCTCCGGCCTCGTCTCCATGGGCAATAATTTGTTTCTCGATAGTTTTGCGTCCGGTCCGCCGTTGCAGGGGACCGGCGGGTTTTCCACCGGCTTCGGTGTCCTCCAGCAGGGATTCCTCGAAAGCTCGAACGTGAACCTGGCCGAAGAAATGGTGAATATGATCATCGCGCAACGGAGCTATGAGATCAATTCCAAGACCATTCAAGCATCCGACGAGATGATGGCCATTGCGAACAACATTCGCCGGTAAGGCGGAGACGAGGAAAAGGATCACCCTATGATGCTTTCGTCCATCATCAGTATTGCACTCCTGGCAAGCGGCTCCGTCTGGGGAGCGATGGGTGTGGTCGCCGCAGCCGACGCTCATCAGAGCATACAGACGTCCGCGACCGACGGACAGCCCAACGGAGTTCCATCAAAACCGGCGCGCGCGCGCGCCCGCCAAGTGATCTATCCGGACCAGATCCGCAAAGCGATCCAACATCATCTGGAGCGGCAGTTTGCCGGTAAAGTGCAAGAGGTCCGTGTCACCCTCGGCGAGCCGCAACAACCGATCGGCGTGCCGGCCGGGGCGGTCACGTTTGCGGTCGGTTCGACGGACAGCGACGAGAGCGTCGGACGGCGCGTGTTTCAGGTTCATGTCGCGATCAACGGAGTCTTTCATCGAACGATCGAGGCGACGACCGAGGTGGCGGCCTATGTGGACGTGCTGACACCCGTCCGGCTCATCAAAGCCGATGAAGAGATTGAGACGGGGGATGTGGTTACGACACGTATCGCCTTGTCCGATCTCAGATCTCCCTATGCGACGGACCCTCAAGAAGTGGTCGGGAAGGCCGCATCCCGGCCATTGCCTCCGCAGATCCCGATCCGGTCGACCTCCTTGCGGCGCCCGTTCATCGTCCGCAAAGGTGATCGCGTCATGATCGAGGCCAGAACGGCCGGGCTGACAATCCAAACGGCCGGCGTTACCAAAGGCAACGGTGAACTGGGGCAGTCCGTGACGGTTTCGAACACGGATTCGGGCAAGGACGTGCGGGCCAAAGTCGTCGGCCCGGGGGTGGTGCGCGTTGACTTCTAAAACCATGAGGACCGCGGCTTGCCGGACGGTGTCGTTCATCATATTGAGCGCCGTTCTCCTAGGAGCCTGTCATTCATCGCCTACCGCGAAAGAGAAACTGGAAGTGCCGCCCCTGCCGCCGCCGAAGACGATGGGATCGCTCTGGCAGGAGGAAAACGGCCGCGCCTATCTCTATGAAGACCTGCGCGCTATGCGGGTCGGCGACATCATCACGATCAAAATTGCGGAAAAACACAAAGGATCCAAGAGCGCGGACACCAGCGCCGAACGAGATTCAACGATCTCCAACAGCCTCACCGGCAGCGGGGGAGTCGGCTACGTCGGTATTCCCGGCTTCCGGCTGGGAGCGGAGGCGACGCGTGGCTTCAGCATCGACGCCAGTGCCAAGAATAAGTTCGGCGGCAAAGGCGCCACCAATCGCGAGGACACCCTCACTGGAACGATTTCCGCCATTGTCACTCAAGTCATGCCGAACGGGGATCTGCGCATCGAAGGGCGTCGCGAGGTTACCGTCAATTCGGAACGGCAAATCATGGTCATCGGAGGACTGGTCAGACGCGTCGATGTCGATACGAAGAATACCGTGCAATCGACGGCGATTGCCGATGCGAAGATCGAGTACTCCGGGCTGGGCGTGGTCGATGATGTGCAGCGACCCGGATGGCTGGTGCGGATCTTGGACTGGATCTACCCGTTTTAGCCGTGGGACAGGAGCAGATAGCTGATGGCGTATGGCTGATGGCACGAACAAGACAAGAACAGATGGCTAATGGCAAATGACATATAGCGTATGGCACAGACCTAGACATCTCTCCTTGTTTTCATTTGTGCTATTCGCCATCAGCTATAGGCCATAGGCTCTTGTGTTAATGAGCAGCTAACCAGCGAAGGAGCAGCATGGAGACAATCCAGGGACGGAAACAGCGACGCCAGTTAGTGATGCAATCGCTGCGTCTGATGATGTTGAGCGGCGTGGTACGACCGGCCACGATCGATCCGCCATACCTGACCGCTCCGAAAACGCCGCCGCCTCAAGCTCAGGTCGAGCAGCCTCCGGCCGCGGGCCGGCCTGGATCGGCGGGCCGGCTCCTGATCGGTGCGCTTGCCTTCATCATGATCTCCATTTGGTCCGGCACGCCGGCCGAAGCCGTACGGGTCAAGGACGTCGCGAGTATCGAGGGAGTCCGCGAGAACCAATTGATCGGATATGGACTGGTCGTCGGATTGGATCGAACGGGCGACCAAGTGATCGGCGGCCAGTTCACGATCCAAGCCATGATGTCCATGTTGAACAAGATGGGCATCAATCTAGTGATCGATCCGATCCAATTGCTCACGCGCAATATCGCCTCCGTCATGGTCACGTCCAAGCTGCCGCCCTTCATCAAGCCCGGCATGACGGTGGACGCGGTGGTGTCTTCCATGGCCAACGCGAAAAGTCTGCAGGGGGGCACGCTGCTGCTCACGCCTTTGAAAGCGCCGAACCAGCAGGTCTATGCCGTGGCTCAAGGGCCGGTTTCGATCGGCGGATTTCTCGGAGGGACGGGAGGCGCCGGCGGTTCGACCGTGAGCAAGAATCACCAGGCGGCGGGAGTGGTGCCGGGAGGAGCGATCGTTGAAAAGGAAGTCGTCGTC
Organism: Nitrospiraceae bacterium; assembly: GCA_035250505.1. Classification (GTDB taxonomy): domain Bacteria; phylum Nitrospirota; class Nitrospiria; order Nitrospirales; family Nitrospiraceae; genus DASSBQ01. The sequence continues at coordinate 4,215 of DATFFC010000088.1, read as the reverse complement.
GATTTGGATTCGTGGGACACTGTTTCCGTCTTGCTCAGGCATCCGGACTTTACGACGGCAATCCGGACGGCCGAAGCGATTGAAGGGACGTTCGGCAAGGGCACGGCGGTCGCGGTGAACGGGGGATTGGTAAAGGCGTCGCTGCCGGCTCCATTCCATGGGCGGGTAGTGGAATATATCGCTGCCATGGAGGGTCTCGACGTGGCGGTCGATGTTCCAGCCAAGGTCGTCGTCAACGAACGGACCGGCACGGTCGTATTAGGAGAGCATGTGCGCCTCTCCACCTGTGCCATTTCTCACGGCAATCTGACCATTTCTGTGAAGAATACCTTGAATGTGTCCCAGCCGCTGGCTCCGGTGATCGGGTCGAGTCAAGGGCAGACCGTGATTACGCCCGACGTGCAGACCGATGTGAAGGAAGAAGAGTCACGCCTCATGGTGGTAGACCAGACGGTCACCTTGGGGGATGTCGTCCGGGCGCTCAACGCCGTCGGCGTGACGCCGCGTGACCTCGTGGCCATCCTCTCGGCGCTCCGGGCAGCGGGGGCACTTCAAGCAAATCTTGAAATAGTCTAACGCAAGCACCGTATATCAAATGGATACAAACATCATTGGGTCCCTGCATCAGTGGAATCAGTTTGACGCTATTTCGGCTCCGTCGCCGGATGCCCTTCGGCAGGGGGAAGAGTTGCTCCACCGCGACTCAGGCCACTCGGTGCGTGAGGCGGCTCAGCAGTTTGAGACCTACTTCCTTTCCTATCTCTTGAAAACCATGAGAGAAACCGTTCCGACAGGCTTTCTGGATCGGAAGGGGGAACAGGTCTGGTATTCCTTTTACGATCAAGAAATTGCGCGCCTCGCGACCGAGGCGGGGGGGATCGGTTTGAGCCGCTTCATAGAGGAGCACCTCCCCGGCAAATAATTCCGGCTCTCCTGCTCAAGTTTCCCCTCGTTTCAGCCGAGAAGGGAAGCGACGGGGAACAAGCTTCGTGCTCGGCCTTCAAACGAGCAGAGAGGAGCCGGTTATGGAGATAGGACGAAACAACCGGGCGGAACTTGCCAAGTTTTTGTTAGGGGTTCACGAGGTTGATCGGACCCAGAGCAAGCAAGCGCCCCAGGCGAGCGGCGGACAGCAGGATCGCATCCAGATCTCGGAGCATGCCAAGGAACTGCAACACATCAAGGAGCTGGTCGACCGGCCGGATCCTGCGCGTGAAGCGCGTGTGGAGCAGATCCGTCGATCGGTGGAGGCCGGAACGTACACGATCGACGGCAAGAAGGTCGGCGATTCCATGATCAGGCAGCTCTTCGTCGATTCCGTCCTTTAATACATCTCATGCGTCGAACGGAGGCTTTCGAGCCTATGCAAGCCCCGGTCGGCAGTATCCAACGAGAGTGAACGATGCCTAAAGACTCCACTTGTGCGGCCGACCTCCATCGCGTACTGGATCTTATGCACGAGAACATCCGGCAATTTCACGATCTGCTGAAGGACGAGCAGCAGGCGATCCGGACGCTGTCGTTCGGTCAATTTTCAGATGTCACGGACAGGAAGACGCGTCTGTTGGACGTCATTCGTGACCTCGAAGCAGAGCGTCGCCGAGTTGCCGCCTCTTTGGAAGCCGCCTCGGAGCGGCTATCGGCCGAACTCGAACTGAAGGAACAGGGCCTTATCGAACTGATCGGCGCCACCGACCGAATGAATCGGCTCAACGCCGCGCTGATCGCGCAGTCGCTTGCTTTCCTGCAGGGTAGTCTGAGTCTGTGGCAGCGGTCTGCCGAATCGGCGCCTCTTTATTCTCCGACCGGATCCGTCGTGGAAGGAATTCCGCAGAGCGTCGGCATCAAAGGCTAGACGATGGGACTCACACCACTCATGGGCATCGGGACCTCGGCCCTCGCGGCGTTTCAGCGCGCATTGGCCGTGACCGGCCACAATATTTCCAATGTCAACACGCCGGGCTACTCGCGCCAGGAGACGATTCTGACGGAAACGGATCCCCAGAACGGCCGGCCGGGCCAGGTGGGAAGCGGCGTGCAGGCATCCGAAATCCGCCGCTCGGTCGACGCATTCGTGGAGCGCCAACTTACCGCTTCCCACGAGCGCCGGGGACAATTCGAAGCGTCGCGCAACGGTCTCGTTCGCGTACAAACCTTGTTCGGTGATTCGAACGGCCAGGGTCTGGCAGCCGGACTCAATGAGTTCTTCAGCGCCTGGCAAGATGTCGCAACCAATCCATCCGATGCGACGGCCCGAACCGTGCTGCTGTCGAGGGCCGGGACGTTGGCGAGCCGATTCAATCAACAGGCCGTCGAACTGTCGGCGCAACGGCAGGCGCTGGACGGGCAAATCGGTCAGACGATCACCGACATCAATCAATTGGCGTCGCGCATTGCGGAGTTGAATCAGTCGATCAGTCGGGCTGAATTCAGCGGCCAGCAGGCCAACGACCTGCGGGATCAGCGCGGCGTGCTGGTGAACCAGCTCGGCGAATTGGCGGACATCTCGACGCTCGATGACGGCACCGGCCGGCTCAGCGTATTCATCGGCAGAGGGCAGGTACTGGTGGACAAACATCGCAGCTACGCGCTCAGCGGTGCAGCGGATCCATCAAACAGCGGCCTGCTGACCGTTCAATATGACGGCGGAGGAGGCCCGATCCCGCTCAATTCGGTTATTGCAGGGGGCCGCCTCAAAGGACTGCTCGATGTGCGGGATCAAACCATTCCATCGGTCCAGGCGTCATTCGATCAATTGGCTTCCACCGTGGTCACCCAAGTGAACAGTCTGCATCAAGGGGGCTATGGGTTGGACGGGTCCACGGGTCAGGCGTTCTTTTCGGCGAGCGGCACCACGGCTGCAACCATGCAGGTGACGCTCACCGATATTCAGAGGATTGCGGCATCTTCGACGGCCGCCGGCGTGCCGGGGAACAATGCGAACGCCTTATCGATCGGCAACCTCCAAACGAGTAGCCTGGCGGCGCTCGGCAATGTGACGTTCCAGGAATTTTACGGGTCTGTTGCGGGGAGTGTCGGCTCCGCGGTGCAGGGTGCGGAGCGCGACTTGAACGCGCAGGACATGATTCATGAGCAACTGGAGGCGCATCGAGCCGAAATTTCCGGGGTCTCGCTCGATGAAGAATTGGTCAACCTGTTGAAGTATCAACGGGCCTTTCAAGCCGCATCGCGCCTCGTCGTCGTCGCCGACGAATTGCTGCAAACCATCCTCACGTTGAAACGGTAGCACGGGCGACGCAAGGAAAGAGGGGGCACATGAGAGTCGCTGATCAGCAGATTTATGGGACGCTCCTCGGCAACCTCCAGCGGTCGCGCCAGCAGATTCTCCAAGCCCAACAGCAAATCTCTTCACAAAAGAAGGTGGTGGAACCGTCGGACGATCCGGCCGCCTTCGGACAGATCGTGCTCGATAAGGGGGCCCTTGCTCAGACCGATCAATGGATTCGAAACATCCAATTCGGAACCGCGCGGGTCGAGGCGGCGGACGGCGCGCTTCGTGAAACACAAAACCTATTGACCCGAATTCGCGAGTTGACGATTCAGGCCCGGAGCGACACCACCTCGGCCCAGGGCCGGACGACCATCGCTCAAGAGGTACGCCAGCTTCACCGGCAGCTGATGCAATTGGCCAACACCGAGGTAGAGGGACGATCGATTTTTTCCGGTACCGAAATCAATACGGCTCCGTTCGCGATCTCTTCGGGAGACACGGTCACGTATCAGGGCAACTCGGAAAGTCAATCCATCGGCGTCGGCCGCAACCAAACAGTGCAGGTTCTCATCCCCGGCAACGAAATCTTTACAGGGAGCACGACGAACATTTTTGATACCGTGCGGGATTTGCTCGTCGGACTCGAAGGCAATAATGGGGCGGCGATCGAGGCGACCATCGGCAATCTGGACCTGGCGACGCAGCAGATCAGCGACGCACAGGGCCGGATCGGCGCCTTGGCGAACCGGCTGGACGTGACGAAAACTGCCCTGGAGACGGCCACGACCACGATCCGCCAGGCCTTGTCGAACAATGAAGATGCGGACCTGGCCGCAGTCGTGGCACAGCTCAGCCTGCAGCAGGTGGCGGTCGAAGCCACGACGCAGGCGTTCAGCAGGATTTTTGATACGACCCTCCTGAAAATGATTCAGTAATGGAGCATCCGGTCAAGGAAGACTGATCATGCTGGTCTTGACTCGCAG
>DATFFC010000087.1:0-3174 GCA_035250505.1 Nitrospiraceae bacterium | reverse complement strand
GACAGGGTCATGGTGTGCCTGTCCGGTGGAAAGGACAGCTACGGACTCTTGGACATCCTCCTGTCAATGCGCCGCCGGTCTCCCGTCCGATTCGATGTGATCGCGGTCAATCTGGATCAAAAGCAACCGGGATTCCCGGCGCACGTCTTGCCGGAATATCTCTCCGCCCTCGGCATCCCGTTCCACATCGAAACCCGCGATACCTATTCGGTCGTCAAGCGGCTGATTCCCGAAGGGGACACCACCTGCTCCCTATGCTCTCGACTCAGGCGCGGCCATCTGTACCGGCTGGCCGGGGAATTAGGAGCCACGAAGATCGCGCTCGGCCACCATCGCGACGATATCCTGGAGACTCTCTTGCTGAATCTCTTCTTTACCGGCAAGCTTAAAGCGATGCCGCCCAAACTCCGGTCGAAAGACGGCCGGCACGTCGTCATTCGTCCGCTCGCGTATGTGAGAGAGCGGGATCTGGCGCGGTATGCGGCCCTGAAGGCGTTTCCGATCATTCCGTGCGATCTGTGCGGCTCGCAAGAGGACCTGAAACGCCGGGAAGTCAAGGCGATGTTGGCGGCATGGGAAGAGCGATATCCTGGGTGCCAGGACAGCATGGCTGCGGCGCTGGCAAACGTCGCGCCTTCGCTTTTACTCGATCGGCGATTGTTTGATTTTGGGGCGGTCTGAACTGGTGCAGCGTTTAAACGGCCCAACGGTCCAGTGGTGCAATGTTTCGACTCACTGTTGCGCTGATGCAACGGTGCAATCATCCGGTCACGACCGGCGTCGTAACCGAAATCGATAATGACAAACGACACATCGGAACGGATAGTATCCGATGAGATGCAACAAGAAATCTTTCCAGCCATGGCGGCCGACCCGCTTGGCATTCCCTGAACACATGGGACAGTACACCATAAGGACGCGTCCTCACGAACCGACCGCTACCCGATCGGCCACATAATCTCAATTATCGCATGTCGAACTCGTCGACTCCGAACAGAGAAGACACAAAGCCGGCTGAGCCGCCCTTATGGTCGATCGGGTTGGCGGCCGCCGTTATTGTCGTAGCTCCAATGGTCATGTACAGCCTGGCGCCCGCCGGACCGATTCGAGAAGGAGACACGGTGTTTTCGAGCGGCAGTCACAAAGTACGTTTGTCCGAGCCGCAGCGTTACCAAGACAAAGGCTACGGGGAGACCTGCATCCTGGATCCCAAGGATCCATTGATCATCACGCATGGGCCGACCGACGATGCCAATGGGCCCGTGGTCGCCCAGATACAAGGCAAGAGCCGAATTGAGTGGCCTTTCTGCCCGCCACAAGCTGAAGTTCTCATCAAACCGCATCAATTCCTGCAGAAGCCCGCCCTCCTGCAAGATATCAAAGACAGTATCGTCCGGGTGTTCGGAAGGTAACGGAAGCCTTATCTCGCACGGCTCCTAGCGTTTCAGTTTCGTCTCGAAGTGCTTGCGAAACTTCGCCACCTTCGGCCCGACGACATAGGAGCAGTAGCCTTGCAGCGGGTTTCGAGCGAAGTATTCCTGGTGATAGGCCTCAGCTTCGTACCACTGTGTGGCCGCCTGCACCTGGGTGACGATGGGGGCGGGATAGATCTTCTCTCGGGTCACCGCCGCAATGACTTCGGCAGCGGTTCGTTGCTGCTCCGGCGTGTGATAGAAAATCACAGAGCGGTACTGCGTCCCGACATCGTTCCCTTGGCGGTTCAGCGTCGTCGGATCATGAATGGCAAAGAATATTTCCAGTAATTCCCGGTACGAAATTCGAGCCGGATCGAACGTAATTCTGACGGCTTCAGCATGTCCCGTTGTACCTGTACAGACCTGCTCATACGTCGGATCGGAAAGAGACCCGCCCATGTAGCCGGACTCGACCGATTCCACACCCTCGACCTGATCATAAACCGCTTCAAGACACCAGAAGCAGCCGCCTGCCAGAGTGGCCACGTCACGCGATGATGAAGAATTTTGCTCCATGTTGCTTCTCGATCTTGCTGCCACTGCTCCTATCCGTATAGCATCATTCACCGGCCCCGTACCACCTCGTTGCGTGATTCCGGTGCGAAATTCTTCAAATGTCTGGGCCAAGACGGCGACCCGTGGTACTGATCACTATGCACATCATTTTGTCCCGGGAGACATCGATGGTTCATGACCGATATTGCACCGCCTGCCGCCGACACGCCGAACCCTTGCGATCTATCCCCCTCAGGATTCCCATGATGCTGGGATGCCTGACTCTCTGCTTTCTGCTTGCTTCAATCGCGGCGGGAGCCCCATCCAAACTGGCACCGGTCGATATACGCGTCGACATTCCACGTTCCTTATTGTCCGGCTCGTTGCCGACCAATCGGGGGCTCAGTCTGACGGTGCAGGTGCATGATCAGGCGGCAGCACGAGGCGAACAGCTCGTCGCGATTCTTGAAAGCCCCGCATTCGTCCGGCAGGTCAGTCCGTTGCTTCCGGATCCAGACCGTCGCATCCTTTCGACGACCGTCGCGTTGGGTCCGATCTCGGCTTCGCTCGGCAATCCGCCAAAAGCCGCTCCTGTGCACATCGCCATCGCACGGCAACATGGCTTGCACTTTGAGGAACGCGCGCGCCGTACGTTGTTCGTCACCGTTGCCGTCCCCGGCTATGCCGATCACGGATCTCGCCCCTCCCAGGTGGATCTCGCCGGCAGGGCGTTCGAGCCTGCAGAGCCTGAGTCTTCGCCGGTTCATGGAGACGCACTACAGAGCGCCATGCTGGAGGAAAAGACGGAAGAAACGGACTTGCTCGGAAACGCCGAACAGCACCGAACTCAGGGGTACTGGAAAATGCTCAACGGGATCTTGCACCGGCAGATTGATTTCGACCGGGCCGTTTTGCGTCCAATCCCGGTCCGGCGTATGCCCATCGTCCATTTCCGCCTATATACGAACGGCGAGGCGCAGCTCATCGAGATCGAGCGGAGTTCGGGCGATGCCGATGTGGACCAGGCGGCGATCCTTGCCGTGGTCAATGCCCATCCCTTCCCGCCCATTCCTACGGAATCCCGTGAGTCGCATGTCGATGTACATGCCAACATGCCGATCTCTTCCCGCTGATCCTTCTTTTGGCAGACCAGTCCCACGGGAAACGCGTCTAGCCCGCATTATTCATGGCGGTTCGTCACGAA
>DATFFC010000086.1:0-4545 GCA_035250505.1 Nitrospiraceae bacterium | reverse complement strand
CTGTGGACTCGGAGGACCCGGTGCTGACGCCGATCAGCGAACCGGTTGCAGAAGGGCAGCCGCTTTCCATTCCCATGCCCTGGGAGCAGGTGGAAGAAGAATCGGTTCCGATTCCGCAACATGAGCCGGAACCGGAATTCGCCGCCGTGCCGGAGGACTTTTCCTTACCTGCCGCCATCGATGACGCAGCAGCGCCTCATTCTCATTCAAAGACTGACTCCGGTGAAGCAACCGACGCCACGTTGGCAATCGACGAACCCTCCACGGCTCCCGAGACGGAACAGGAACAGAACGCTCTTGCGTCGTCCCCTTTGACGTATCAGGAGCCGGTTCAAGAACAGCCGGTCGACTCCTCCCATGAGCAACCGATCATTCAATCGATCGATCCGGCTCTCGTATGCGAGGAGGCACCGGCTGATCCGGTTAGCCCGCCCGAGCCGCTTCCGATTGAGCCAATTCCGGTCCAACTCATCGAAGAAGAGCCTCGCTCGCCGGACATCACGGCTGACGCCATGCCCGTGGCCGATCCACCGACTCAGGGTCACGCGGCAAAGTCGTCCGCACTTCATCGAGAACCGGAGCCGGTCTTGTTCGAACCAGGCGTCGTAGCAAGCGAGCCGGCCGCTGAGGCTCAGGAACTTTCTGACGATTCGATTGCTCCGTTACATGACGCAGATGAGGATTACCAGCCGGCTTTTCCGGAAGATCTGACGGACGTACCCATCTCGCAGGAACCGGCCCTCGCGCTGGAGAAAACGATTTCGCTCATTCCCCCGACCGAAACCGACCCGCCATCCGCAGCTCATGAAACGGCGGAGCCTCGTGAGATCAATATCCTCTGGGATGGACAATCTCCTCCGTCCACCTCTGAGCAGACCAAGCCGGGATTGCTTGCTCGTTGGCTCCACAGACCCAAACATGATGAGTCGGCCGAGCCCGCTGCATTGGCTGAATCGGCTGGATCGGAGCCGAGTCATGAGCCTGCTTCGGATCCATCGCCGGTACCATCTTCGCAAACCGCGAGCGTTACATCGGAAGCCACAATTCCCGTCATGGCGACCGGTGAGCTTTTGCGCGATCAGGCGGCCGATTCCCTGCCGGCCGGCACTGGAATAACCCCGTCCAAACCAAAAGTTCGGAGGCCCTTGGTCGCCTCTGTCTCCAGTCGTATCACATCGGGAGCAATCCGGCTCATTGATACATGTTTCTCAACGACTCGGTCCATCATCATCTCGCTCGTTGCTCTCATCTCGGCGATCTTCATCTCCGGCTTGATTGCCATGGGACTGGCTGCAGTTATCTGGATATGGATTGAGGAGCGCCCGACTACCGCCTTTCAGAATCTCACCGTTACGCCGCAACGAACGCTGCAAGAAGGCGGCCCTAACGGCTATCTGGTCCTGCTGGGATTCGATCGCGGGACCAGTGAGAATGCAACGCAGGCCGGCGCTATCCGTAAGTTCGAGAAATCGGATCTCGCCATGGCAGGCGCCTGCCTGACGAGACCAGAGGAGCAGCGCAGTGCGCGAAGCGATGCCGAGAGAACGCTGGCCGGCTGGTACCATGAGGCGGACCCCGCCGCGCTCTTCCGTGCGCAGGCGGCGAGTGTCCGCACATTGGCGAAACAGGCGGATCGCTCGGTGGCCCGCTACAAACAGTGGCTCGGCATGCCGTTCGAGGATTGGGGCTATGGAGAGCCGATGAGTCCCAATTGCCCCATGGTCCTTCACGCCCATCGGTTGTATGTGGCGGACGGGTTCGGGCAGGACATCGAATCGGGAATAGACCGGTTGGTGACGGATCTCGGCATGTGGCGACATGTCTTGGGTCATGCGAAAAATCTTTCCATTAAGATGTTGGCGGTTAATGCAGTGGGTGATGACACGGCCGTTGTCAGCGGCCTATTGGCGCGGGCCGACCTCGACGACCGACTCCTCGGCCGCCTGGCGAAGGTCTTTCGCCCACTCGATCAAGCGGAACAGTCCCTTCGCTGGCCGATGCAAAGCGAATTGAAGGCGGCGCCCAAAATACGGGAGATCTTGCTCAAGTCGGATGCGGGTGAACCGCCGGCGATCTATACGTCATGGACATCCATGATGCCGTTGCCGACACAGAAACGACTCAATGCCTATGCGGCTTACTATGAGGCATCGGGGAAGGCTGCGACAGAGGGACGATTCGCCGGCTTGCCGAAGCGCGCCGATTTTATTCGCTATCCCGCGGATAGCTGGCTCGATTACGGACTGAACCCCATTGAAAACATTCTCGGCGTTCCGCCGCTTCCGGAATGGGACACCTACGGTGGTCGAATTCTGGAATTGGATGCCAAGCTCCGCCTCGCAAGCCTCCAGGCCTGGATCAGACGGAGCCCGCAGGAGGATATCCCGACGCGCATGGCCAAGGCCGGCCAAGCCTTATACGATCCCTTCTCCGGATTTCCGATGCTGATCAATCGCCGCAAAGGGCTCTTCTATAGCGTCGGACCAGACGGAAAAGACCATGACGGCCGATCAGGGCTCGATATTGCGGCCGTGATTCCCGCAATAGCCGGTGAATTCTCCCAGGACGGTAAGCGCACCGGCTCCACCGCTAAACCTCGCCCGTGACGCGTAACGCCGCTTGGCGCGGCTACTCCCTCTCGTTGCAGTCGGTGTGAATTGGTTTCCCTCACATCTATAACGAACCGAGCAGTCAACCGGAATGTGCCTCGCACGTTTCAGGTGGTAACGCTTCGGACACCGCCATGCGGGGTGGGCTTGCTTCAAAGACCCTGTCTCTTTCCAAGACTCCCTTGGAGACTGTTCGATCCGACAGCGTTGGCCTGGGCAGGAGCGTGGCCGTCTTGAATCACACCCAGGCACTCGACCATTTTCTCGCAGGCGTTGAGCGCCGAGCGCTGCGCATGGCACAGATCGCCACGGGAAACGATGACGAGGCGCTGGACCTCGTGCAAGACGCCATGGTCAAACTGGTTCAACACTATGCGGATCGAGACGGCTCGGAATGGGGTCCTTTGTTTCACTGCATTCTCCAGAGCCGCATTCGGGACTGGTATCGCCGCACCAGAGTCCGCAATCGATGGAGAGAATGGTTCGGCAAGAAGTCGGCGGACGAAGAACAGAGCGACGACCCGCTAGAAGCTGTGGCCGATCCCTCGGCGGGGCCCGACGAGGACCTTAAGAGAAAGCGGGCCGGCACGGCCTTGGTGGCGGCGCTGCGCACGTTGCCCTTGCGCCAGCAACAGGCTTTTCTCTTGCGGGCCTGGGAAGAATTGGATGTCGCACAAACCGCGGCAGCGATGAGATGTTCGGAAGGCAGTGTCAAGACGCACTTTTTTCGCGCCGTGCGGGCGCTCCGAAAGCAATTGGGGGAACATTGGCCATGAATGAGCGGCAATCACCGGAGGATGCCGGCTTCATCGCCCAAGCCAAGCGGCTACTGGATGACGATGTCCGCCGGCTGGAGGCGGGGTTCGCCGGCCGACTGCAACGCGCCAGATGTGAGGCACTGCGGTCGTCCACGCGTCCACGATGGCTCGGATGGAGAGGAGGACTGGCGGCTGCCTCGGTCGCATTCGTGGTCCTGATCTTCCTCGTAGGCCGGCCTGATATGGCCCATCAGGTTCAGCCGACGCTGGAAGACCTCGATGTGATGACCTCGACTGAAAATGCGGACCTTTCCGAAGACCTGGAGTTCTATGATTGGCTGGCCGACTCCGCTCCTGCAGGGTAAGCCCGTGATGACGGTCATTGGGGTGACGGTCAGCCTGCTGCTGTTCGCCGCGCCGCTTCGGGCCCAGCCGGATGCTGCAGAGCTATCCTGGCAGCAGCTCAGTCCGTCCGAGCAGCAACTCCTAAAGGAATTTCGCGAGAAATGGGATCGGCTGCCGCCGCACAAACAGCGGCGATTGCTCAACGGGGCTAAGCGGTGGGAGACCATGACGCCGGAAGAACGACAGGAAGTGACGCGACGGTTTCAGCAATGGCGTCAATTGCCGCCGGAAGAGCGGCAGTCTCGCCGCGAACGCCTTCAACAATTCAAACAGTTGCCTCCCGAACAGCAGGAATCGATCCGTCGCGCACGCCAGTGGTTTAAGTCCTTGCCCGCGGAGGAGCGGCGGGAACTCAAAGAAAAATGGAACAGCATGACGCCTGAGGAACGCCGGGCCTTGCGCAAGAACTTGCAGGGCGGCCTGCCCGACCGAGAAGCGGATCGATCGTCGGCGAATCAGGCGGATCGCTAGCCGGCGGCCAACGCCTTCCTCACGTTCCTCCCTCGGCACCCCCGCCGCTCCGCGACCGGCGCGACACCATCACGAATCCATTCACCACGCCGGCCACCTGTCAATTTTGACAGGCTCTCCAGGCCTCCCTTCCTGTGATGCCGGTCAGACTCCGCTCGTGGGCGGAAATGACGAAAGTCTGATGGCCACGATCCTGATCCCATAAGAACGAACCGTCGGCCGGCGAAGTGTAGCCGATCACAACTTGCATCACACTGAGGTGTCGGGATACCCTCATGGCGCTCTTACGGAATATTTCACTG
>DATFFC010000085.1:0-39921 GCA_035250505.1 Nitrospiraceae bacterium | reverse complement strand
TTGGTCGACGATGCTGATGGCCCTGGAGCTCCCATTGCCCGAGACAATCTTTGCACACGGCTGGTGGACGGTGAACGGCGAGAAAATGTCCAAGAGCCGCGGCAATGTCGTCGATCCCTATGCAATGGTCGATCAGTTCGGTGCGGATGCCTTTCGCTTTTTCTTGCTGCGCGAGGTCCCGTTCGGGCAGGACGGGGATTTTTCACGAGAAGCGCTGATCGGCCGGATCAACAGCGACCTGGCGAACGGCTTGGGCAATCTGCTCAGCCGAACCGTTACCATGATCGAACGGTATTGCGGCGGCAAAATTCCATCGGCTCATGCGGGAGAGGGCGAGCATGAGAACATACTCGAGCAGGCGGTCAACGAATCAGCGCGGCACGGGGAGGAGTGGCTCAGTTCGTTACAGTTCCATCGTGCGTTAGAATCCATCTGGAACGTGATACAGACAGCCGACCAGTACGTGGAATCGCAACAGCCCTGGAGACTGGCGAAGAACCAAGCGAGCCAAATCCGTCTTGAGCAGGTCCTCTATCGGCTCGCGGAGACATTGCGGCACATCGCGTACCATCTTTCGCCCTTCATGCCCGACACCGCACAGGAGATTCTGCTCCGACTTGGCGTTTCCGGCGAAGGGCAGACTCTTCCTCAATGGGGCAGCCTCTCGACTGGTATGGCGGTGAGAAAGGGACCGCCTCTATTCCCGCGAGTTGAACCTGCTTTATCACAAGGAGCCAAAACCGTGAGTGATGCACATGCCTCTTCATCTCCATCATCTCCATCTGTGGCCACACCGGCGCCGGGCGGCCACGCAGCGCAAGGGACGGCGGCTTCTCCAACAGCGGTGCCTCAAACGCCGCCGCTCGGCACCCCGCCTCAGATCACGATCGATGAGTTCATGAAGATACAGTTGAAGACGGCGAGAGTCGTGGCCGCGGAACGAGTCCCGCGATCCGAGAAACTCATCAAGCTCATCGTGAGCTTGGGGAGCGAACAGCGACAGATCGTCGCCGGGATCGGCAAGAAGTACGAGCCGGCCGATCTCGTGGGGAAATGCATCGTCATTGTGGCCAACCTGAAGCCGGCAAAGCTCATGGGCATTGAATCGGAAGGCATGGTCCTCGCGGCCGGCGACAAAGACGTGACCGGCTTAGTAACGATCCTCGAAGAGGTCGAGCCAGGCACCAAGGTTAAATGAACCGCTCCATCGTTGCTCGCTTGATCGCCGCTGCATCGCTGCTGCTCACGGCTTCCTCCGGATCGGCCCTGGTGCCCGAGGTGGCTGAATCCGAACCGGAGCAGCGCGAACATCTCAACGATCCACTCCCCACCCGTATCCTTGTCCGGGTCGTCGCCCACGGAGCGATGGTCCTCGGCCGTGAGGTGGGCGGCGCCCGGGTCACGATTACCGATGTGGCGACCGGTGAAGTGCTTGCCACCGGTATCCAACAGGGCGAAACAGGCGATCAGAACCAAATCATGAGGACTCCTCATCTGATGGAAGAACCGCGGTATAGTTCCCGCCCCGCCGCCTTCTTCAGCACGACCTTGGATTTGGCCAAACCGACGCTGGTGGAAATTACCGCCGAAGGGCCCCTCGCCTACCCGGCCTCCGCCCAGCGTGCCAGTGAGAGGGTGCTGCTGATTCCCGGACACGACATCACCAACGACGGTATCGTCATTCATCTCTATGGATATTTGATTCAAATCGACCAGCCCAAGCCCGGAGAGTCGCTGATCGCGAAAGAAGATGTGATGCTGCGCGCGTCGGTTCGGACGCTGTCCGGTTCGCTAGTGAGACCCCATGGGGATTGGGACTCCCGAAAGATTCATATCTATGGCGAGCTGTTGATCGGAGATCGGGTCGTGGAGCGCCTTCAGATGTTCTATTCGGGAGACAAGGCCCTTTTCGAAGCGCCATTTTTCGTACCTCCGGCGAAGGACGCGCCGGACGGGATCACCGTCCGCGTCATCGCCGCCGATTCAGCCGCCGGCAATTTTGGGATCGGTACGGCAAAATATCCGGTCCTGAGCGAGCGGCTGCGGTCGAGTCGCTGACCGGCACCGGATAGGTCTTCCTTCACCAGCCTTCTCACAGCGCGTTCTGTCCCGTTCGACTTGCCGGCGCAAGTTCGATCTGCCGGCGTCGCTGCAGAATCTACCGTCGGCTATTCCCACCATTGATCTACACCGGGGCTCGTATTACTGTGTATCGATTGTTGCCGCGAAGGTGACCGTCCCTTCCTGTCCGTTCCCTGAGGAGGCGACCCATGGATCCGAAGCAGCGCCAATTCTCCATTTGGTATGTCTTCATCGCCCTGTGGGCGCTGATGCTGTTCCAGATGTTTGTCACGCCGTTCTTTAACCCGACTGAAATTCCTTACAGCGAGTTCAAGAAAGCGCTGGAAGAGGGCCAGGTCACGGAAATCGCCCTGTCCGCAACGATCATTCACGGAAAGATGAAAGACGACAAAGTCTTCAATACCATCCGGGTCGACGATCCCGAGTTGGTTCGAATGCTTGAAGAACGCCACGTCAAGTTTACCGGGGTCATTGAAAGCACGTTTCTGCGCGATCTCCTATCGTGGGTCGTGCCGGTCGCGCTGTTTTTCGGACTCTGGTGGTTCATGTTTCGGCGCATGGGGCAAAGCCAAGGCTTCATGACCGTCGGCCGCAACAAGGCCAAAATCTACATGGAGAAAGAGGTCAAGGTGAGCTTCGCCGATGTAGCCGGCGTCGATGAAGCCAAACACGAACTTGAAGAGGTGGTTGAGTTCCTACAGACACCCGACAAATTTCGTCGGTTGGGCGGCAAGATTCCCAAGGGCATCCTGCTCGTCGGGCCGCCCGGCACAGGCAAGACATTGTTGGCCAAAGCCGTGGCCGGCGAGGCCGGCGTGCCGTTCTTCTCCATCAGCGGATCGGAATTCGTCGAAATGTTCGTCGGCGTCGGCGCGGCCCGCGTGCGGGACCTGTTTGAACAGGCCAAGGGCAAGGCGCCCTGCATCATCTTCATTGATGAGTTGGACGCGCTCGGCAAGGCACGCGGGGTGGGACCGATGGTGCATGAGGAGCGCGAGCAGACCTTGAACCAATTGCTCGTCGAGATGGACGGGTTCGACCCGCGCGTCGGCGTCATCTTGATGGCGGCGACGAACCGGCCGGAGATCCTCGACCCGGCGCTGTTGCGCGCAGGACGTTTTGACCGACAAGTATTGGTGGATCGGCCCGACAAAGCGGGACGGTTGGCTATTCTCAAAGTCCATGCCCGCCATATCACCCTGGCCAATGAGGCCGATCTCGAGACGATCGCCGCAATGACGCCGGGCTTTGTGGGGGCGGACCTGGCCAATCTGCTCAACGAGGCGGCGCTGTTGGCGGTGCGCCGTGACAAAGATACGGTAAGCCTCTCGGAACTTCAGGAAGCGGTCGAACGGGTCATCGCCGGTTTGGAGAAGAAAAATCGCGTGCTCAACAAAATGGAAAAGGAACGAGTGGCGCACCATGAAGTCGGGCACGCGTTGGTGGCGCTCTCCATCCCCGGCAGCGACGCGGTTCACAAGATCTCGATTATCCCGCGCGGGATCGCCGCACTCGGCTACACCATGCAACTTCCGACCGAAGATCGATTCCTGATGACCAGCCAAGAGTTGAAAAACAAAATCGCCGTGCTCCTCGGAGGCCGCGCGGCCGAAGAACTGATCTATCAGGAAGTGTCTACTGGAGCCCAGGACGATCTTCGGAAAGCGACCGATATTGCGACGAGCATGGTGAAGCTCTATGGGATGAGCGACAAGCTCGGCCAACGAAGTTTCGAACGGGACCGGCAGCCCCTCTTCCTCCAGGCGGCGCAGCCGCCGTCCCAGGGAGATTATAGTGAGGAGACGTCACGGGAAATCGACTGCGAGGTGCGGCGGATTATTGATGAGCAATACGAACGCGCGCGCGAGATCGTCGGAACTCAAGAGCCGGTCCTCCGTGACGCGGCTTCGGTGTTGCTCGGCAGAGAAACCATATCGGGCGAAGAATTGAAGGAAATCATGAATCGGCACGGGCGCAATCCGACTCCACCGCGCATAGAGGCCGCTTCGCCGCGTTGAATGGAACATGAATCCCATGCCTCTCACGGTCGCCATCACATCTCCTCGCACCCGGTACAGCCGCCTCGGCGGGCTCCCATTGTTCATATGGCTATGGCTCATCGCCATACTGCTGCTGTCCGCCTGTGCGCACCAGGACCATCGGCACCGCCATCAACCGCCGAACGTCACCGAATACCTCGACCGGCTCGACCGTCCTGAGCGGGATGCGGATCAAAAACCTGCGGAAGTCATTCAGGCGCTTGGCCTCAAGCCCGGCATGGCGGTCGCAGATCTCGGGTCGGGATCGGGATACTTCACACGCCGCTTCATGACGGCCGTCGCTCCGGGCGGGACGGTCTACGCCATCGACGTAGAGCCGAAGGCGCTGAACTATATTCGAGAGCATCTCCCTCGGGAGCAGGGGGACCATGCGACCATCCGCTATGTGCACGCCGACACGGACGATCCTGGGTTGCCGGCCGCCTCGGTCGATCTCTTGTTCCTCTGCAACACGTATCACCATATCGAAGATCGCACGCGATACTTCGCGCGTGCGGCGCAGGCCATCAGGACGGGTGGACGGCTTGCGATCATCGACTTCTATGAAGATCATCGTTCCGGCGACTTGGGATTTCCAAAGGACCATTTGGTCTCACAGCAGCTCGTGCTTGATGAACTCACCCGAGCCGGGTACCGCTTCATCCGTGCGCACACATTTCTTCCCCGACAGTATTTCCTTGAATTCATCCCTCCGTCGGTTCCCCGATAAGGCACAGCCCTGAAATCGGTCCTTCGCCTTGCCCTCTCACGAAAGCCGTGAGAAACTACGTCATATGCCCACTGCGTCCTATGCGGAGCTGCGGTCCAGGCTGCGGATCGCACTGGCCGTCAATGCCGTCATCATCCTGGCCGAGTTTGCAGGCGGCTTCTGGACGAACAGCATCGGCCTGATCGGTGATGCCGGACATAATCTCATCGACCAGGGCTCCCTCTTTCTCGCCCTGTATGCGCACATTTTAACCGCGCGTCCCGCGACGGAAAGTCGCACGTTCGGTTACCATCGCGCCGGGATCGTCGCCGCATTCTTGAATTCCTTCATCCTCTTGCTCACGGCGTTCGGCCTCACGCTGGTCGCGTTCGAGCGGCTGATGACGCCCGTTGCCGTTCCCGGCGGGTGGGTCATGGGAATCGCCCTTGTGAGTTTTCTCGCCAATCTCGCGATCGCCTTGCTGCTTCGGCATGGAGCCGAAGACGATCTCAATATTCGCAGCGCCTTTTGGCATATGCTCGCCGATGCCTGGGTTTCGCTCGGCGTCATGGTCAGCGGAGGCGTGATGATCATGACCGGTTGGTGGTTCCTCGACCCGCTGGTGAGCCTCTTCGTCGTCATCGCCATCGTAAGAGGAGCATGGCCGCTCTTTAAAGAATCACTTGAAGTGCTGCTCGAGTCGACACCTCCGGGCATCAGCGCCTCCCATGTCGCTGCGGTGATTGAATCGATCCCCGGCGTCAAGAATGTTCATGATCTGCATATCTGGGCGGTGGAGCCGCGATTGGTGATGCTGACCTGTCACGTGCAGGTCGAAGGCGATGATTCCGCTTTGACCGACCTATTGCTCAACTCGATACGCAATCGGATTGCGAAGGATTTCGGGGTCCACCACCTGACGATTCAGATGGAAACGCAATGCTGCCATCCCGTCGCGGTCCATTGCGATTTGAGCCGCCTGGCGGAGCACTCCGGACAAGCTGAAGTATTACATCATCATTGAACAACCCTCCATGATGCTTCCGATCGCGTCCCCTGTTCCCTTCTACATGCTGTGTGGATCCCTCGGAGCCGGTAAAACCACGTTGCTCTTGCGCCTGCTCGAGTTTTGGAAACGACGGGGCCTGCATGTCGGAGTCCTCATGAACGAGGCCGGAGAAATCAGCATCGACGGTCCTCGAGTCGGTGTCATCGCCGAGCAGGTGCTCAATCTCGCCGGCGGCTGCGTCTGCTGCGATACGAAGGAAGATCTGGCCTGGGCGATCGCGCAATTGATCCACGACAACCACGCCACGCTGATCGTCCTGGAATGTTCCGGCATGGCGGACCCCGCCGAAGTCGTGGATGCGGTGACCGACGCCTATGTGAGGCGGATGGCGGCATTAGAACGGATCATCGCGCTGGTTCAGCCGACGCCCTCTCCCGAAAGCGGACTTATGGAGCGCGCCGTGCGCCATGCCGTCACATATGCGGACGATCTCATCCTGAACAAGCGGGATCTCTATATTCCCGGTCATTGGGAGAGCTTTCGAGCGGCGCTGTTGAAAGAGAATCCTTATGCCCGGGTATGGGAGACGACCCACGCGCGGGTGGACGTGGAGCAACTCTTAGACAGCGATCACCGCCGACCCGCCACCGAAAATCTAAAGCCGATCTTCAACCGCAGCGGCGCCGGCACACACCATGAGAAAGCGGCCCACCACCCGCTCGTCTCGACGGTGCGCCTCGAGGGGCCGTTGGATCGGAAAAAGTTTTTGGATTGGGTCGATGCGCTGCCGGAAGGGCTGCAGCGCGCAAAGGGGTTTTTCCGCTTTGCCGATGGACCGGAACTATATGAATTTCAGTTTTCACCGCCCCGCGCGAGCACCGTGGCGCCCGTGATGCTGCTGGACGAGCCCGAGCATGCGATCGTGCTTATCGGGCGAGGCTATGACGCGGAATCTCTAGGCTCCGCATTGCGCCGATGTCTTGCCGATAGGCACCCACCGGTACAGTGAGCCGGCCGGCAGAGCCAAGGATGCCTGTTCGCCCACTACGCGGAGCCGGCGAGGGATTCCTTCGTTGCATGCCACCGCAACCGGCGCCGAAGGAGCCAGGCGACGCCTACCCCGACAGTTCCGCCCAGGACCCACCCGCCAACGACATCCGTCAGGTAATGCGCTCCAATGTACACCCGGGAGAATCCGATCGCGGTGACAAGAGGCCAACTCACCCAACCGGATCGCGGGTACAGGATCTGAAAGAACGCCGCGGCGGCGGCCGTGTTCATGGCATGATTCGAAGGAAAGGAAAAGGCGCTTCCACAGCCAAGTAGTTCATGGACATCTTGAAGTCTGAGACAGGGACGCGGGCGTTGAATGACGTTCTTGAGTTGTGTCCCGATGACATCCGTTCCGCCGATCATGGCCGCCAGCACCGCCGACGCGATCATACTCTCGCGCCACTTTTTCCAGAGCCAATAGCCCGCCACCAGCAGGCCGGGATAGAAGAGGTTTCCCGGCTTGGCCAGCTCCACCATGATCCAATCCATGGCGGACGATCGCCCGGCAAGGCCGTTAAGTACTCGAAACAGGGTTTCGTCCAAAGTCATGGCGACTACCGGGAATCCCCGATCACGAGACTAGTGCTCCTGCGTCCGGAAATGGATTCGGATCGTTAACTCTCCGTCAATCGGCTCATCGCCTCTCAGCTGCGGCTCGAACGTCCATCTTTTCAATGCGGCAATGCCTGCGGTCGTGAGCTCGCGATGTTTTGCCGGTTCCAGTACGACGACGGTCACGCGGGCCTCCTTGGACACGAGCATGCGCGCCTTCATCCAGTCGTCCAAGGGCTTTCCGTCCAATGAGGAGGGAATCGAGGGCCACGGCGTGGATTTGGGAACCGGCCCCCGCTGCTGATCCTTATTCAGCGGCAGTCCGTGGACATGAACTTCCGGAAGCTCGATGATCTCGGCATCCTGCGCATGGTCGGTCTCATGAGAGGCCTCATCACCGCCGGCGGCTCCCACGGTGACCGGCCACAGACAGACCAGCGATCCAATCGTGACCATGGCCGCCATGCGATACTCAATCTGCTTCATTCCATTCCCCCTCTGCTCGGCACGTTTATAGCACCAGCCGGGCAAGAGAATCATCACGCGCGACTCCCGCCATGACGGCCCATCCTCAGAAGAACCATTGGCCACGAAAGAAGAACGACCGCGGCATGCCCGCGTGAGCCACTCCCAATCCAATGCTGCCTTCACCTTGATTGATGAAGTACTTCTGATCGAGCAGATTGATGATGTCGAAGCCCAGCAGGAACTTCTGGTCCTTCCACGGAAGCGGAAAAATGTGGGTGATCGAGAAGTTATACACCGTGTAGGAGGGGCTATGGCTGGAATTGGTCTTTGCATCCTCGTCGGCTGCGCTGCGTAGACCGGAGCCGTACAACATTTGTCCGGTCAGAGTCGTCCGTTCCTTAATGCGATAACTCACGACCGCCGAACTCGTCAGGAGTTGCATATGGTCGCAGAAGACACCGCCCGGTGAATTGATATCCGCGATCTCTTTTGCATCGAGCAGGAAGTGGCCGGACTGAAGCCCGTAGCCTTTGCACTGGCCCCAGGCCACATTGGCGCGCGCGCTGAGATCTTCGCTCACGCGCACCTTCAATGAGCCATCGATGCCGCGCTGCCATCCCCGCTCAAAAGCAAAGTAATTCAAGAGCGGGGTCGTACCGAACTGGCCGGCATCGGAGAGGAAACGGCTCAGCTTGTACCAGCCGGTCAATTCCAATGTGGCATAGCGGTTCAAGGCATGATAGCTGCCGATCTCGAAGTAGTGCGCCCGTTCCGCGCGCACGGTATTGTTTGTCGGGTCATCCGGCTGCGCTCTCGTTCCGGCCGTGTTCAGGTTGACAAACGAAATCGCCTCGAGATTGGGCGGCGTGAACATGCGGCCGTAGAACGCGTGAAAAACATTTGATTGATTGTATTTGTAGGTGGCGCCGACCCTGGGACTGACCTGCCCCTCGCTCACCGGATACTGCACCGCGTCGGCGCGGACGCCGAGATTGAACGTCCACTTATCGTTCGGGCTCCATTGATCCTGCACCCAGAATTCTTGGCGGTAGCCGATCAGGCGATTATCCGCATTGAGACTCAGCAGATCGCCGGTGGGATTGCCTGCGCCGTCGTCGGCAAACGTAAACAATCGCGTCTTGTTCACCGCTTGGGTCCGGTCGATCTGGAACCCGGTCTTGATGAGATGCTCCTTGCTATGCACGTACGTATAGTCCAGCCGGATGCCGGTCGAGTACGCGTTGCGATCCTGGTCCGCCGCGGAGAAGGGCTCGGACGGATCGGCGGTGTAGGCGAGCACGTTCAGGGGGTCGGTCTTGAACGTTGCCCTGGTGTGCCGGAAATACCCGGCCAGGCTGAAAAAATTATTCGCGTTCACGTCGTGTCGCCAGACCAGGTGGCTGTATTGATTGTTTTCTTTCTGAAACTCGTCGATCGCTTGCGAGGCGACCGGAACAAAGCCGGGACTGCTCGCCTGTAACAACGGCAGCAGCTGTCCGGTCGGGTCCAACTCAATCCCCGGCTTGGTCGGGATCTGGTATTTCGCAACTGAGTTGAGGAACAGCCAGGTGAAATTGTTTCTGTTATCGTGTTGATAGTCGCCACGAAGAAACGTTTGATTCCGCTCGCTTTGATTATGGAACCAGGAGTGACCAAGCGTCGGGGGATCGATGCCGCGATTCGTCGTCGTATAGCTGTTCAATGCATAGAATCGGAATTTGGCGCCGATCGTTCCTCCGTATTCGAAGGAGGGATTCACGGTCTGATTCGATCCGCCGAATACTTGCGCGGATCCAAAGGCCGGTTTGGTGCCGCTCTTCGTAGTGATATCGAGCAAGGCAGCCGTCCTGTTTCCATACTGGGCCTCCATCCCGCCCAGAATAATGTCCGCCCGCTCCCATGCCCGAGGCGTGATGACGTCCGCAAAGGTGGTGGAGACGGTGTCCGGAATCGGCACGCCGTCGATCCGGAACTGTAGGTTGGCGTGGTCCTGCCGGATATGGACTTGTTTCAACGCCCCGTAGACCGCGCTGGGGATCGTCAGCAGGACATCCTGGAGCTCGGCATTGTTGCCACGCGGTAGTTCCTCGATATCTTTTCGGCTCACCGCGTAGGTCGCACTCGAGGCCTTGTACTGGATCGGTGCAAGGGGCGACACGATATCCAGCGCGATTTCCTCCGTTTGGGCCAAGGTCAGCCTGATCGGGGGTGTCGGTTCAGACCGCTCGGTGACGATCACATACTCGCTGCGATAGGTGTCCAAGACCGCGCTCACCGAAACCGTCGCCCCCTGCGGGATCGCCACCCTGAATTCTCCCGCCTCATCAGTGACCGTCTGCGTCAGGATGGTTCCTTCTTGGTCTCGAATCTGAACCACGGCCTGAGCGACGCGGCGGAGATCCTGATTTTGGACGAACCCCGTAATCACCCGTCCTCCCGGATTCCGACCTTCACTCTGTGCAGAAGCATCGTCGTACGACACCGAAACCGAGGCGACGAATGCGCAAGACAGGACCGGACCGAGGACCCGATAGGTCCACCGCATACGATACCTCCCCTCCGAACTCAGCGGAACCCGAGCGGCGATATTCGGCCGCTCAGACCGGCCGCATGGCACGATGGTCGATAAATCGGACCGTGTTCAGGTGGTCGGAGGAGCGCGGGAAGAAACCGAATCAGAACGCGTGAAAGGACGGCAGAAGCTTTGTGGATGAAGTTTCGACGCGACCGGATGAAACAGGGAGCAGGCGGTAGGGACGTCCCCCGTGAGGGAATGACCCGTGTGGTACTGAACCCATTGGCAGAGGTCGTTGTCGGAATGCTCGTGCCCATCGTGGTCGGCCGCCGCCAATTCGTGATGAACGGCCAGCGCGGTCGACAACGGCGCCATCGCGAAGAGGACCAGCGACAGTCCCAGTGCGAGTGATGCGCCGGTCTTGATGCCGCCGAGCATGGCGGAACGCGCGATGGGAACGCGGATACCCATACGGGGAATGAGTAGTAACAAAGCGAGAAAGAGAAAGCAAGCAAGAACCTATTGGACTTTTGGCTGTTGATTCCGCTATGGTATTTCGCCTGCCGACTTCCACGACTCCAAGGCATCAGTTATGGCGAGACCGATTGATAATCAGCATGTCATTGAGATCAGGCCGCTGCCGTCGCCGCGCGAGGTGAAAACCCACCTGCCCATTACGGATTCCATCAGCGAGGTGGTCTTCGAAACCAGACAGGCCATCCGCGATATCCTGCATGGTCGGGACCGCGAGCGCATCATCGTCATCGTCGGCCCCTGCTCGATTCACGATTCTGAGGCAGCTTATGAGTATGCCGATCGGCTCAAGCCGGTGGCGGATGCCGTCCGGGACAAGATTCTGGTCGTCATGCGGACCTACTTCGAGAAGCCACGGACGACGGTCGGGTGGAAAGGACTGATCAATGATCCTCACTTGGACGGCACCTGCGACATCGCCAGGGGCATGCAACTCGCCCGTTCAATCCTTCTGACCATCAACGGAAAAGGGATGCCGTGCGCCACTGAACTGCTCGACCCCGTCACGCCGCAATACATTGCCGACTTGCTGAGTTGGACGGCGATCGGGGCCAGAACCACCGAAAGCCAGACGCATCGAGAAATGGCCAGCGGTCTTTCCATGCCGGTCGGGTTCAAGAACGGCACGGAAGGCAGCCTTCAGGTCGCCATCAACGCGATGGTCACGAGCAGGACGCCGCATCACTTCGTCGGCGTCAACGCCGACGGCATGACCTCCATCATTAAAACGACCGGCAATCCCGACCGCCACATTGTGCTCCGGGGCGGCGGGGGCCGCACGAACTACGGCGTCGAGGATATCGCCCGGGCGGAAGCCGCGGTCTCGAGCGAGGGCCTCGCGCGCGCCATTATGGTCGATTGTTCCCACGATAATTCCGGCAAGAATCATCAGCGGCAGGTGGAAGTGGCGCGCGACGTGCTGAAACAATTCCATGACGGACGCCGTTCGATCATGGGCTTGATGTTGGAAAGCCACCTCGAAGGAGGCCGCCAGAACTGGGAACCGAACAAGCCCCTGACCTACGGCATGTCGATCACCGACCCCTGTCTCGCATGGGCAGACACGGAAGCCTTGCTGTACGAAGTCGCCGATTCACTGGCCGCCAGACTTGTCTAGACGGCGGCCCGCTGTTTTCATCCCTCTCGGCCGATCCGGCATTGCTCCCCATCGCCTACAGATCCTACGCCGGCCTCACTATCCGGACTTTCCTCGCATGCATTGTGTCATGGTAGGATGCCCCAATGCTGATCGATACGCACACGCACTTGGACGATACGCGCTACGATTCCGACCGCGACGTGATCATCGCGAGGGCCCGCGATGCAGGGGTGGAACGGATGATTACGATCGGATGCGATCTGGCGACAAGCCGGGCGGCGGTCGCATTGGCCGATCGGTATCCCTTTGTCTATGCCTCGGTCGGCGTCCATCCGCATGAGGTGAAACACGTCACCGACGGATGGTATGAACAACTCCGGACACTGGCGGCACACGATAAGGTTGTCGCCTACGGAGAAGTCGGCCTCGATTACCATTACAATCATTCACCCGCCGCCGACCAGCGCGCCCGGTTTCGAGAGCAACTGCGGATCGCGCGCGAGGTACGGTTGCCGGTCGTGATCCACACCAGAGAGGCACAGGAAGACACCGTCCAAATTCTCAAGGACGAATGGTCGCCGGACCTCGGAGGCGTGTTTCACTGCTTTTCAGGAGATGCGTGGCTGGCGAAAGACGCGTTGGATCTGGGATTCTACCTGTCCTTTTCCGGCATTCTGACATTTCAGAACGCCGGCATGCTCCGGGATATCGCGAAGACCGTGCCGACGGACCGGATCCTCATTGAAACCGATTGTCCCTATCTGACTCCCGTCCCGCATCGCGGCAAACGTAACGAACCGGCCTACGTCCGGTATGTTGCTGATAGCTTGGCTCGGATCTTCGGTGCGGCAGACATTGAAGCGGTGGCTGAAAGCACGACCACGAACGCCCGCCGGCTTTTCAGAATCCCTTGAGTTGTCGCCGCCTGTTGCGAAGCGACTTGGGCAATTTTCTGGGATTGCCTTTCTTGTCGGGACTGCGCCGCTCTCTCGGCCCGGACTCATTCTCCAGTTCCTTGAACGGAACCCCGGCCGGCCGAAGAGGCGCCTCGTAGAGTTTCATCCAGAATTCCTGAGCCGTGAGGACAAGGGCGCCGGCCGCGCCGGCCGACCGCCTCACTTCCCCATCGGATGACACGACGGCGCATTCCGCGCCGAACTCCGCGGCTAACCGGCGTATCACATCGTCGGCCTGTTCTCCGCGCCGCGAATAAATGACGTCGATGCCTCCTCGAGAGTCGCGTTGCTCGGAGACTCCCCCGGCACGCCATCCATCAAAGACAACCGTCACCGCATGGCCTTTTCGCCGACGATATGAGGTCAGCCGGCGAAGCAAATCTTCTCTCGCCGCTTCCGACCATCGCTCACCGGTCCCACCGCGTGGGCCGACGCCCAACAGGTTATAGCCGTCGATAATGAGGTGCGCCATATCGCGGTTCATCCGTCATTGATCATTTGAAAGCTTTTGTTGACAATACCACACGCATCTGAGAAAAAGCCCTGTACACGTCAAGGAGTAGTTGGCTTGACCTCTCGGCCGCGCGGTAATTCCTTTCTACGGTTTCTTCTTATCGGCGTCGTTTTCAGCATGTCGTTCGCGTGGGAGTCGGCCCACGCGGACCGGCGTCCTTCGGTCTCGCACCCAAAGCCCTCTGCTTCCGCCTCGCAGTATCCGATCATCGTGCGCAATATCAGGACCTGGTCTTCTCGGGAACTTACGCGGCTCGTTTTAGATCTGAATAAGCCGCCTGCGTACGAGGTCAACGAATCGAATCCGGAACGGGTCATCCTGGAAGTAAAGAACACCGTTCTCGGTAAGTCGTCCCGCCTTCGGGTCTCCGGCGGGACGATTCCGCACCCCTTTCAGGTGAGCCAAAGCCATCAGCGGGTCGTCACCGTCGCCGTCGCACGCCGGCAACTCGCGAAGCACAAGATCTTTGCACTGACCGAGCCCGACCGGTTGGTCATTGATGTCTATCACCAGCCGCAGGAAGACAAGCGACCAATCGGTGACGTCGCCACAGCGCCGGCCGGAGCGGGGGCTTCGCCGGCTCCCACGCCGGTGATTCCCAGTCCGACGGTCACCGAGTCCGATGGCTCGGCGACGGGGAGAACCGCACGCACGGTGAAGACCATCGTGATCGATCCCGGCCATGGTGGAAAGGATCCCGGCACGATCGGCCGTCATGGCACGACTGAAAAGGATATCACGCTCAAGATAGGGCTTCTCCTAAAGGAACTCCTTGCCAAGCAGCCGAATACCAAGGTCTTCATGACCCGCGAGCGCGACGTCTTCGTTGAACTGGAGGATCGGGCCAAATTCGCCAACAGCAAAGAAGCCGATCTCTTCGTGTCGATCCACGTGAACTCGCATCCGCACAAGGGAGTGAGGGGGCTCGAGATCTACCACTTCGGAGAAGCCAAGGATCAACGGGCTCTCGAGGTCGCGGCGCGAGAGAACGGCACGCCGCTGAACAGCACCGGCGTCGGATGGGAGTATCTAGTGGCGGACCTGTTGACCAGCAAGAAGATTGAACACTCCCTGGAACTGGCTTGGACCGCCAAACAAGCGATGGTGAGCGGGCTCAACGGACGCTACAGTACTATTGATCACGGGGTCAAGACGGCGCCGTTCTATGTGCTGCGCTTCACGACCATGCCGGGCATACTCGCGGAAATCGCGTTCATGTCGAATCCTGCCGAGGAAGAACAACTGCGGACTCCCGCATTCCTGACGCACCTTGCCGAATCCATCTCCGATGGGATCCAGGCGTACCTCCAGCCGAGCCGACTCACCTCCCGGTGAGGGCGGCTTTCCTCCCTCTTCGACAGCTTACACGTGGTAATGTTCGCCATGGCGACCTTCAAGGTCATCCTGGAGTACGACGGCGCCGGCTACGCCGGGTGGCAACGGCAGCTTGACCAACCGACCGTCCAAGCGACCGTTGAAGACGCACTGGCCATGGTGGCGCAGGAGCGGATTCCACTGGTCGGGGCGGGTCGAACAGATGCCGGTGTTCACGCGTTGGGTCAAGTGGCGAGCTTCCGTACCGAAACAGCTTTGACCTCGGGAGACTGGTTGAGAGCGCTCAACGCGCTGCTTCCCCAAGACATCTGTGTTCGGTCGGTGCTTCAGGCGCCCGATGCATTCCATGCCCGGTACTCGGCCATCGGCAAGCTGTACGAGTATCGGATTCTCAATCGACCGGAGCGCTCGGCTCTGGAGCGAGGGCGGGTCTGGCATCTTCGCAAGAGACTGGATGTAGCAGCCATGCGGGCGGCAGCCGCCACGCTCGTCGGTCTCCATGACTTTTCTTCTTTCGAAAACTCTCCCACCGAAAACACCAATCCGATGTGCCGTCTCGATCGGCTTGATGTCCATTCTGAAAGTGATCTCATCCGCATCGAGGCTTACGCCGATCGGTTTCTGCGGCAAATGGTGCGGACGATCGTGGGCACACTAGTCGAGGTCGGAACCGGAACCAGGGCTATAGGAAGCCTCCAAGCGGTGCTGGCGGCCAAGGCGAGAGCCGCGGCGGGAAAGACCGCTCCTGCGCACGGACTTTTCTTAATGCGCGTGGATTACTGACGACGAGGCGAGACGTGATGCCGTGATGGCAGGATACGGAACAACGATTAGCGGCGCTTCGGTCAGATAGCGGCTGGACCCGGCTTTTCGATCGCGTGATGGCTCATCCGCCCCGGTGATCGGCCGTCCACGAATCCCAGCACATAGGTGACGATGATAATGGCAAAGACGCCGAGGAAGCGGGCGCGGTCTTCGTCATCGAAGGCCACCAGCAGCCCTTCGTCGGGATAATCGGTACCGAACATGGCGATCGTAACCAGAAATCCCAGCAACAAGGCGATGCTGCGCCACGATTTCACGCGCAAGCCCCGTTCCTGCGCATAATTGAACCCAAAGCGATACACCAAGTATAAGATGCCGCCGCTGAACATCCAATTAATGCCGGTCCAGAGGGCCAAATGCCAATCCATGGTGTGACTCCTTCAGTTCCACCAAGTATAGCCCTCCCTGGCCCACTGTCAAACCGAGCAACCTCGTTGCCGAATTACCTCAGCCAGCACCCTGATCATCAGTAAGTATTCGAAAGGTAGAGCGGGAAGCTCGTGAGCGACATCAGAGCAGCAGTGCAAACGGTCTTGCTAAGCTGGCGCGATCCGCGAAGCGGACGGCGAGGACTGTTCGAAGGTGCGGGCGCGGGACGCGGCTCGCACCGAGTTCCGCAGCCGAGCAAAGGCGAAGCTTAGACCGATCAAGGCTGCTCTGTCTTCAGCGGAACGAGCTTCCCGATCTATCGCAACGTTACTTCTCGTCCCGATTCTCGACTTTTTTGCGCAGCTCGATCAGTTCCTGTTCGAGCGCCGAGAAGCGGTCCGCGATGGGATCTGAGATATTGATGTGGTCCATCGTGGCGTCGGGCAGCCGCTCACCCTGCGTCTTGATGATGCGAGCCGGAACCCCGATCACGGTGGAATTGGACGGAACCGATTTCAGCACGACCGAATTGGCGCCGATTTTCACGTTGTCCCCGATCCTGATTCCGCCGAGAATTTTCGCGCCGGCCCCCACCACCACGTGGTTGCCTAACGTCGGATGGCGCTTTCCTCGTTCCTTCCCCGTACCTCCCAGCGTGACACCTTGAAAGAGTGTCACGTGATCGCCGATCTCAGCCGTCTCTCCGATCACGACCCCCATGCCATGGTCGATGAAAAATCCGGTCCCGATCACGGCGGAAGGATGAATCTCGATACCGGTGAGCCAGCGCGCCGCCTGGGAAATTACGCGAGGAAGAAAGGGAATGTGCCGGCGCTTCAACCAGTGTGCAAGCCGATAGGCCAGCAGCGCGTGGAATCCCGCATAGGTCAAAATGACCTCCAGCGTGCTCGTCGCCGCCGGATCCCGGTCAAAGACGGCCTGTAAATCCTGGCGAATCCTCGTGAACATCGTCATCAATGCAACAGGCAAACCGTTTTGGCTACAGGATGTTCAAAAAGCCCGTTCAGCGCGGCCGCAGCAAGCGAGGAGGCGAGGCGTATTCATTCTCACCCACCCACCCCGAGCCTGCCGACGCAGGCTCTTTCCCGAGTTGGTACGTTGAGCCTCTGAGCGACGCGAGAACAAAGCCGGCGGGCTTTTTCAACATCCTGTAATTTTACGCCGGTGACGCGGCTTCAATCAAACACACGGCGTGCGCCGCGATCGCTTCTTCTCTGCCGACGGCGTCCAACCCTTCGCCGCTTTTGACCTTCACGTTCACCGCGTCGGGATCCACTCGAAGGACCCCGGCAATGGTCTTCTGCATGGTAGCCAGATGCGGAGCCAGTCTCGGTGCTTGCGCAATGATCACCGAATCCACGTTGACGACCCGATAGCCCTTGCGTTCGAGTTTCTCCGTGACGTCTTCCAGTAGCTTCAGACTCGAAATATTCTTATAGCGTTGGTCGCTGCTCGGATAATGCCGGCCGAGATCCCCTTCTCCCATCGCGCCCAGCAAGGCATCGCAAACGGCATGGACCAGCGCATCGGAGTCTGAATGTCCCAGCAGCCCTTTGGAATGAGGAATATTGATACCGCCCAGAATCAGCGAACGTCCCGCGACCAATTCATGAATGTCATATCCGCAGCCAATGCGCATCTGTTGCATCTATGTGTCACTCCTCGTCCGTCCGGCCCGCCTCCCGAGAATGGCTTCGCCGATATCGAGGTCTTCGGGCCTCGTCACTTTGATATTGTCGCCGCTCCCTTCCACCACGACCACCGGTCGACCGAGCAATTCGACGAGATGGGCATCGTCCGTCGCATGAATTCCGTTGACGAGGGCCTTCTCGTGGGCCTCTTCCAGCCAAGTTCTGCGAAAGGCCTGCGGAGTTTGCGCGAGCCATAAGGGACGCCGGTCCACCGTCCGTTCAATGATGCCGTCCGGGCCGACCTGCTTGACCGTATCTTTCATGGGCAGGGCAATGATGGCCGCTCCATGAAGAGCCGCCTGTCCAACCACGTGCTCGATCATCTCGTTGGTGAGAAAGGGCCTGACCGCGTCATGAACCAGTACGATGTCCGTGTCGGGACTCACCTCCGCCAAGGCGTGCCGGACAGAGTCCTGTCGCTGTTCACCCCCGGCAACGATCTTGTGTACTTTCGAGATACCGTGGGGAGCGACGATCTGATCGAGACAATATCGGCGTTCACGTTCCGGAACGGCGAGAATGATCTCGTGAATCGCGGCGGAGGCCTGCAGCACGCGCAGGCTGTGAAGAAGGAGCGGCTGGTCTCCCAACGTGAGAAACTGCTTGGCGACCGCCCCTCCCATTCGGATCCCACGCCCCGCGGCGGGCACGAGCGCCGCAACTCGGCACCGGCGGTCTGGTATCGTGGGAGGGGACGGTATCGGCATAGCGAAGCGCCGGCCGGCCGGCCGACTGAACGGCACACAGGATTCACCGGTCGCACATGGCGGGCCGGCAGCGGTTAGCCGCGCGCCACCTGATATTCCTCCCGTTCCGCCTCTTCCTTCAACCGGGTAAAGATCATCCGGCCGGCGGTGGTTTGCAGCACGCTGGTGACGATGACGTCGACGTTGCGGCCGATGCACCGGCGCGCGTTGTCGACCACGATCATGGTGCCGTCGTCCAAATAGGCGACACCTTGCCCCGCTTCTTTCCCTTCTTTCAAGACAAATACCCGAATCGTCTCGCCGGGCAGGACGACCGGACGCAAGGCATTGCACAGTTCGTTGATGTTCAGGACGCGGACTCCCTGCAGCTCGGCGACCTTGTTGAGATTAAGATCGTTCGTAATAATGCGTCCGCCGACCTTCTTGGCCAACACGACCAGCTTGGCGTCGACCTCTTTGACTTGGGGAAAGTCCTCTTCGATGATCCGCACGTCCAATTCCCCCATTTTTTGAATCTTGTTCAGGATGTCCAAGCCGCGCCGCCCCCGGGCTCGCTTGAGCGAATCGGAGGAATCGGCAATATGTTGCAATTCGTTCAGGATAAAATGGGGAACCAAAAAAGTGCCTTCGAGGAATCCGGTCTCGCACAGATCCGCCACTCGCCCATCGATGATGACGCTGGTATCAAGCACCTTGGGACTCACGCCGGAACCGGTCGAGGTGGAGGAACCGAACTGCCCCCCTGGAAACGTGTCTTTCCCGAATCGAGCGCCCAGCACGAGACCGAGGTACGGCAGGCCCAGCAGGAACACCAATCCGCCGATATGAAATAGGAATGTCTCGACGTCGAAGACTGCGCTGCCGACCCATTCAACGAGACCGGTCAAGACCAGTCCACCCGCCAATCCCATGGTGCCGCCGGCGATGATACCGAATGATAATCTGCGCAATGCATATTCACCGGCGACGATCAGCGTGCCGGTGACTGCCCCAATGCCGAAGCCGGCAAAAAGAAATTCCTTGCTCGGGTCTTTTGCCCGAAGAAACAAGGCCATGCCGGCCAGGGCACTGAGAAGGACGAATATGGCGCGTTGTACCATACTTCCACCTCCTCGCTATAAGGATGCTGAACAGGTCCGCCGCCGCTTGCCGGAGGGCCTTCTTGAGCATCCTGGGCCCACCCTTCTTTACCACCCCGGGACTTCGATGCGGTGATGCCTAACGGGATCCAACACAATCTTCCGCAGCCTATGACGTCCGGCGGCCGCCGAACCGTCACGGCCGCAGTGTGAGATAGATCGCTCGTCCTTGCCGCTTCAACAAGAGCAGGACGGGCTGTTCCTTCGGTAAGTTCGATGCAAGCCGCTCGTACGATTTCAACGACGTCACCGGCTTTCGATTCACTTCCAACACGATATCTCCTTCGCGGACACCCACCTCTTCCGCCGGGCTCCCGGGCTTCACGCGCACGATGATGACGCCTCGCTCTGTGCTTTTCAGGCCGTACCGGCTCGCGAGATCGTCGGTGAGTTCCCGCACCTCGAGATCCGACAGCAACCCGGCGGGGGCGGCCGACTCACCGGTTTCTTCCGAGCCTACTTGCGACAGGTTCTTCGGCTGTTCGCCGATCACGACTTCGGCGGTTTTCGTCTTCTTCTCCCGAATGAATTTGATCGAGACCTTTTTCCCGACGATCGTTTGTGCCACGGCGTTGCGGAGCTGCGTCGGAGAATCCATCGGCCGCCCGTCATACTCCAAAATAAGATCACCCCGTTCAAATCCGGACTTCTTGGCCGGACTGTCGTCCATGACATCGCTGACCAGGATGCCTTTGGTCTCCTTGGGAACGCCGAACTGCGTCGCCAATTCAGGAGTCAGCTCTTGAATCGAGACGCCCAGCCATCCACGCACGACTTTCCCGTGTTGCACGAGCTGGGTCATGATCGAGTGCGCCATATTGCTCGGCACGGCGAAGCCGATTCCCATATTGCCGCCATTCTGGCTATAAATGGCAGTATTGATGCCGACTAACTCGCCCCGGACATTAACGAGCGCGCCGCCGGAATTGCCCGGATTGATCGCCGCATCGGTTTGAATAAAATCCTCATATTCGGCGATCCCGGCCGACCGGCCCAACGCGCTCACGATCCCGAGTGTCACGGTCTGGGTGAGACCGAATGGATTGCCCACCGCCAGCACGAACTCCCCGACTTCCAGCCGATCAGAATCGGCCCAGGACACGGTCGGCAACCCGGTCGCTTCAATCCGCAGGACGGCGATATCCGTCTTGGCATCGGTGCCGATCAGTTTGGCTTTGAATTCACGCTTGTCGGAGAGAAACACCTTGATCTCATCCGCCTTGCTGACCACATGGTTGTTGGTGATGATGATACCCGCCGCGTCGACGATCACGCCCGAACCTAATCCGCGCTCCTTGCGCTCGCGCGGAGTTTCAAACCGTCTGAAAAATTCATCGCCGAAGAAACGCCGAAAAAAGGGGTCATCAAACGGCGATCCCTGTCCCTGTTGTCCTTCGCCTTTGCCGCTCCTCGTCGCAAAGATATTGACGACGGCCGGCTTCACCGCCTTAGCGATATCGACGAAATTTTGTCCGCTGGAGCCGGGCAGCGCCGGCTGCACGGCAGTCGCTACCGGCCGCACCGGCACGGCCGGCTCCTGCTCCGGAATGGCCCGGCTGTTCGGCAGCCACTGGAACTCGGAAGCAACGATCACACCGATGACGATGCCCGAGGCAATCAACAGGAGGGAAACGATCCAAGCCCGCCGCGGATGATACGTTTCTCGATCAAGCTGCACATACCCTCATTATTGCTTCTACAGGGACGTTGAGCACATTTTACTCCGCAGAAGCCGCTTCGGCGGCCCGTTCGGTTACGGGATATCGCCGGCGTAAATCCCCATGACCGTTTGGAGAAATTTGATCGCTTCGGCTTTCGGACGCTGAAACGAGTTGCGCCCGATGATGGAACCGAACCCTCCCCCGTCTCGAATCGCGCGGACTTCCTCAAAGAAAGACTTTTCATCGCTCTTGGCGCCGCCGGAAAAAATCACGATCCGTCTTCCATCGAATGAACTCTGCACGACATGGCGGACCCGCTCCGCAAGGGTCTTGATCGGCACTTGCTCCGCTTCGTAGACCTTCTTCGCAGCCGCCTGTTCGAGGTGCGCCGAGGGCAATTTCACCTTAATGACATGGGCGCCCAATTGCGCGGCGATCTGGGCGGCGTAGGCGACCACGTCCATCGCCGTTTCCCCTTCTTTGCTCAAGCCGGAACCCCTCGGATAGGACCACACCACGACCGCCAAGCCGCAACTCTTCGCTTCCTCTGCAATCGTCCTTAGCTGCTCATACATGCTGGTGCAATGGGAAGACCCTGGATAGATCGTAAAACCGATGGCGCTGCAGCCCAGACGCAACGCATCTCGTACACTGCCGGTGACGGACGGCAGCGGATCCTTGTCGTCATGCAGCACGTCGTGATTATTCAGCTTGAGGATCAATGGAATACGTCCGGCAAATTGTGCGGCGCCCGCCTCGATGAACCCCAGCGGCGCGGCGTAGGCATTGCACCCGGCGTCGACGGCGAGCTGAAAATGGTACTGCGGATTATATCCGGCGGGATTCGGAGCGAAGCTGCGGGCCGGCCCATGTTCGAATCCTTGATCAACCGGGAGGATGACGAGCCGGCCGCTGCCTCCGAGCTTCCCGTGGTTGAGGAGCCTGGCCAGATTGGTCTTGGTTCCGGCATTGTCGCTTTCATACCAGCTCAGTATTTCTTGTACGCGATCTCCCATGTCAGCCTCCTGCGATATTTTCCGTCAACTAGGTTGTATCAGGCGCGGCCCTGGATGCAGACCGACGCCTCCTCTACGTCCTCCGGACTGCCGATCAACAGTGGGACCCGCTGGTGAAGCGAATCCGGCTGCACATCGAGAATGCGTGTCGTTCCCGTGCTCGCCTTGCCGCCCGCCTGTTCGACGACCAGAGCCAATGGATTGGCCTCATAGAGCAGCCTGATCTTTCCTTCCGGCTTGTTCGTCTCACCGGGATACAGATAAATGCCGCCGCTGAGCAACATCCGATGGACATCCGCGACCAGACAGCCGGAATAGCGCCCGCTGTAGGGACGGCCGGCTTTCTTGTCCATCTTCTTCAGGCGATCGACGTACTGCTGCGTTCCGGCAGGCCACTTATGATAATTGCCTTCGTTTACCGCATACACGGCGCCCCTCGCAGGAATGCGCATGCGCTCGTGCGACAGAAGATACTCCCCGATGGACGGCTCCAACGTGAATCCGTGCAGGCCGTGGCCGACCGTGAACACGAGCATCGTGCTGGCGCCGTATAAGAGATAGCCGGCCGCGACCTGCTCCGTTCCTTTCCGCAGCAGGGAGGCTTCGGCAGGCGGCGGCCCTATCCCTTCATGCTTCAACACGGAAAAGACGGCCCCGAGCGGCATGTTGACGTCCGTATTCGATGACCCATCCAACGGATCAAACAGCAACAGGTACTTGGCCTTCGGCCAATGTTGCGACAACGACAACGGCTTTTCCATTTCCTCCGACGCCAACATGGAGACGAGCCCGCTGTGCTCGAAGGTCCGAACAAACGTATCGTTGGCGATTTGGTCCAGCTTCTTGACCGTTTCTCCCTGCACGTTCGTTTCGCCTGTGGTCCCCAGAATGTTCAGGAGTCCCGCACGCCGCAAATCGCGTGCGATCAATTTCCCGACGAGCCCGATTTGAGTCAAAAGCAGGGAAAATTCTCCCGTCGCCTCACGATGCCCCGCTTGTCCTTCGATGATGAACCGACTCAATGTGACGGGAAACTTTCCCACGATGACGCTCCTTAGCCGGCCGGCTGCGGACAAACCACCGGCTACCCGAACCCGCTCCGGGGAACCGGCAAATTCTGGACCGATTATAACGGTTTTACCGAAGACGAGCAATCGAACGGAGGCCCATGCTAGGACTTTTCCACAGCGTGAAATCCGCTTACGAGATCCGCCACGATGGAACCAATGATGACTTTGGCTTTCATCCTGACCGGAATACGGCGCTCATCGGTCGTGAACCACACACGAACATTGCCTTCATTCAGAAAGATTCCTTGAAACGGCATGATGGCCAGCACGCGGGCCGTGTGGGCCTTACCCCAAGGTCCCTCCACGGTTTCTAATGCCTCCACTCGCACGACCAGCTTGTAGTTCTTTTTATCATGATGCACGTTCAGGCTCAGTGACGCGCCCGGCGTCAGCGGAAGCGATTTGCGGACGAAATACAGGCACGAGATGGCGTCCTGTGCATCCTGTGGAATCGGCAATTCATCCGCCTTGCCGTCCTTCACGGCGGTCACGGTTCCGTCACGATGATGGAACGTATATTCGAAATCGTTCTTTCGCTTTCCTTCCCGGCGATGGAAGGTCATGCGGGCCGGCAAAAATGTATCCAGGTCTACGAGGGATTCCACTCGATTATTGACGGGATAGAATCTGGTCACCATGGGACTCGACTGGGCGGTGGTGAGCAATTTCAACGATCTGCGATTGGTGAGCGGGGCGGCCTGCTCTTCCACCGTCATAACAGCGGTGCCGGCTTTCATGTAGAGCCAGGAAATGTCGTAGCTGAACCGCTCGCCCCGCGCAAAAGGCAAGCGATCCCGGGACTGAAGACCTTGGGCCGTGGACAGCGGCACAGCAGCCCAGAGGGCCGCCGCCGCCAGGAGGCAAAGGAGCGGGAAAGATAAAATGCGATACGACACTCAGTGATTATACAACGAACTCACGACGGGCAGACTCCAGCTCGGCTTCAATGGCGGTACGGATGATGGAGAGTTGCGCGGGCGAAGTCGCTTCGAACCTCAAAACCAGCGCGGGTTGTGTGTTGGAGGCACGGATAAGGCCCCATCCCTCTTCGAAGACGGCGCGCACTCCGTCGATCGTAATGAGCTGCCTGAGCCTGAGTTGCGATCCTCCGACCGGCCCGCCGCTATCAGCGCAGCCGGCGAGTTGTTTGTGGACGCGACCGACCAGATCGAACTTGATATGGTCGGGACAATCCACCCGAATCTCCGGCGTCACGACGGTCGGCGGCAGATCGCCGACCAACTGGGACAATTTCTTGTTGCTTGACGCCAGAATTTCGACCAGCCGGCAGGAGGCATAGACGGCATCGTCGTAGCCAAAATACCGGTCCGCAAAAAACATATGGCCGGACATTTCCCCCGCCAAAACAGCCGCTTCGCTTTTCATCTTGGCCTTGATCAATGAATGACCGGTCTTCCACATGATCGGCTTCCCGCCCCGGCGCTCAATATCGTCATAGAGGCATTGAGAGGCCTTCACCTCGGAGATAAAGGTACTGCCCGGCCGTCTGGAGAGAATATCGCGCGCGTAGACGACCATCAGCTTGTCGCCCCAGAGAATATTGCCCTCCTCGTCCACGGTGCCGATCCGATCCGCATCGCCGTCATAGCCGATGCCGACGTCCGCCCTATGTTCCTGCACGCTGCGGATAAGATCCTGCAG
This sequence comes from Nitrospiraceae bacterium, assembly GCA_035250505.1. Taxonomy (GTDB): domain Bacteria; phylum Nitrospirota; class Nitrospiria; order Nitrospirales; family Nitrospiraceae; genus DASSBQ01. The sequence goes on along the minus strand of DATFFC010000085.1, from coordinate 14,895 downwards.
ATTTTCGACCACGGTCGGATCAGGATGATGATTGGGAAACCGGCCGTCCAACTCGCCGTACAATGTAGTCACGCGGCAGCCGAGTTGTTCCATCGCTTGCCTCGCGACCAAAGAGGCGGCGCCGTTGCCGCAGTCAAGCACCACATGGAGATGATCCGCACGGACACCGGCGAAACTCTTTTGAAGATAGGCCAGATAATCCGGAATGATGTCATGCGTCGAGAGCCGGCCTTGTCCGGTCGCAAACATGCCGCCTTCCATAACCCGACGCAGCTCTTGGATGTCTTTTCCGTGAATCGCCTCCCGGCCGATGCAGATTTTGAAGCCGTTGTACTCCGCCGCATTGTGGCTTCCGGTGATCATGATGCCGCCTTCGACCGGCAGCTGAAACAGCGAAAAATACAGGAGGGGCGACGCGCAAATGCCGAGATCCACGACATTCAGCCCGCCGGCCAGCAGTCCGCGGAGCAGGCTCTCTCGCAGGCTTGGAGAGCTCAACCGCCCATCTCGCCCCAAAGCAATGGTCGAGATGCCCTTCTTTCCCACCAGGGTCGCATAGGCGCGGCCGAGCCGCTCCGCAATATCGGCGGTCAGCTCCGTTCCGACGATACCGCGCACATCATATTCGCGAAACAGCGCCATGCGTTCCCACCAAGTCGTTCGCTTCCTACTTGGGCGTTCTCCCGTAGTCGTCATGAAACCGGACAATGTCGTCTTCGCCCAAATAGGGTCCGTTCTGCACTTCAATAATATGGAGGGTGGCCGTTCCGGGATTCTCGAGTCGATGACGTGTCTCGACAGGAATGGCCGTGCTCTGCCCCACGGCGAGATCGAAAATTTCCTCACCCCTGGTGACACGGGCTGTTCCAGCGATGACCACCCAATGTTCGCTCCGCCGGTGATGCATCTGAAGAGAGAGGCGGCCACCCGGATTGACGGTCACCCGCTTCACCTTGTAGCCCGGTCCCTCCTCCAGCACCGTATACGATCCCCAAGGCCGATGCACCGTGAGATGCTCGAGGTGCTCCGGCGCTCCCTGTCGTTTGAGGATCTCGACGACCTGCTTCACATCTTGCGACCGGTCCTTCGGACAGATCAGCGTCGCGTCCGGCGTATCCACCACGACCATATCGGATAATCCAATGGTGGCGACGACCCGACGATCGGCATACAGCACCGAATTGCGGCTTCCGAGATCGACCACGCGACCACTGACGACATTGCCTTGGGCGTCCAGCGGCGCCACCTCCTCGAGGCTGCTCCAGTTGCCCACATCGGACCAATGGAAGCCGACCGGGATCACGGCGGCGCAGGACGAGCGTTCCATGACTCCATTGTCGATGGAGACGGACGGAAGGTCGCCATAGGCTTGTTCCTTTTCACGAGGCTCACCGAAGGCCAGCAGGCGATGGACTTCCGGCATCGCCCTGGCCAAAGCCGGTTGATGCTTTCTCAATTCGCTCAAAATCGTGCTGGCCTTCCAGACGAACATGCCGCTGTTCCAGAAATAATTCCCGCTTCGCAGGTATTGCGCAGCTTTGGTCTTGTCCGGTTTTTCCACGAAACGAGCCACGGGGTAGCCGGCCATGGAACCTTTCTTCAATAGGCTCATGCTTCGCTTCGGTTGAATGTATCCATAGCCTGTTTCCGGGCGAGTCGGTTTGATACCGAAGGTCACGAGGTAATCGCGGGAGGCCAGCGCCGCACCCAGGGCGACGGCCGCCTGAAACTCTTTGGCTCCTTTCACCACATGATCCGCCGGTAACACCAACATAATGGCGTCCGGATCCCGCCGGAGCAACTCATGTGCCGCCAAGGCGATCGCAGGGGCCGTATTGCGGCCGATCGGCTCGACCAGGAAATTGTCTTTCAGAGCATCCTTCCACTCGCCTAGCTGCACGCGCATGGAATCCACCTGGCCGGGATTGGTGGAGATCAACACATGGTTCGCCGCGGCGCAACCCAGGACCCGCTGCATGGTCTGTTGAATCAGAGTATGGTCACCGATGATCCGAAGCAGTTGCTTGGGATAGAGATGGCGGCTCAACGGCCAAAACCGCGTTCCGCTACCGCCGGCCAGGATGACGGGATAGAGATGGGTGTGTGAAGCCATTGCTTATCGTCCACGCCCCGATTGCGCGGCAAGGATCAGGTCCGCCAATTCCCGCACCGCACCCTCGCCCCCGTTCTTTCTGCACCGATACCGGACGGCCTTCAAGACCGCCGGGACCGCGTCGGCAGGAGCGGCGGACAGGCCCACGGCGTTGAGCGCTTCCAGATCGTTCACGTCGTCTCCGATGTAAGACATCTGCTGCATGGTCAATCCATATCGACCGGCGAGGTCCCGCAACAGGGCCAGCTTATCATAGACCCCCTGATGCACCTCGGGTATCGTCAATTTTTGACCGCGTCTGGCGACCAACTTCGTAGATTCTTGTGTCACAATGGCGGTGATCAGCCCCGCCTTCTGCAGCAACTTGATGCCCATTCCGTCTCTGGTATTGAACTTTTTCCACTCATCGCCGGATTCGGAATAGTACATGCCGGCATCGGTGAGCACTCCGTCCACGTCCGTGGCAAAGAGACGAATCTCGCGAAGAATGAATCGGAGGGATCTCCTGGAAGAGGCTGGTCGATTTCGTCGCCGTACGCTGGTCGCCATGAACGATGGGCGATGTTAGCAATCCGCTTTCTGAAACACAAGGCAGGAAGCCTTGTGTTTCACGCCTTCCATCTCACCCGCCCGCCCCGGCACATCATTCTCACCCACGCAGCCCCGGTTGCTAGGCACCCGATTGCCCGAGACGCTGCCTTTCCCGGGTCACGCTGCACAGGCTATTAATACGCGTGCCGGTGCACGAACCCGCGCAACACCGTCAGAAGCATGATTCGCACATCGAACCAGATCGACCAATGCTCAATGTAATAGAGGTCATACTCAATTCGCTTCTCCAGCGAGGTATTCCCCCGCCAGCCGTTGACTTGAGCCCACCCGGTGATACCGGCCTTCATCTTATGCCGGAGCATGTACTGCGGCAGCGTCTCGCGGAATCGAGTAATGAATTCCGGCCGTTCCGGCCGAGGGCCCACGATGCTCATTTCGCCTTTCAGGACATTCCAAAATTGCGGCAGCTCATCGAGACTGGTCTTTCGCAGAAAGGAGCCGATCGCGGTCCGTCGCTCATCATTCGGTCGCGTCCACACGGGACCGGTGTCCGATTCTGCACCGACATGCATCGTGCGAAACTTGAACATTTCAAAGGCCCGGCCGTCGAGTCCCATCCGGACCTGACGGAACAATACCGGTCCGGGAGAGGCGGCCTTGACGGCCGCCGCGATGATCAGCATGACGGGCGCGCAGATGACCAGCGCTGTTGAAGCGCCCAGCACGTCCATCATGCGTTTGATCACCAAATTCCATCCGTGCAGCGGCGAGCCTTGCAACGTAATGATGGGGAGCCCTTCGAACATCTCGGCTTCCGCCCGTAAGGTCATGAACTCGCACACAGCCGGCAGCGCCTTCACCTCGATCATCGTCGTCGAGAGGATTGAGAAGACTTTCTCGGCCCATTGCTCATCCTCCGGAGGCAGGCAGACAAAGACGATATCGACTCCCTTGGCGGTGCGTTCCTGCAAGTCCCCATAGGTGCCCAGGACGGGAAACCCGCCGATGCGCTCGCCCACTCTGCCTTGATCCGAACTCAAATACCCTTGGATCGTCACGCCCAACTCCGCATGCTGGGACAAGGCTTCGGCAACGCGCCGGCCCAGCCGGCTGGTCCCAATAATCAGCGAGTGGCGCTGGTTAAACCCTTGGCGGCGCAGGAACCGCAGGCCCTCACGGAACAACATGCGCGAGAAGCCGAGCGTGACCAGGTTCAGCAGCCAAAAATACACCAGGACCAAACGCGAATATTCGTACTGCCGTAGAAAAAACGTGATGGCCACGAGGATCAGGACGGACAGAGTGTTCGCCTTCGCAATATCAACGAACTCGCCGAGGTGTGTCCCCATCCGTCGAGGGCGGTACAAATTGAACGCCTGAAAGGACATGCTCCAGACCACGACGATCGGGATCAGCAGCCAGACATAGTTTTGCAGGGGCGGTATGCCCTTCGTAACCGGCTCGACTACTCCCGAAAACCGGATGATGTAGGCGCCGAACCAGCAGAGACAAATGACACTGAGGTCAAAGAGAAACAGGACACTCTTAAGAAATTGGGCGTGACGCTTGAGCATAGACGTTGTTCTTCAGCAATCGGCCCGCGACATCGGCCCCTTTGCCGCAAGAGCGTTCATCACCTGATCGCCGATTCGTTGCTTGAAGAGAGACCGCTTAAAACGGCCGGCATGGTCCCGGATGGCGCGCGCATCGAACCATTGCTCATGCTGCTCGAACTGTTCTATCGCTTCCGCCAACGACTCGATCGAAAGCTCGCTAAAAAAGAGGCCAGTTGGGGTGTGGTCCTGCCCTCCCATTCCATTGAACGGAACGACTGTTTCGAGCGCACCGCCTTTGCCCAGGGCAATGACGGGCTTGCCACACGCCATCGCTTCCAGCGGCACGATACCAAAATCCTCTTCACCGGGAAAGAGAAGAGCTTTGCAACGCGCATACTGATCGCGCACGGCGTGATCCGGCTGCCAGCCGAGAAAAGTCACGGTCGGCCCGGCTAGTGCCCGCAAGCGCCGCTCCTCCTGGCCTGAGCCGATGATCCTCAGTGGTCGCTTGAGACGGTTGCATGCCTCAATCGCCAGATCGACTCTCTTGTAGGGAGCAAATGCCGTCACCATCAAATAGAACCCATCCGATCCCGTTGCCAAGATGAAATCATCCCAGTCGACCGGTGGATGCACGACCACCGCGTCACGGCCATAGTAGGTTGCGATCTTCCCGGCGATATTGCGCGAATTGGCCATGAATGAGTGAACCCGTCGCGACGATCTGACATCCCACTCTCGTAGCGCCGGGCGACATGCCCGCATCGCAAGCCGCGCTATGAAACCGGAGCGACCCGGGCCGAAGTAATTGTCGAACTGATCCCAGACGTACCGCATCGGCGCGTGAACATACGACACATGCCGGGATCCGTCGTCGGCATGCACACCCTTGGCTACACAATGGCTGGAACTTAAGATCAAATCATAGCCCCGCAGCCGAAACTGCTCAATAGCTATGGGAAAGAGCGGCAAATAGTAGCGGTATCGTGAAGAGGCGAAGGGAAGTCGTTGCACAAAACTCGTCCGAATCGGATGCCGCTCGATGGTCTTGGAAACGCTTCCCTTCACGTGAAGCAAGGTATACAGATCGGCGGATGGAAACAGCTCGCAAAAGACTTCGAGACAACGTTCCCCGCCCCTCATGCCTGTGAGCCAATCGTGGACCAACGCGACCTTGAGAGTGTTCATTTCCATGAAGCGAACCGAGTCGTTCACACACCGGCGCGCTGAGGAACAGGCCCATCCAGGTTGGATTGCGGAGTGGATGGAATCGCCAGAAAGTGACGGATGAGGAGGACGCAGGCCGCGCCTTCCACGAGGATCCAGCCGACGACCGGGCCCCAGATCCCGAACGACAAGACAAGCAATGGGACCAGCACGAGTCCCGCCGCCGCCGAGAGCAGATTGACGCGGGAGACCAGCCGTTCCTTGAACAGAGCCAGGAGGCCGGCAATCAGCGGCCGCTTTAACGAGCTCAGGCTGATCGCCACCAGCCCCCATCGCAGAAGAGACAGCGCGATCTCAGTCTCCTGAGACAATTGCATCTGCTTCTCGATGTAGATCGTGATGAGCCACCCGAACACCGTGATGGTCGCCATCACAAGTCCGGTCATCTTGCCGGCGGCAAGCATCCGGCCGCGCACGTCCGCTGCTCCGCTTGCCGAAGCCGTTTCGGCATAAGATTTGAGCAATAACCTGGACAGAGACGCCCAGGCCAATTCCACAATTGCCGTCGTTCGCTGCACGAGTCCGTACAATCCCACGGCCGTTTCGCCCAGCATGAGCGCAAGAATCACCAAGGGAGCACGGACGTCCACCACGATGGCCGTCTGATTCACGCCGAGCCAGCGCGAGTCCCACCAGGCATCTCGATAGCCTACAGCGTTGGAAGAAACAGCCGGCAAGCAATCAGCCACGTACCAGGCATAGCAGCAGACCAGGACTGATCCGGCAATCGATGCGCCCCAGAGGAGGCCACGAATCGACGTATCCCCGTCGCCGGCCGTCATGGAAAAGCTGATCAGCAAGGGAAGCCCATACATGGCCACGCCGAAGAGAATCCGGAACAGGGATACCAACTGATAACGATGCCGGGCCAACCCCATCGCTTCGCAGGCGTCCGCCAATCCTTGGAGGATTGCCAAAAAGAGCCCGGCCGCCATGATAGAGGCGGCTGTCACCGGCGCGTAACCTGCAGCGGCGGGCGCGCTTATCAACGCCATTCCGAGCACCGATATCCCGGCTTTCGTCAGAAACACACGGATAAAGGCAAGCCTGCTCAATGCGGAATCGGCTTCGTCAAGGCGAAGCCAATGTTGATTGATCCCGAAATCCACGACCACCGCCAATAAGGCGCCCAGCGCCGCTCCGAACAGAAACGACCCCAGTGATGAGATCGACTCATACCCGATGTACAGAATGAAGGCATACCGAGCTCCTTGGAGCAACGTATCCGAGACGATCAACGGCAGAGCCGGACGGCTGACGCTCGATGAACCTGAAAGAGTCGGCTTAGTGAAAGAATTCATAGCATGAACAACCACTGTGATGGCCCCAAAGTTCTATCATCGCCAGGCGGCACGGTACAAGCTCACGCCGAGGCGCCTCGGCCATCCCGGTTATGGTCAGACTTGCGACAGAACCAGGGGGGCCCCTTTTGACGGCTCCTTGCCAATGTCTTGAATTCAGGACATACTACGCCCGGTGAAGGTGATCACCTTTCATCCCAAAGCGCTGGCCTTCATTCGTGCACAGTCTCAAGAGATCAGGCGAGAGATCGGCGAAGCACTCCGTGACCTGCAGAAGGGCATTCGTCTCGGCCTACCGCTCAGGCGCCGTATGGGTATTTTATAGAGCCTGTCCGACATTAATCTTTCTACTGCGACAAAAGAATGCACCAGCATCTGCTTGTTCGCGGCGTCAAAAACCTTTTCTACGCCTGATGCCCCACATCTGCCGGCACCTCCTTCATCTCATAATGAACGGCAATGTCGAACAGACGCCTAGGGCCACAAAATACGCTCATACATTACCGAGTCGCGCTAGGGACCTCCTCCCGATTCCGAAAAACAACGATGTGCAATTGTGAATCAAAGGGCAGTTGCACGAATCGGGGATCATGTCGAATTTTTGTTAAGATCGGCATGGAGACAAGATGCAGAAAGTCCGGCGGATTGGGATGAGCTTGTTCCTCAAGGGAGATAAAATGGGCGATCCGTAAGTCATTGAGTCGGTCCCATGCCCTCGATACATCTTTTTCGGCGTAGCCAAGCGAGGTATAGTAGCAGCGAATATGACTGTGTAACCGTTCCTTGGCTGCATAAAACGAGAGGGAGTCGGCATTCATCCATGGCAGTTCAACCCCCGCTACGTTGTAGCGTCCTTCCAAGTTTGGCGTGCAGGTGTTTGTAATGATCCGTCGAATTTCATCCTGACGTATCTCGGCCACCTGTACGGGCTTCACCCAATTCGAGATCCTTGGGCTACGCTCGATCGCCCCCAGAGCCCGAGCGTGAGCATACCCCCACTGTCCGAGCAAGGCCACGAGCAGAATCACTTCTACAAGCGGTCTCCCAACCCACGATGCGATTCGCAGGAAGAGAATAAGAAAAGAAGCGAGCAACGGCAGAATGTACCGCTGTTCTTCGACGATATTCATCGAGAATACGCTCAGTACCACGATGACATGTACCAGCGCGCACGCCGCTACTGTATCCAGCCGACTCCAAGAGGAAAGCCTACGGCTACGTCCGGTCCCAACCGCCGACATAAACGTTCCCACCACGGCGGCCGATCCAAGGGCTAATGCGACTTCATGAATAAAGAAGCTCTTCTGAGCGACTAAAAGCCAATAGCCCAACTTGTTTGCAAAACTATCGATTCTACCGTAGTTGATGGCAAATTCAGTTGTCATTGCATTCTGAATGTGCCACCGGACAGCGCGGAAATTTCTTGCATACCAGAGCGCCACGAGCGTGACGGCCGCAACGCCAAGGACGCAGACCTTCCATCCTCCTGCTTGGATAAATGCTGCTACGCGTCTGTCTTTCGCCACTCTCTGAAAGATCTGAACCGCTGCAACACAGCCAGGCAAAAGAGAATACAGAGGCGTGGAGCTCTTGGCCGCCATCCCTATCGCCGTGGCGCACAACAGGTGTCCGACGCCCTGCAGAGGGCGCATCTCCGAGACCTTGAGCGCGATCCAATACACATATGTCACCGCAAGAAGCTGGAGCGGTTCGGTCAGGTATTGGTGTGTCATCCCGACAAACAATGGCGAGGAGGCGACGAACAGACCACCCAAGAGAGGAAGAGTCCGTCGATCAGGCGTGAATTCTCTTCCTATCTTATAGGTCAGCAACAGGGTGGTAAATTGAACTGCCACGACAGACAGCATCAATCCAAACTCAATGGACCCGGCAAGCTGGCCTATGGGAACAAAGAGTTGTCCCAACCAGGCTATGCCGGGCGGCTTGAAGGCAACCGCGCTTGCGAACGCAGCCGGCCATTGTGCGGGCTGATGGGAGAGGTAAAACCAGAGATTAACCGAAACCTCGCCGTAGTAAGCTTGATCCCACTGCCACACGGATCGATCATTGGTGATCCAGTAGAGGCTCGGAATGAGGAAAAGAGCGAGGATAGAAAACAGGCATCCCGCCTTGATCGATCTGTGCCATTGAGATTTTGGAAGCGCCACAACGTAACGCGCCTGCCTCTCAGCCGGGTAAAGACTTGTTGGAGCGCAAAACGATCCGACATGAGGTTCGGTTCGAAGGAGGTCTTTCATGGAAAGCTTACCGCGGCCAACACGTTGCGCGAGGCGCCATCCGGGATGAGCTGTCGCAATATGTGCGGGTCGTTCGGCAGGGACTTTCCTGTGTTGACATCTCTAAGGGAATAACCTAGGTCGTCCACGATCTGCAGCAAACCATCGAAGTTCGCCGGTTCATCGTCATAGAGGCACGGCTCCAGTTCCATCAGAATGATCGGCTTGTACTGACCAAGGGTCTGTCTTCCTCCGGCGAGCACGCTATATTCATGGCCATCCACGTCGAGCTTCACGAAATTGACCTTATCCACATGATAAGTCTTCACCCATTGGTCCAGCGTGCTGGATGCAGCGCCTGTTGTGGCCATGAGACGACCCTGGTGTTTTTTATGGACGTTGCCACGAGCGACCAATGGCCAGCTTGAATAGAGTCCGGTTTCCACGGCGTCTCCGCTACTGGACACCAGCATGACCTGGTGCGCCTCAATGCGTTGAATGAGCGATGGATTCAACGCAATATTTGCAAGCAATTTCTGCATCGCATAGTCGGTAGGCTCAAAAGCGATCACTCGTCCTTTGTCACCGACCAGACGGGCCAGCGGCAAGGTATGGGCTCCCACATTTGCTCCGATGTCGAGAACGACATCGCCGGGCTTGACGAACTGTTCATAAAGCCGAACCGTTTTTGGTTCGAACGCACCCAGGACATATATGGAAAAGTCAATACCCTCCTGAAGATCGAGGTGCCATCGCATTCCATTGCGCTTTGCTTGCACCATCGAGGACAGACCGAGCAATCGCCTTATGCCTGTCAAACCAAAGTAAGCCCATCTTGCCAGGGTGATCTTTTGGGAAGTCCGGATCGTAATCATTTGTGGCCGGGGTTGCGCGCCTTCTTGCTATGAAGTGCCTCGCTCCACCACCTAGGGGCAGTCGAAGGAAGGTCGCACGCTTGCTTGCCCTTACATCTCATTAGTGAGCCAATACAAGTGGTGAGTAGAGTATCAAAACGCTTTGAGCTTTCGAAACGCGAACACCACCATTCGAAGAAGTAACACGCCATGGCGGAACCTCGAGATCTGAGAAACTCCATATCGACGGCTGACGTATCCTATCGGCACCTCGGCCATCTTCAGATTGAGTTTAGCGGCCCCGAAGATCAGGTCGAAATCGCCGAAGGGATCAAAGTCCCCAAAGTAGTTGCGGTTGGCGGCAATCCGCTCATAATGGTGCTTGCGAAGTACCTTGGTACCGCAGAGCGTGTCAGTAAATCGCTGATTCAAAAGCCAACTAAACAACCACGCGAACACCTGATTCGCTATGAGATTCAAGAATCTCATGGAATCCTTTTCCAGAGGATAGACCAAGCGCGACCCGTTGATAAATTCGCCTTTGCCGGAACCAAGCGCTCTATAGAATTTCGGCAGATGTTCCGGCGGCATGGTGAGATCCGCATCTAGGATCATGAGCACCTCCCCGCGTGCATGAGCAAAGCCTTTGCGTACCGCATCTCCTTTCCCCTTTCCATCTTGGACGAGGACTTTGATGTCACGATCCGGGTAGGCTGCGATCACGCGTTGAATTTCCTCGAGCGTCCCATCCTTGCTATGGCCTTCGACAAAAAGAATTTCGATGTCATCGCAGAATTTGGGGATCCGCCTCACGGCCGCTTCGATATTACCGTGTTCGTTTCGGCAGGGCACCAGGACAGTGGCTGATTTAGGATCATGAGAAACGTCGTGCATTGATCGGGCGACCATATAATTTCTCAGGCAAGCCCGGCGGATGACTGCAATAGGTGCGATGTATCGATTGATCAATGGCCCCAATCCAAACAGGCGACGGGGGATAAGCTGTCGCCACTCCCGCTTGATCAGCTGAAAGTCTGCAAGTGAGAGAAGATTTCGGATATCTTCAGTTGATAACCAGTTATGAGGAGTTTGTGGCATCTGAAGGCCTAACACTCTACCCATTGCCAAAATCGGTGCCCACATCCTGGAATAATAGGCGATGATGAGACGGGTATCCCTTGTACAGAGTCGATGTAGATTCGCCAACGTTGTTTCGCAGTCATCCAAAGAACCGATTGTGTCAGACATCACGATGATATCAAATCGTCCCTCTAAGCGAGCGATCATATTCGGGTCCTCAACATCACCTACCTGGAACTCCAAGTGCGGATACTTATTTTGAGCAATCGCGACCATGTTTTCGCTGAAATCGACACCAACGCCATACGAGGGCTTCAGCGCAGCGAGAAGTGTTCCAGTTCCGCATCCAAGGTCAAGTACACGCAACCCTTCAGGGATTAGGAAGCGCATATAGCGCTCATCTTCCTGATAGTAGAACGAATTTCTAGCAATCCAAGAATCGCGCTCTGGTGCTAACCGGTCAGAGAGTTCACGAATGGCGGACTTGCGACGGGACAGAGGAGGAACCGGTCGCTTCTCTAGCATATCGTTTCCAAGGCAAAATGATGTGGACTTGCTTAGTAGAATCGTTACCAGTTAATCGAAGGTCAACCGGAGACCGGAGCACAAAGCATCGTACATGGCCTCGCCAATGGCATTTCCTAGCAAGGCGGATCGGCGGGCTCCCGCAGAATAATGAATCTCATTAGGGTTACAGGCCTCGTTGCAGGTACGCTTGTGCAACCTTGTCGGTCCCGGAGATCATCGCCGCCAACCTCATGTTCGTGCGCTTCTCGGTCGCGAAACGGAGCGTCCGGTGAAACGCGTCGCTGATGATGTCTTGTAAGCGCTCTTGAATATCGGTCGCCTTCCAGAAGAACCGCTGGACACCACTTTGCCCACCAGATTCCGCCGCGATCCCAGTACACCTTATCGAAAAACCGAAAGTTCTCCAGCAGGCCCGACTCGTGTTCTTCTTCGTGCTCTCCACCGCAAAACTGACGCTGTATTTCGGTGGATGCCAATCGGGATAGTATCATTCTCGGGTTGAGGTTAGTTATTAATCAATCCTCCTGTTTTGAGGCTCTCGAAATTAAAGAGACGCTCAGCAGACCCAATAGAAGCCCGAACAGTATCGTCCAATGGAGTTGGAGATTGTCGGTGAACATCTCTTCACCAATGAGGTTGACGACCATGAATGGCGGCCAGAAGGAGAGCAGCATCCATCCAAGGCCGCCCAGGGCCGTCACTTCCCCGCTCACAAACCCGGCTTTCACCGCTTTCACCGCAAGGCAAAAAAGATACACACAGGTCGCCACCAAGAAAACGAGCGTCCCTAGGCCGCCCTTGACCAACACGTCGAGGAAGAGATTATGGGCAGTCTGAAAGTGAACGTGGTCGCCATCGTAGGGAAGGCCGGCGACTTCTTCCAAGAAACGCTTTCGATCGTTGCCGATACCGGTGAACACAACCAATGGATGTTCCATCATATACCGCACGGTTTTTCCCCACAGCCACAGGCGAGATTCCACATTGCGGACGGCCGACTTGCGCGGCTCATTTGTTACAGGGGTAAACGACCCCGACGCACTCTTCCGGATCTCAAATTGATCCGTGATTGTCTCGCCAAGGCGATGCAGTGCAGGAAACGAAACCGGGACGTATTGCCGAATACCTACGACAGCCACCGACGCCACAATAAGTAGGATAACGGCACGGACTAGATGACCCAGCGTCAATGCGGCGGTCACGCGACTCGCCAGGAGCAGTACTAGAATAGTCATCACTCCCACCATGAGAAGAAGGCTCGTTCGCGAACCGGTGTAGAGCACGCCGAGCAGGGCCGCTGGACAAACCACCCATGCCTGTCCACGCTGGTACCATCGAGGGAGGCCCGCATTCATGCCTATCCACAGGGCGAGCGCAACGCTGAAGGCCATCACCAAGACCAAATACATTCCATAGGCGCCCTGCCCGACGGTGTCGGTTCGCAAGCTAAGTCCATCGCTCGAGAAGACTTCCCCGAAGGTTCCCATAACAAAATATCTCGCCTCGGACTCGGACCTCGCATTCACGTAGGAGACGGCCGGATTCTGCGCGAAGCGGTAAAAGGAATACACCAGCGTTAAGAACGCTACGGGGGGGACCATCACATTCACCACTCTCATCACCCGAGACCCGTTTCGCACAACCAACAGCGCGGTAAAGGGAAGGGGCGCCACATATAACAACCCCTTCGCAAGTAGCAGCCATCCACCGGCCTGCCACGATCCGGACTGCAGGCTATTAATCATCAGGCTGACGGCTAAACCCACTGTCACGAGCCCCGTGAGCAAAACGGGCGGTATAAGGATGCTCCACTTCACGGACACCGATTCATGCCCCTGCCGTATTGCCTGCAGCGCCGCCCATAGAGTCCAAACCCAGGCGGCAAGCAGCAGCGGAGCAAACGGATGTACAACGACATCGCCAGCCAGGCGTATCTTGAAGACCAGCGGAGAAAGCAGAAGCAGTCCCAGACAACCAAGCCCTAATCGGTCCATGACGGAGACTTGATTGTCACTCCGGTGGAGCATAAAGTGAGCATTTTTGTCAGTCATTTCTGTACGAGAATGAATGTGGTCGGGTCTGACGGGGAGGCAGGGCAAAGCGACTCTACAGGGCGAAACTCAAGCTGTCAACTTGTCGACGCGCTGCTGAAAGTGACGCCGTACCCGCTTCAGCCAGTGACACGAACACCGAGGATCTCACGATACGCGCTCTCCAACTCCGTCAACATCCGAGAAGGGGTAAAACATGTACGCCGCACTTCTTGACCGGTCGCGGCTAGCTTCGCCCTTAGCGAGGCATCGGTCCCTAATCGAATCTGCGCGGCAGCCGCGGCAGAAACGTCCTGTGCAGGGAACAAATAACCCCATCCCTGCAGAACATCGCGATTTCCGACCACGTCACTCGCCACGATGGGAACCGCCTGCTCCATAACCTCGAGTAAAACCAGCGGCAATCCCTCCCAGCGCGAAGTAGATACATAGAGATCGAACGCCCGTATGAGACGGCACGCGTCCGGGCGGGCTCCCAGGAACCGCACCGTGTCGGCGAGTCCGCTATCTGTCATCCGATCCTGCCAGAACCGTAATTCCTGGTGGTCGCCGTCGCCGATCACGACCCAGACAGCTTGCGACACACTTGCCACGACTTTAGGAATTGAGGCCAGCAGCAGATCCAAGCCCTTGGCATAATCGAACCGGCCGATCCATCCGATCACGAATCGATCAGGCGGAATGTTCCATTCGTGGAGCAAGGCTTCGCGTGTCGCCTCGTACCCACCCTGACCGTTCCCTTCTCTGATGAAACCGGAGACCACGACCAGCGATCGGCGCACAGGGAGATGGTGATGCTGCGCCGTTTGCCGTTCCCCACCCGACACATACAGCACCGCATCGAAAACCAGACGAAACAGCAACTCCAAGCACCATGAGGTCACATAACGTAATCCGCGCTTGTAGGCATAGTGGGGCCCGTGCGGCGTGTAGATGACCGGGATCCGCACCAGGACCTTGACCCACAGCGCGAAAAAGGCAGCGCCTCGTCCATGCGCATGAATCGGCGCCGGGGCGCGAAGCAACTCCTTGAGCAGTTGCCATATGGAATACAGGCTGGGTCGTCGCATGGGAAGCACCGAGACGTCCAGTCCCATTTTTTGCCAGATCTCGACGAAGGGCTTCTCATTCGAACAGAACACCCGCACGTGCATCCCGGCTTCCTGCTGATACCGGGCGACCGCCGTCACATAGGTCGGGCCGCCTCCGATGCCGGCCGTCGCGGTCATGTGCAGGATGCGATTCGGCAGCCAGCCGGCCAAGGCTAGAGCGCCGAGGCCGAGAAGCAATCCGAACATGGTGGTCCAATGCAAGAGGAGATTGTCGGTCAACAGTTCCTCACCGGTGAAACTAACCAGGATCATCGCCGGCCAAAAACATAGAAGCATCCAGGCGA
>DATFFC010000084.1:0-6046 GCA_035250505.1 Nitrospiraceae bacterium | reverse complement strand
TACCAACCGAGCGGCTTGACCAATGCCGCCAGGACCGCGAAGAACAGGACGAGTTGCAGCCAGCCGTTCGCCGTCATCAGAACCACTCCGGCTTCAAGAGCGCTACCATCAGATAGACCAACAACCCCACCGAGACGGCCGTACCCAGGATGATCATGGCCATGCCTCACATGGGAATTACAGTTTCTCGAGTGCCGAGATCAGCCACCCGGAAATCGCAAAAAACAGAACGGTGATCCCGACAAAGACAAGATCCATATCGCCACCTTGACTGCTCGATCCGCTGAATCTCTTATGCCCGCCGCCATGAAAGCATACATTGCGCCGCATAAAGACGGCATAAATTCTGGCCCCACATTATTCATGAGGGTTCGTCGCGAAACCGCCAAGACGCCAGGCGAGACGGGCGCGCGGAGCGCCGAGAGACCGAGGCATACTTGAAACAGTATGTCGAGGTCACGAGGGGCGAGCCCGCCCGCTTGGCTGCGGAAACGTGCAGCCATGCTTGTCGCAGCGGCGTATCGGCGGTAGTAGTAGAAGCGTTCATGAATGATGTGGGCCGGGTCACGGCGAATCGAACGTCAGAATAACCGCGGCGATCACCATATGTTGCGCAGGGGTCAGGCCGATGACACCGGGCCTAATCTCGTTACCTTTGAAAAATCCCCCACCGGGGCCGGTGGACTCGTCATACCGATACTCCAGCTCCATGATCGTGTTGGTCCATTTGTAAGGTAGCCGGTATTCGAGCGTCGTCGTGACCGCCCGGATCAGTTGCTGGAAGCCCGTCATATTGCCATTGCGATCCCAATAGACTTCGGGCCTGAGCGTGAAGCCCCATAGACCCATCTGCCAGTGCATCGGCAACTGCGCCGCCATCCAAAACACCCGGGGTGAACCGGGAATCGCGAGGACCTCTGTTCCGGCTTGATACTCGAGGGCCAGCGTCAGGACTTCGCCTTTCCATTCGGCAATGCTGTCGGAGAACAGCCTCCAGAACTCCATCGATGTATTGGCTTGGTCCGGGCCATAGTAGATCGTCTCCTTGAACGACCATTCGGAGGTCGGTCTATACAGGACCTGGCCGCCGTAACTGGGAAGGCTGTTGGTATTTTGCAGATGAAAATATTCGTTGATGATGAAGAACGCCCCGGTCCATCGCTCATTGAAGGAGTAGCTGGCGTTCGCGCCGAACATCAAATAGGGGGTGTAATCGGCGCCCCAGGGCCTGGTGTAGGAAAAGTTGTCCTTGGCGTAGAGCGAGTCGTAGCCGATGAAACTATTGAACAAGCCCGCTTGCAGCATCAGGCCGTTCCCGATCGGCGCCAAATAGGAGACGTTCGCTCGGCCGAAATGCCGGAGGGCGTCGGATCCCTCCACCTTCGGCTTGTTCACGTCGAACCCGAAGTCTTTCGCGTCTTGGCCTCCCTGCACCGTCAGTTCAGCGCCCCACCGCGACTGCGGCATTGCATCCTTCCTGATATAGGCGGCGGCCATGTTCATATCGAGTTCGTTGACTCGAGGAGTCGTGGCGCGATTCCGAAACAGATGGTTGGCGGGAAAATTGAAATCCAGCGCGTAGGCCGTATCGACGAACCCCCCGTAATGCCAGTCCGGCGAGGTGCCGGGCGGAGGGGCGGTCGGCGCAGCATGCCCCGCTTCGAGTTCCAACCCGCGGGGCCGCGGGAGCGACCCCGGTGTCTCCTGACCCGAAGCCGGGAGTTGAAACCACATAGTGAGAGCCGCCCCCAAAAGAGCGCTCCGCGCCACGGTCATTACGACAGGCATCCTTCTCAAGGGACTGTTTTAGGCTGCATGTGAACGGTGCGCCATTAGGCGGGCCTCGCGATCCTCCGTACATGGTCTCTGCCTGCGCCGTGCAGAATCACGACGCACGATGATCAGGACGAAGCACCACAGCAGCACCACCAAGCCGAATAGTAGCCCGACCGAGACGAGGAACATGTGTCCAATTCTCTCTTTGATTCACCTGAGCCAGCTTATCAATGAAGAGATCAGGACGGCATTAAACTGCTCGGGAGCGGTGTTAAGAATCCATAAAAAATGGTACAGATGCGGCCCGAATCCTCTCGGCCCCGGAGCGCAGCGTGTGTACACGTCTGGAAGACGGAACGCGATGTCGGTAAAAGGCGGGATAGTGCGAGCTACTGCTTCGTTTCCCCCAGCACACACCACACGCGACGGGTACCGGACTTCTGATCGGTGACCGGTTCGCCGCTGAAAAAACTCACTTGCCAGGCCACGATCTCATCGGTCGGATGCGGCGTTGCCGTCCAATAAATTTCCGACTTGATATTGGAGAAGGGATGACCCGGCGGCAGGGCGGGATCTCGCTCCTCTGCATCGATCAATGTTCTGAGCTCATCTACTGAAGGGGCGCGCCATCCCTTTTCCCCGCCGATGGTTTTGGCGGCGCACCGGGCGATAGAAGCCTCCCAGACATCATGAATCCGGTCAGGCTCCTGCTCCCAGGTCAGACCGGTCTTGCGGTCCAGGACGCCTTGCCCATTCAAGACCATCGTGAATCGTTGCGACAAATCGTCCGCACCATGGCCCTCCACCGTCATGAGAACGAGGCAAAGACAGAGTGCGCTCGAAGAGAGGAGGACTACACCCTGTGGCATTGCTGAGAGGCTCCGATCGTGGGGATATCGCCTGGATATCAGGTCGTGGTGCCGGCTCCGCGTGTTGGTCCACCGGACTCGGCCTTGCCGGGCATGGCGTAGAGTGCCCCACGCGGCATGTTTTTTCAATGGGGGCGATTCATTCAGCTTTTCCCCGCCATAGCGGCATTCTTTGGACCCGGCATGTGGGCTTGTCGCCTCGGCGAGCCGGGGGGGCGCCGGACGTGTTCATGAGTACTGCGGGACTATTGCTTGAGACGCTGATACTGATTGAGCAGTAGGAGTCCTCCCCAGAAAAGCGCCACGGCCATCAGGCTGATCCCAATCCATTGCGTAAGGTGAGCCAATACGTGGTCGTGCCGTAACCATCCGAGCGAGCTCAGTAGGTATTCCCAATCATGCCCCTCCACCTCTTGGCCCGTCACGCCGCCCAGGAGTATCAGTTCTAATGCCCGTGCATCGTTGATGTAGGGGGCGACATCCATGAAATTCTCCGCGGTCCACCAGAGCGCAACGGATGCGCCGAAGGCGTCGCGGGTCTTCACCAAAAGCGTTCCGGCGCAGATGAGCGGCATTAGAATTTGTCCCAGCGTCCCGCCGAGCACCATCATGAACTGCCCGAACGGTGTGAAGAACACATGTCCCGCCTCATGGAAGGGAAGGTTCACGAGATGCAGGAAGGATTCGCCGGCATAGTTGGAGCCGACCGAGGCGGTCATGAAGCGCCATCCCCATACGGTGAGCAGGATGAATAGCAGGCAGCGTCCCGCAAACGAGAACGGATCGACCGCATCGTCTTCCCATGAAAGCCGGGACATGAGCGATGTCGGCGGGGTTGCCGGTTTTGTCGGCACGCTGTGGACTCGCCTAGGCGACCGTCGCTCCATTGCAGATGGACTTGATTACCGGTCCAAGATTGAAGCACATGAGCACGGATGGTCCGCACACCAGGTCAGTGCTCTTCGCTCATGCCGATCGGAGCATGCAGAGGTCAGCGTACCGTGATGGGTATCGGCGAGAAAGTTAAAACGAAGATTACGACGGTGAGTCGGCCGATCCAGATTCGCCGGCGGCCGAGGCTTGCTTCGGGATCCAGGATGGGAGGATGGCCGAATCCAAACAATCCCGCCATCGCAACCCAGACAAACCAGCCGGGCCACCCGGTGAATCCGAGAAACAGCAAGAGAGGAAGGAGGGTAAAGGCCACGGTCCGTTGGCGCTCGCCCCACAGCGCATATGCAACGTGACCGCCGTCGAGCTGCCCGATGGGAATGAGGTTGAGTGAGGTGATAAACAGGCCGAACCATGCGGCGGCGGCGATCGGATGCAGGTCGACCACATGGCCGAACGGAACGGTCCCTATGAAGAGCCAAATGAACCCGTCCAGCAGCAAGGAGGGTCCCAGGCGAAACGTGTCCGTGATTCCGGCATCCACGACCACCTCGGACCAGTGTAATCCGAGTCCAAGCGCTGCCACCGCGACGATGAAGCCCGCCAGAGGTCCGGCCACGCCGATATCGAACAGCGCTTTTCGATTGCTGATCGGCCCCCGCATGCGGATGATCGCGCCGAAGGTCCCGACCAATTGCGGGAATCCGGGAATAAACAGCGGGAGAGAGGCAGGCGTCCGATGGAGGCGGGACAACAGATAGTGGCCGAGCTCATGGGTCACCAAAATCCCCAGCAGCGTGGCCGAGAAGGGTATCCCTCTCCACAACACAGACGGGTCTTCCGTGAGAAACCTCCAGGGTCCCTGAAACAGCGTGGTCTTGGTTTGATAGGCCCCTGCCCAGAGCGTGGTGAAGACCGTGAGAAGAAAGAGGCCGATGGGTAAGCCGAATTCCGAGAACCACGACCGAACCGGCTCGTCGTCATCAGAGTCGGCGTCGATAACCGCCGATTGAGCCTGGTCTCCGGGTGGCGGCGAGGGCAACGATCCATTCATCGCCGCGCTTGTGCGCCCCTCGTCTGGCTCGGCGTGACTCATAGGCTGTCGATCTCACATGTGGCTGCCGAATGGATTATGGACCAGTTCCTGGGCAACCGTGGTGGCCGGCCCGTGGCCCGGAAACAACAGCGTGTCACGGTCTAATTTCAGCACACGGTCACGAACAGAATCCAGATGCGTCCGGTAGAGAGTCGCGGGATTTGAGCGGCCGATCGAGCCGGCAAACAGCGTATCACCGACAAAACAGAGAGGCTGCTCGGCTTGGCCGACGCGGTAACAGATGCCGCCCGGCGTATGGCCCGGTGTCGCCATGAAAGAGACGGTGAATGCCCCGGCATGAATCGTGTGACCGTCTTCCGGAACGCGTAATACGTCGCCTGGAGGCGTCCAATTGGGGAGATCGCGATCGCCCGGTCCGAGATACACCGGCACCGGCCATGCTGCGAGGAGTTCTTTAAGGCCGTCGGCATGATCCGCATGGCCGTGCGTCAGGCAGATTGCCCGCAAGGTGAGCCTGCGACGAGCCAGCAAGTCGAGCATCGCGGCGGCGTTGTAGCCCGTGTCGATTATGACCGCCTCGCCCGCGTTGTGAAGCAGATACCCTTTTACTTCGTATCCGCCGATCGATCCTAGGACAATATCCAGCCCGTCGAAAGCGGCCATGCTGTGCGGCGCCCAGGAGCCTTGAGCGATTTGCCGGAGTGGTTCCGGTCGAAGGCCGAGCGCCTGTGCTAAGGCCGTGACCTGCTCAGGATGTCGAGGCGCATGGCCTCCTTCGAGATCCGCGACCTCGGATTCAGGCAGGCCGCTGAGTCGAGCCACATCGGCCAGCGACCGCTGCTGCCCCGACCGAGCCTTTTTGATGATGTCGGAAAAGTCGTCTTCTAACGCCATGGAAGACAAAGAGCAAATGGCTTATGGCACGGACAAAGAGTGCATCCACGATGGACTCGAGAGCTAATGGCTGACAGCAAACGGCAGACAGATGGGAGCTAATAGCCAATAGCCTATGGCACAAGCGATTCGGCGGCTTGTTCGTGCTATCTGCTATACGCCATCAGCCATAAGCTCTTGTTCCCATGCCGCCACCATCGCGTCGTCCACATCTATCAGAATAACCGATTTCAGGGACCGAGGCGAATAGGATTTGATCTCCCGGACCATCATCGCCGCGGCATCGGCATGCGACACGCCGCCCACGCCGGTTCCCATGCCGGGCAGGGCAAGCGAACGGAAGTCATGCTCGTCGGCCAGTGCCGGCGCCGCTCTCGTCGCGAGGCGTACATTGTCGGCGGGAATGCGCAATCGCCGGTCGGGGCATGGTCGGTGCGTGGATAATACCTTCAAACTTTGTTGCTCCGCCTGATGTGAGGACCGCATGGCCGACGGCAATGGGCGCTTGACGTCGGGCTTCTTCTTCTACGCCTTGCCCCGCCGCCCGTTTGATCACGCC
>DATFFC010000083.1:0-16839 GCA_035250505.1 Nitrospiraceae bacterium | reverse complement strand
CGCTGAACAACGATCGCACGCCGTGAGTCAGCTGATCGCGCAGGGTATCATGGCGGACTCCCACGGCGATTCGATACTGCTTCGATAGATTGTCGACGCGAACGGCGATATCGTTCATGGTTGTAGAACGGGCCTAACAGGGTGTTGAGAAAGTCCTCGAGCGGTTCTCGGAAGACACTGCCGGCTCACTGGGACACGGCCCGCTCAAGACACTGCCGGCTCACCGACTCGCCGGCGCGCACAAGGGATTCGAAGACACTGGGCGCTCACCGTCTCGCGCCCGTCCACAAACGTGCCGCGCCTTATTCGGCGCGGCGTGGACCTCATTATTCTTCGCGCCGTGGACCTCAGTGCGTACTCTGCGGGCGTGTTCAAGCCATACCACGTCCGACCAACATGATCAATCGCAGGATGGTCGGCTCTTCCCTTCGTGCTTACATAGGAAACCGTTCGCGACGATCACCTGAGGCGGATCGCCGGCAAGAGCAAGATGCTGAAGAACCAGCAATCAGTTTGGATCGAGCCGGTCGCGGCGGTGCGGAGAACTCAAATCCTGCTCCGGCCCCAGCGGGACGATACGCGTGGGATTGATGTCTTCATGCGTCATATAGTAGTGACGCTTGATATGGTCGAAGTTGACGGTCTCGGCGATCCCATGCTCTTGGTAGAGGTCTTTCAGGTACCCAAAGAGGTGGGGATAGTCGGCAATCCGGCGCACGTTGCACTTGAAGTGGACATAGTAGACCGCATCGAACCGAATCAGTGTCACAAACAAGCGCCAGTCGGTTTCGACCGGCCGGGCGCCGAAGAGATAGCGCCGATCCGAGAGCCGCTGCTCCAGTACGTCGAGCGTATTGAACAGGCGGCGGACGGCGCGCTCATAGGCCCGCTGAGACGTGGCGAAACCCGCTCGATATACGCCGTTATTGATATCCTCATAGATAACGCCGTTCAGCTCATTGATCTCGACTCGCAAGTCGGCAGGGTACAGGTCGAGCGCGACCGGTGTGAATTGATCGAACTCGCTGTTGAACATGCGCATCAGATCGTCGTCTGAATTGCTGACGATTCGGCCGGTCACGGTGTCCCATAAGACCGGCACGGTGACCCGCGCTTGATAGGACGGGTCGGACGCTCGATAGGCCTCGGCCAAATAGTGAAACCCATTGATAGGATCGTTGGAATGGCCGGGTCCTTCCCGGAATGCCCAGCCCCGTTCATCACGAATCGGATCGACGGCGGTCAACCCGATGACGTCTTCCAGTCCTTTGAGCTTGCGCACGATGATGGTTCGGTGCGCCCAGGGACAGGCCCAGGAGACATAGAGATGATACCGGTTCGCCGCCGCCGGATATCCGGATGAGCCGTCGGCCGTGACCCACTGGCGGAACTGATCCGCTTGCCGCCGGAATTCGCCGTCCGCCGTCTGCTCCAACGGAAATTGCGGTTTCGCGCTCATCGTCCGATTTCGGTCTCCACGCGCGTCCGACCAAGCCGCCGGTGACTATTCGTCTTGAGGGGACGCGCGGGCTCGTTACGTTGATGAGGCGGCCAAGAGGGGCTTGAAGGCCGGATCTGCATCCAGGACGGCTTTCAACTGTTCGCTTTCGAGGACATATTGCCATCCGGCCGGCGAGGCGTTCGGGATCTGGTCGTACCATTGCTTGGCCTCGGTCAAGTGCTCCAACATTCCCTTATTGTCCCGGCTCGGCATGTACAGCATGCTGTACGCCATCGTGTAGGCCGCCATGAATTTATCCACGGGAAGCTCCGCGGTCTTAAAGGCCTCGGACGCATTCTCGAAGGCTTTTTGAATCTCGGGGTCTTCCATCCGCCGGTTCCAGGCCACCTGATTGATACGCGACCAAGCCAGCTCGATCAGCGCCTGCGCTCGCACCGCGACTCGTTCTGCTGGAATATCGTTGACCAGCGCCTCGTGCGTCGCAATCGCGGCATTCTGATCGTTGTTCCAGCGATAGGCGGTTCCCAGCCGCGTTCGATTGTCCAACTGTTCCGGTCGCACCTTCGCGAGTATCTCCATCGCGGGGATCATTCGATAGAGATAGTCCGCCGTGGTAGGCTGCGCGAATCCGCCCA
Organism: Nitrospiraceae bacterium; assembly: GCA_035250505.1. Taxonomy (GTDB): domain Bacteria; phylum Nitrospirota; class Nitrospiria; order Nitrospirales; family Nitrospiraceae; genus DASSBQ01. The sequence goes on along the minus strand of DATFFC010000083.1, from coordinate 14,742 downwards.
TCACCATGCCGAGTGAGAGATCGGTCCTCGTCGTCTGAGCGTACGTGTTCCAGTAAAATTCGTTCAAGGCGACGGCCAACGCCGGGTCCTTGATATGGAGGCTATGGGCGGTTCCCGCCTGTTTCAAGATCGCGTCATACAGATGCCGGGACAAGACCGTGAGGGCTTCCGGCTGATTCGGGTCAATGAGCAAGACCCGATTGAGCAACGCCACACGATCCCGCAATTCCGGGAATGCCGCCGCCCGGGCGGCCGCTGCAATCAGCACGCCCGGCACATCGCCGGGGGTCCACCAGACCGATGACTCGGCAACCATCCGGCTCCGCTCGGTGGCAAAAGGAATCGCTTCCTGGAAATCCTCTCCTTCACGCAACGCGCGCACAGGAAGATTGATGACCGCCGCGTCCGACGGAAAGCCATGACGTTTCAACCCGGATACGACGACCCATTGCACCGTCACGGCCTTCAGGGATCGTTGCAGGCGCCTCGTCGTGCTCGTAAATTGATATGAACCGGGCGCATAGCTGATCGGCGACAGCAACGGATCCTGATAGGTGACGGTGAGCTTGACCAGTGTCGCCGGGACCGCAATCATGCGGCCGTTCGGACGGAGTCGAAAAGAAACGGACGGCATCGTCGCGGTCCCGGCTGGATCGAGATGCAAGCCGGTGCCCGGAGGACTGAGCCCAAGTGCATCCATGACGAATGCCGAAGCGGGATATTGGTCGAGCGCTTCGCGATAGAAGACGAGATTGCCGTTGCTGGGCCAGACGACGTCCATCCCGACATCTTCCCGGTGAAGAATCGGCGCATGAGCGTCCGCGAGTTGTTGCCAGCAGGATTCGAAGGAGGAATTGCCTGAAGGAAGGCCTTTCCCCGAGGGATTCGCCGCCGCCGAGCGATAGAGACAGGCAAAGTCCATTTTGGCAAACGTGGCACGATCGCCTTTAGAAATGGCTTCCGCATATTGCACGGCCGTGGCCACGGCCGGAGAAAGCTTGGCCGGTTTGCTTTGCTTGTGAGTTTTTCCCGTAGGAGCGGCGGATACGTGAGCGACGGACATGAAGACGAAGATCATGAAGGCCATGCTCGATGCGAGGAGCCTGTCCGACATTGCCGTTCGTGACGAGGCGAAGGAGGTGCGGCAAGATGCGAGGCCGCAGGCCCGGAAAAACCGGAGGTGTAGCCAATTACACCCGCCACCCCAAGCGCGCCAAGACGCGCTCCTTCCCGAGGGAATACATTGAGGGCGCACGGTGCGACGAATAAGTCGCACCACGTTTGTGCGCGCCGCCGAGATGTGAGGCGGCAGGGACTTTTCGGGCCGAGAACGACGCAGATGGCTGCAGATCGTTCGTCGCAGTAGAAAGGTCAATGTTGGACAGGCTCCTGGCATCCGCCTACGATGAGTGTGCGATTGAACGCAATCCATAGTATCAATGCCTCCTGCGTAGAGAGAATCGTTACTTTAACACGGCCTTCGCGCGAGGGGGAAGAGGCGACTCGGCGAGGCAGTCGTCTCCTATTGCGAGGGAGGCTCCGGTGTCAGAGGCCGACTGAAGCGGACGAGTGAGCGCACATACTGTAAGACGTCTCGGATCTCTTCTTCAGTCAGAACGTCCTTCCACGCCGGCATGGCGGTCTTGGGTTTGCCGTTCTGAATCGTTCGGAATAAGTCGCGGTCGGACTTCGCGGATGTCGCCGCGGATACCAAACTGCCGGGACGCGGAGAGAGGGAGAGCGCCTTCTCGCCGTCTCCGCGCCCTTCGGCGCCGTGGCATTCCAGACAGCGGGTCTGATAGATGGTCTTTCCGCGATCGGCCGTCGCCGGCATTTCGGCCCCTGCCTGGAAGACGACGAGGGCCATCAGGCTCAGTACGATGAATGATCCGGCATACCGCCCGATACCGTCGAGTTCCATCAGGTCACCGTACCAGGATCACGCCTTTCATGTCATGTCCCGGCATATCGCACAAGAACGGATACTCTCCGGCTCGCTCAGGCACAAACCCGATTTCAGCATGGCCGTCGGGCGGCACAATCAGACGCCGGAACCCCGCGTCCGTGAACTCCGGGAACCCATTCCCCGTGACATTCATATTCACGCCCGCAAACAAAGTTTGCGGGACAAAGGCATGAAGCTCCGAATCATGATTGAGCAGCACCAGCTTGATTTTCCGCCCGGCCGGCAAGTGCACTTCGGAAGGAATAAACCGGCGGCTCTGCATCTCAATCGTGACGGTGTCCTCCTCGTCGGCCGCTCCGGCTTCCGGCCAGAACGCCGCGCCGGCGAGGGTCGTGCCCAAGACGAGGCCGAGGATGTGGAACCGCGACATGCCGACACTATACTGCATGCAATGGGCGGTGGACCAGCGTTGGCAACAGACGGACGCCGCATGCCAGACGGCAAGACTGGCGTTTCAGGCCGACGCGACCGATCTCAAGATTTGCCGGCGGAGTGTGGCGCGGTCGGAAGAGGACAACGGATGGGGCTGATGATGCCGGCAGAGCGTGATGGTCTGCCGCAGTGAATCGAGAAAGATTTCACAATTCGGACAAGCCCCGAGATGCGAGCGGATCTCGGCGCAAATGTGTCCTGATAGTTCATCGTCAAGATAGGCCGAGAGTTTCTGCAGAATCTTGAGGCAATGGCGCTTGCTGTGCTGATGATGGATCGGCTTGCGGGTGCCGGGCTGCGTGGGAACTTTTGAAGACATGGACGGGATCCCTGTTCAGACTATATCAAAAAACTTTTACTCCGTGTGGGATTTTTCCGGTGACGGCTGAGCGAGCCCTTTGGCGCTCAGTTCTTTTCGAACGAACAGCCGCGCCCGATGGAGGCGTGACTTGACCGCCCGTTCATTCAGCCGCATGATCGACCCGACTTCCTTGGCGCTCAAGCCTTCCATATCCCGGAGGACCAGGACCATCCGATACTTGGCCGGCAGCCTTCCGATCGCCTGATCGAGAATACGGCGCAACTGTTTGTTTTGAAGCGCCTGTTCCGGGCTGAGCCCTTCAACCGGAATCTGGAGGCGGAACTCCCCGTCGGAGGTCGGAATAAATTCTTCGAGCGAGAGTTCGCGGTCCGGCTCCCCTTTTCGTTTCCGCCGCATCCGCATGCAGGCGTGCGAGGCAATGGTGTAGAGCCACGTCGATAACTGCGCATCGCCTCGAAAATCCTTGATGCCGCGGTACGCGTTGAGGAACGTTTCTTGAACGATATCCCTCGCCGCCTCGCTTTCGCCGCAGAGCCGGTGGGCAAACCGATAGATGAGATCGACATAGTCGCGATAGATCCGGTCGAAATCCGGGTCCGCCGCAGGCGAGGGAGAGGAGGGCTTCATGCGAGTGGGCGGAGTCTACGAGGGTCCCGCAGGGCTGTCAAGCAACGGCGGACGACCAGCCTGCACGCTGCGGGCGACGGAGTCAGTTGAGGCGCCGGATCTCGACGATCTCGCCGTGCTGATCGAGTTCCACGGTGATCGGCGCTCCTTCCTTCATCGCGGCAAGAGAACTTTTTCCGCGGGGGTCGGGCCGGAACGTCTTGTCGCCTTCGGGGGTCCACAGCATGACCGATGTCTTGTCCGGTGTCGCGTACTCCAATCGTCCGCTGAGGAATCGTCGCAATGGGGCCGGCTCATTTCCCTGATAGAGATCGATCGCGACGTGGTCGCCATGGATCCACACGGTCATATCCTGCCCGACTTTGGCATTGCGCACGCCGGTCTTGGCGCCGACCGTCACCATGCCCAGCGAGGTCTTGAGAAAGATGAAGGCCGATTTGAGCTTCGTGACCGTCCCCCGGAGCCGCATTCTGGTTTGCGAATCGCTTCTGGGAGCCTGGCTGACCTGTAGGTCGAATTGGATCGCATGCAACCCTTTGACCGCGCCCGCCCCATCGACCTCCAGCGTGACGGCACGGGCCGGATCACGCGACATCTTCGCGCCGAACGTGCCGACGGAGAATGTTCGATCGCCTTCCGGCGTCCACAACTGCACCGTCTGGTTGTCGGAAGACGGATAGCGCGGTATTCCGGAGAGGTAGCGATGCACCAGGGAGCCGGTGGTGCGATCCCGAATATCCACCGCCGTATTGGCCCCGTTCACCGACAAGGTAATCTTGTGTGAATTCTTGACGTCGCGAAGGCCTGTTCTCGAGCTGAGCGAAAGGAGTCCGATCGGAGTTTGCAAGAAAACGATTCCCGGTTTCGATCGCCAGACCGAGCCGCTGACATGGATGGCCGGTGGAAGAGCGGGGTCGGTCGTCTGCGCCTCCGCGTCGTTCTCGGTCGTCGCCTCCGCCGGCGCAGCTGGATCGGCTGCCGGCTCATTCGAAATCGTCTCCGACTCAGGCGGCGGAACATTCTCGATGGAGACGCCCGACTCAGCCTGCACGGGCGGACACAACAGGATTACTGAAACGGCCATCACGGCCAATAGCCCGACACGATGGTCTCGCGCGCCGTCTGCTTGAAGGTCACTGCCTTTGATCATGATCGAGGGAGAGTGGCGAAAAACCGTTCCAGAGATACTTAGAGCCGAAACTCGCAGTAGAATTTCTGTTACCTTTTGCGAATAACATGATCCTTTCAGTGAGTCAAGCGAAAGGCTTGCTGATGCACCGCACTTCAATACATCGCACCGGCTCGAGGGAGCGGCGTCACGCGGGCGATTGATCGGCGATCGGCTGCAGGACGACTAAAATGCGGGACTGCTGTCGCCGGAGTATATCCGGAAGCCCGAAGCCGCGGAGCAAATACACCCGGTCGGCCGCGCGCATGATCTGTTTCAGCTCAAAGTGAGTCCATTCATCGGCGGCAATTCGTTTCTCCAGTTCAATCGACACCCGCCGGGCAAATTCCTGCAACAAGGGCGGGACGGAAAGGGCACGGCTGTCTCCGGCAACTTCGCCGGAATCGCTCCATGACAGGCAGGCAAGACCGCACGCCGTTCGATTGGCATGCAGAACTCGTCCCGTCATGGAGAGCACAATGATCGCGAGATCTTGTTGTCTCTGACGAATAGACGCGGCGCCGGAATGGAAATAGCCTTCAAACATGTCGACTCCTCCCACTGCCGGATGGTGAAGCCTCTCTCTCTATGATCGTTACGCGAAGAACCGATCACGGTCAATGGATGAAAAGAGAGGCAAAATGCGGGCCACGATGAGGCGCGGCCGTCGCCGTGAACTGTGCGGGATTCTCACGCGCCGTCGGTGAAGATGCGGGCACTGTATCTAAAATACCGTCAGCTGTGTCAAAACCGTATCGGTTTGGCTACAGGATTATTTGCGTACATTATTTGCGGCGCGCGAGGAGACGAATCGGAGTGCCGGAGAAACGATACTCTTTCCGCAGGCGATTTTCCAAGTATCGGAGGTAGGAAGCGGTCATATCCTCGGGATGTCCGATGAAGAGGACGAAGACCGGCGGCTTGGTGGCCACCTGGGTGATGAAGGCGGACTTGGCGACTTTGGCCGGCTTTCCCTTCTTCACGGGAAGCGGATGCTCGGCCAGAATGGTTTGAAAGAGATGATTCAAGGTGCCGGTCGGGATGCGTTTGTTGAACGACATAACGACCTGGTCGATCAAGGTGAAGAGCCCGCGCAAAGAATCCGGCTTCAGCGCCGAGGTGAAGAGCACGGGCGCCCACGTCAGGAACGGAAACTTCCGGCGTAGGTTCCGTTTGTAGGCCTCTCGGGCCTCGATATCGCCTTCCTTCAGATCCCATTTGTTGACGACCAGGATGCAGGCGCGCCCCTGACGCAGGATCAGGCCGGCGATTTTCGTATCCTGATCGGTGATCCCTTCTTCCGCGTCCAGCAGCAGAATACCGACGTCGGACCGTCCGATCGCCCGAAGCGCGCGGCCCACGCTATGGCCTTCGATGCCCCGCTCGACTTTGCCGCGCCGCCGGATGCCGGCCGTATCGGTAAAGAGGTAGCGGCGCCCCTGATACGAGGCGAAGGAATCGATACTGTCGCGTGTGGTGCCCGGCACGTGGCTGACCACGACCCGTTCTTCCCCTAAAATGGTGTTGATCAGAGTCGACTTGCCGACATTGGGACGCCCGACGATCGCGATGGCAGGAATTCCCTCGGACTCGTCTTCCGTCCCGGTTTCCGGAAGGAATTGGTGTAAGACATCCAGCAATTCGGCCACACCCAAGCCGTGTTCCGCCGAAATGGGATACAACTCATCCTGTCCGAGTTGATAGAAATCCGCCAGCAACGTTTCGTTTTTTGGGGTATCGATCTTGTTGATTGCATACAGCACCGGCTTGGCCGCCCCGCGCAAGGCCCGAACCACTTCCTGGTCCGCAGGAGTCAAGCCGGCCCGGCCGTCCAGGACAAGGATCAGCACATCGGCCTCCGCAATGGCAATCTCCGATTGGCGGCGGACGAGCGCCAGCATCCCCTCCGTTGCCGTAGGGTCAAGCCCGCCTGTGTCAACCAACCGAAACGGGCGATTCCGATAGGTCGCGTCGGCGTAATTCCGATCGCGCGTCACCCCCGGCACATCATCGACAATGGCCTTGCGGGCGCCGAGGATCCGATTGAAGAGAGTGGACTTTCCGACATTGGGCCGGCCGATGATCGCCACGGTCGGGAGCAGTGCTGACTGCTGAGTGCTGAGTATCGAGTGTGAAGTCACGAGCATCCAATTCAAAAGCGATGGTCGGACCGTAACACAGGAATTTTGGTGAACACAATGAGCCTCGTCTTCCGCCGAAACCTTGGCTATACTCTCTTGATGCCTCAGCACTCAGCACCCAGCACTCAGCACTCTCTCACGTGGGACGATATCGATGATGTCCTGTTGGATATGGACGGGACGTTGCTCGATCGGCATTTCGACAACGTGTTGTTCGAGGAGGCTTTGCCGCAACGCTACGCCGAGCGACAGGCTCTGCCCGTGGATCAGGCCCGCCGCTCATTGATGGCCATGTACCAGTCGGTCGAAGGACAGTTGGAGTGGACGGATTTAGCTTACTGGAGCAGGCGGGTGGGGATCGATGTCGTGGCGCTTCACCGGGAGTTGGACTACTTGATTGCGTTTCTTCCCGGCGCCAAGGAATTTCTGGCTCGACTTCGTCAATCCGGGAAGCGGATCACGATCCTGACCAACGCTCACCGGGCAGGTGTGGAGATCAAGGCCGCAAAGACGGGGCTGGATCGCTATGTCGACCGCATCGTGGATGCATTCGAAGTCGGCTATCTCAAGATGCACCAGAACTATTGGCCTCAGTGCCAACGGCTGGTCGGCTTCGACCCGAGCCGCTCGCTCTATGTTGATGATGACGAAAAATGCCTGGCGGCGGCCGGGAAATTCGGCGTGGGCCGCGTGTATCATCGATCGAAATCCAGTTCGCAGCTTCCACCTGATCCCTCCGCGCAATTCACTTCCATTGAAGATTTTTCATCGTTGATGAGCGGTCTCTAACTTCTCGATCGAGATCGATCCCGCCTTCAAGAACTGCCGGCCCTGGCAACATCTCCGCCGGATCGACCGCTGAATCGCTCGCGGCGGAGGACCCAGTCCATGAGACGGGGAAAGATGATGGTTGCGTAGAGACCCATGAGTCACAATGAGCGACTATCCCCCCATGTTAGAGGTCGTCTCCTACCTAATAGTGAGCCGCGCCACCGTCCTTTGTCACTATACTCCTCAGCGCGTCCACAGAACTGACGCACGGAAGTGGGATGGACGCAGCGTCAAGCCTGATCAGCGTTTCACACAAGAGGAGGAAATATGGTGAGCGGTTTTCCAAGCCTTTGGCGGTATCTTCTGTGCTGCTTGTCTTCATCGTAAGCGCCGCGACCGCGCAGTTCGCACGGGCGGAGACGTATGTGGCGGGCCAAGTCGGCGCGACAGTGCCGCAGAACTTGAGTGATATCGACTTCACGGGAGTTGCGTCCGGACTCACCTCATCGGATCTCAAGCTCAAAGAATCCCTCATGTATGGAGCCAAGGTGGGGCACTATTTCGAATCGGCCAAGTGGCTGGGCATAGAGCTTGAGGCCTTCAATTGGACGCCGCACGTCAAGCAGCAAGATGTGACGATTTCGGCTCCGGTTCTTGGTTCAATCAGTGGGAATACCACCGGTGCAACCTTGCGGGTGACGACCGTGGCGTTGAACCTGGTCGCGCGGTATCAAGCCGGCCACTTCGAACCGTATATCGGAGCGGGCGTCGGAGCGTTTTTTGCTCACTTGAAGAATACTGAGCCGCCCGAAAGCTCTCAATCCAGTACGACTCCTGGATTGAATACCCAAGTCGGTTTGCGCTATCGCATCACGCCCCAGGTGGCCGTATTCACCGAATGGAAGTTCAACTATACCAGGCTGGATTTTGAAGAGTCGCTTCCGGCGGCCGGCTTCAAAGGGACCTATCAAGCCCATCACTTTGTCTTCGGCGTCGGCTATCACTTCTGACGCCACGCCTCGGGTACTCTTCATCTGAGAAGCGGCCGATCGGCACGATCGCCGCTTCTCCTACACCATCCGCCTCCGTCGCTCGCTCTACACCCTACCCTCCGTCGCTCACTCTATGCTACAGTCCTCGATCGATTTCTAATCGACGTTCCGGCCCGGCCGGACACGAATCCAAAATCAAATGAGCAAGACCTACAACCATCACGCCATTGAAGCGAAGTGGCAAGCCTATTGGGAAAAGAACCACACGTTCCGTGCGACGGAGGACCCGAACCGGCCGAAATACTATTGTTTGGACATGTTCCCCTATCCGTCCGGGTCAGGGCTCCATGTCGGCCATTTGGAAGGCTATACCGCGACCGATATTGTCTCCCGCTACAGACGCATGCGGGGATACAACGTGCTGCACCCCATGGGGTGGGACGCCTTCGGCCTTCCGGCCGAACAATACGCCGTCAAGACCGGTGTCCATCCGGCCATCACCACCGAGGAAAACATCGCCACTTTTAAACGGCAGATGAAGCGGGCCGGACTGTCATATGACTGGGATCGCGAATTCAGCACGACTGACCCGGACTATTACCGGTGGACGCAATGGATTTTTCTGAAGCTCTTTGAACGGGGCCTCGCGTATGTGGCGGAGGTGCCGGTGAATTGGTGTCCGGCATTGGGTACTGTGCTCGCGAATGAAGAAATCGTCGACGGACGGAGTGAAGTGGGCGGATTCGAGGTCGTCCGCAAGCCGATGCGCCAGTGGGTTTTGAAGATCACCGCCTATGCCGACCGCCTGCTCGAAGATCTCTCGTTGGTCGAATGGCCTGCCAGCACGTTGGAAATGCAGAAAAATTGGATCGGCCGGTCGATCGGCGCGGAAGTGCTCTTCCAACTGGCCGGCGTCCAAGGCAGCCTGCGGATCTTTACGACCAGACCCGACACCCTATTCGGGGCAACCTATATGGTACTCGCGCCGGAACATCCGTTAGTGGACGCGGTGACCACACCGCAACAGCGTGACCTTGTCCACTCGTACCGGGAGGCGACGGCGCGCAAGAGTGATTTGCAGCGCCAGGAACTGGACAAGGAAAAGACCGGGGTGTTCACGGGCGGTTACGCCGTCAACCCCGTGAACGGCGAACAGGTGCCGATCTGGATTGCCGACTATGTGCTGATGACCTATGGTACCGGCGCCATTATGGCCGTACCCGGACACGACGCGCGGGACTGGGAATTTGCCCGTCGCTTTCATCTACCGATCCGCGAAGTGATCGCCGGCGGCGACGTGCAGCGCGAAGCGTTCACCGACACGGACAAGGGCGCGGTCGTACATTCGACGACCCCGGACGGTTCGTTTTCCATCGATGGGCTTACTCCGTCGGACGCCATTCCAAAGATTACCGCTTGGCTGGAATCCCGCGGCCATGGCCGGAAGGCGGTCAACTACAAATTGCGGGATTGGCTCTTCGCACGCCAGCGCTATTGGGGCGAGCCGTTTCCGATTATCTGGGTCGAGGGCGAGCCCCGTCCGATTCCGGAACAGCAGTTGCCGCTGCGGTTGCCTGAGACGACTCAATTCAAACCATCCGGAACCGGCGAGAGTCCCCTTGCCAATTTAGAGGACTGGCTGAGAACGACCGATCCATCGACGGGAAAACCGGCCCGCAGAGAGACGAACACGATGCCGCAATGGGCAGGCTCCTGTTGGTATTACCTCCGGTTTATCGATCCGGCCAACAAGACGGAACTCGTCGCGCAGGACAAGGAGCGGTATTGGATGCCGGTCGATCTCTACATCGGCGGCAGCGAACATGCCGTGCTGCACCTCTTGTACTCGCGGTTCTGGCACAAGGTGTTGTACGACGTGGGACTGGTCAGCACGCCGGAGCCCTTCAAAAAATTGGTACACCAGGGCATTGTTTTCGGCGAAGACAATCAGAAGATGTCGAAATCCCGCGGCAACGTCGTGAATCCCGACGAAATGATGGACAAGTTCGGGGCCGACGCCGTGCGGCTATATGAAATGTTCATGGGTCCGCTCGAAGCGATGAAACCCTGGAGCACAAGAGGCGTCGAAGGCATCACGCGGTTCCTGGACCGCGTCTGGCGGCTGATTGTAAGCGAGGACGGCGGTTTGAGTCCGGCCGTGACCGACGACGAACCCGCCGTCGACCACCGGCGCCTGCTGCACCAGACGATTAAGAAGGTTACGGACGATTTGGAAGAGCTGCGTTTCAACACAGCGATCTCGCAAATGATGGTGTTCACCAATGAGATGACGAAATTGGATCGCAGATCCAGGGTGTTGCTGGAGCCGTTCGTGCTCCTATTGGCGCCGTTCGCGCCGCATATCGGCGAAGAGCTGTGGGAGCGACTCGGACATGCCCCCAGTATTGCCTATGAGTCCTGGCCCCCCTTCGATCCGGCTTTGATTGTCAGCGATCGCATGACCATCCCGGTTCAAGTCAACGGCAAGCTCCGAGGAAAAGTTGAGGCCGATGTGACGGCCCCTCGTGAGCAGGTTGAAGCCCTTGCCCGCGACCAGGTTCAAGAATGGCTCCAGGGAAAGCCGGTAAAAAAAGTCGTGTACGTGGAGAAGAAGCTGATCAATTTCGTGGTGTGATGCCGTGCGGGCGCACAAAGTAGAAAGGAAAAATGGAAAAGGAAAAAGTGCCGGATATGCCGTTTGTTTGAGCCTTTTACCTTTTACCTTTTGCCTTCTGACGATGAATATCGCCGGCTGCGGCTATCAATTCCGCGTCCAGGGCGCCGGGCCGACCGTGGGGGGTGCAGAGGCCAAGCCGGCATCGACCACGCCTCCTCCGCGCATGGCCATTCGGACCTTTGATAACCGAACGTACGAAGCTAATTTGGAAGTAAAACTAACGAATTACATCCGCCGGGAATTCTCCGGCGGCACCGGAACCCAGATCGTGGGCGAATCCGAGCCGGCCGACCTGCTCATGACCGGGCAAGTGCTCGGCATTCTGCTGCCGACGTTGAGCTTCGATCAGACGACGACCTTCGAGAGCCGGGTTGAATTGCTCATCAGCGTCCGCGTTCAGGAGATGCGCACGAAGAGAATTGTCTGGTCGCAGATCCTCAAGGGGCAGTCGGAATTCTTTATCACCCAGGACCTGCAGTTCAACCGAGTGTTGCAAAATCGCGCGCTGGAGCAGGCCGGCAAGTTTGTCGCGGAGGATGCGGCCTCCCGCTATCTGGTCTTTCTCGAAAGCGGCCAACTCGAAGCGGCCATGCGCCGGAATTCTTCAGGCTCCCGATCTGACGGGACCGACGCCGCGCCGTCCCGCAGCGGCGAATCACCCAATTGACCGGCCGGCTGAAACGTGGGCCTTCTAATTAAAAGCCTTGAACTCGAGTCCAGAACGGTCAAATGTCCTCTTGCGCCTCTCTATGTGGTCATAGGAGAGGAAGACTATCTGCGTGATCAGGCGCTCGCTACGCTGAAACGCGCCGTATTTGGAGAAGCGGAGGACGCCGGCTTCAATTGCGACGTCTTCCATGGAGACGAGGATACCGCCGACCGGGTGTTGAGTTGCGCGATGGAGATTCCGGTGTTTGCGCCGCGCCGCCTGGTCGTACTCAAGCAGGCAGATAAATGGCCGGCTAAAGAGACGGAAAAATGTCTCTCGTATCTCAGCGCTCCGCATGAGTCCACAACTCTGGTCCTGGCGGCCGCCAAACTGGATCGGCGGCTGAAGTGGACCCAGGTCTTGATGCAGCACGCCGTCGTGGTCGATTGCGATCCGTTGCCCGACCGGCAGATCGCGGCGTGGATTCATCACGAAGCGAGATCATTCGGGATCACCGTGCAGGAGGATGCCGTTCTGCTCTTGAAGGAAGTCGCCGGAGGTTCGCTGTACGCGTTGCGGCGTGAACTCGAAAAGTTATCCGCCTATGTGCCGGCCGGTCGTCCTGTGCACCTCGAGGATGTGGAAGCCTTGAGAGGGACGGAGCCGGGCGCCTCGGTATTCGATCTCATCATTGCGATAGGGACCGGGGCGGTAGGGCGCGCATTCACGATCCTGGCAAGAAACCTCGATGCAGGGGAAGCGCCGTTGCGCATCCTGGGCGCATTGGTCTGGCAGTACCGCCGATTGTGGAAAGTAAAGGATTCGACGCGACAGGGCGGGCGGCCGGGCGAAGCCGGGCGTGCCTTGGGGATGGATCCGATCAGAGCAGCCGCGTTCCTGGCACAATTTTCGGAGGGACATCTCCACCAGGCATTCCGCCTGTTCATGGACGCCGATTCAAAGTTGAAGGGAGGAAGCGGCGGAAGCGGAAAGCGGGTATTGGAGGAGTTGCTTCTTCAGCTCTGCCAGAGGCCGAAGCCTGACAAAAAACCGTCCTCCGGTCCGGACGGCAGCCTCCCCCGGAAACCGCGACCGGTCTCGAATGTCCGGACGATCAGGACGGGGAAGCGGTGAGCGCGTTGACTCGCCGACTGAGGCGGGACACTCTTCGGGAGGCAGTGTTCGGCTTCAGGACACCCTTGCTGACGGCTTTCGCAAGCGCCGCGGTGGCTTCGCGCAGCGACGTTTTGGCGTCGTCGGGGTTCTTCGCGCCGACCGCATCATGAACTTTCTTGATGATACTTTTCACGGCGCTCAATGTGGCGCGGTTTCGCTGCCGACGCCGTTCGGACTGGCGCGCGCGTCTGATCGTCGATTTATGAATCACCGGCATGGTCGGTCTCCTCGGTTCAAAGCGTAAGTCTGTATCACACGAGGTGAACGAGGGTCAACTAGTGGCGCGTGCCGCCGGCCGCCGGTTCAGATGGAGGTCTAAGCAACTCTATGCCGATGATCGATGCCAAGGATCGTCTCATTCTGGCCCTGGATGTCCCATCTGCCGCCGAGGCCGAACAACTTCTGGATCGCGTGGGCACGCAGATCCGATTCGCCAAGGTCGGGCTTGAACTATATACGGTGGCCGGACCGGACATCGTGCGCCGCCTCACCGCGCGTGGCCTGCGGGTCTTTCTAGATTTGAAGTTTCTGGACATCGAGGAAACGGTGCGCCGGGCGACGGCCCGGGTGGCCGATATGGGTGTAGCGTTTCTAACGGTACATGCCAACCGCAAGGCATTGATCGCGGCGGTTCAAGGCCGCGGCAATTCGGATCTCGGACTGCTTGCTGTCACCGTCCTGACGAACTTCGACACGCACGATCTTCGGGATATGGGGATCCAGCGGAGCCTGGAGGATCTCGTCACGGCCCGCGCAGCGCTGGCGGCCGAAGTGGGTTGCAATGGAGTGGTGGCATCCGGCAAGGAACCGGAAGCGATTCGCGCCATGGTCGGGCCGCGCCTGCAGATCGTCACCCCCGGCGTCCGTCCGCTCGGTACAGGCACCGACGACCATGCTCGGGTGACCACCCCGTCGGAGACCATCGCATCCGGGGCCGATTATCTCGTCGTCGGCCGCCCGATTCGAGATGCCGCCGACCCGGCTGCCGCCGCGTCAGCCATCCTGGCCGAAATGCAAACAGCCTTCGACGCACGAGACAAGCGCGATGCGTGAAACGGGAAAAAAGCAGCGTCTCGGCGCTGCCCAGTGTCTTAAGGATCCGAATAACGAACGACGGCACCAATTCATTGCCGGGTGGTTGCGAGTTCGATCGCCACTTTGCTAGTATGATATCTCTTCCTGTACCAGTCTTCGTGGTGGGTGTAGCTCAGTTGGTTAGAGCGCCTGACTGTGGCTCAGGAGGTCGCGGGTTCGAAGCCCGTCACTCACCCCAACTTCCATCTTCGTAAGTGCTGGATAATCCACACGATCTGACGAGGCGGGCATCATCACCGGTTGCGCTGGTTGCGCCGGGGTTGCGGATTCGGCCTCGAAGTCGGCCGTCTCTACCGGGGTATCGAGGCGATCGACCGCCTGCTTGTTCCCGCCTGGAATGAGATGCCCGTACAGATCCACGGTGATTTGGATCGAGGAATGGCCCATCTGCTCTTTCACGTAGACCAGACTCTCGCCGTTCTGTAGCAGCAGCGACGCGAAGGTATGGCGGAGATCATGGAAGCGGACCTTTCGAAGCCCTGCCTTCACCAGGAGGCCATAGAACACCCGGTCTCGGATATTGTGCGGATGGAGCAGCCCGCCGACTTCGCTACAGAAGACCCAGGCTGGGGTTTCGGTCCATCCTCTAGCTGCGGCTTCGATCTGCCGTTCGGTGTGAAGGTCTCGTAGCGTTTGCATTAGTTCCCGTGACATATCGACGCGCCGGCTCTCGCCGCTCTTCGGTGTCGTCACCTGCCAATGCGTGTAGTTCCGTCTGACCTCGAT
>DATFFC010000082.1:0-25785 GCA_035250505.1 Nitrospiraceae bacterium | reverse complement strand
CTGGCGAGCGCGCTACGGCGTGCGGAGGCCGCCCACGGGCAGCACGAAAAGCGCACTGGGCAGCGCGACGAGAACTGGCCCGTCTGGTACGCAGCGTACATGGTGGCGGAGCAGTCCGGCACAGAGCTGCCGCAATGAACGACTCCGACGTTGTCGGCATCGGCGGCGGCCAGCAGCTCGTCGAGGAGTGGGCCTGAAACGGACACGACCGTGCCGGTGCGCTCAATGACTTGCCCGAAAGCACCTTCTGGGAACCGCCCGCTGTGACGGGCGGCACGCCCGCTTATTCTCGCTGTCCGCAACCCGGTTACGAGTATGGAAGGGACCATATGACTACGGGCCGCAAATTTGACGCCATCATCATCGGGACGGGCCAAGCCGGTCCGTCACTGGCTGCACGCTTGTCCTCGGCGGGCATGACTGTCGTGATTATTGAGCGACACAAGTTCGGTGGGACCTGCGTGAATACCGGATGTATTCCCACAAAAACACTCGTTGCCAGTGCCTATGCCGCCCATCTCGCTCGCCGCGGGGCGGACTATGGTGTGACTATCGGGGGGAAGGTGCAGGTCGATATGAAGCGCGTCAAGGCGCGAAAAGACGACGTCGCGGGACGATCCAACCGAGGCGTAGAAGAGTGGCTTCGAGGCCTGACGAATTGTACGGTGATTCAGGGCCATGCCCGGTTTGAGTCCTCCAGCGCCGTGCGCGTGAACGAAGAACTGCTCGAAGCGAACAGGATTTTTATCAATGTGGGAGGCCGTGCTGCCGTTCCATCGATGCCGGGAATCAAAGATGTGCCGTTCTTCACCAATTCCTCCATGATGGAGGTGGACTTCGTGCCGGAACATCTGATCATTGTCGGTGGAAGTTACATTGGACTGGAATTCGGCCAAATGTATCGCCGCTTCGGAAGCGAAGTCACCGTTATCGAAATGGGACCCCGCCTCATCGGACGTGAGGACGCGGACCTCTCCGAGAGCGTGCGGGATATTTTAGAGGCGGAGGGTATAGACATCCGGCTAAATGCAAAGTGCGTATCGATGGAACGGCGCGGGAACAAAGTGGTCGCTGGTGTGAGTTGCGAGAAGGGCGCACCGGAAGTGCTGGGCAGCCATCTCCTGCTCGCCGTAGGACGTCTTCCTAATACACACGATTTGGGGTTGGAGCAGGCCGGTATTGTCACCGACGAACGAGGCTACATCGTCGTGGATGATGAACTACGCACGAATGTCCCAGATATTTGGGCGCTTGGCGATTGTAATGGCCGGGGCGCATTTACGCATACGTCGTACAACGATTACGAGATCGTTGCGGACAATCTCCTGAACGGAGAGCACCGTCGCGTTTCAGATCGCATCCAGACCTATGCGCTCTTCATCGATCCGCCGCTGGGGCGTTGCGGGATGACCGATGCTGAGATCCGAAAGTCCGGACGCCGCTCGCTGGTTGCGAAGTATCCCATGCAGCGTGTCAGCCGGGCCGTGGAGAAAGGCGAAACCCAAGGCTTCATCAAGATCGCTGTCGATGCCGATACCAAACAGATTCTTGGTGCGGCGATCCTGGGTACGGGAGGCGATGAAGTCATCCACATTTTGCTGGATATGATGTATGCCAAAGCACCCTATACGACCATCCAGCGTGCCATGCATATCCATCCCACGGTTGCCGAATATCTGCCGACCGTACTGTCCAAGCTCGAGACGTTCACTTAGCATAAGTCGCGTAAACGGCTTTTCCGCGAGAGGGAAATTCCCAGCCGCGCCAATTTATCCGTCTCCTTCACGAAACAAGGGGCCGCCGCGGTGTCGCGCGACGGTGTTATCAGGGACCTCTTGTAATTCGGAAATAGGGCCTTTCTGGTGGCTTCACTCTATGCCAGAAAAGCGAATTGTCCGAGAAATGGAGAAATGTCTATGCTGACCGAAGAAGATCTACAAGCGATCGAACAGGCCTGCAGCGGCATCGATGCCAAGGAGACCTACACCGGCGTCGTCACCGAACAGGTCGTGTTGGAAATGGTTCGTGAGATTCGCCGCTTGCGCAAAGAAGCCGCTCAGAAACGTTAGCCCACATTATTCATGACGGCCCGTGACGAGACCGCCGAGACGCGTATCGGCGATTGCAGTAGAAGCGCTCATGAATAATGTGGGTTTAAGAAGGCCCGGTCACCACCTCTAATTGTCCCTCCATATGAGTCACGCGCGGAATGAGCCTACCGCTTCCATCCCGCTCGAATCGAAGATCGACGGTCGCTTGCCCGACCCTCAACCTGCGCAGTTCCAGCCAGGTGATGAACGGCGGCAGATCGGGATCGACAATATTGAGTCGGTGATCAAAGGCGTGCGGCTCCAACCCCAGCATGGTCTCGAGCAAATACGGAATCGATCCCGCCGCCCAGGCTTGCGGATGACAGGCGACCGGATAATGAACCGGCACGCCATACTCCTCTCTGGGAAATCCCGCAAACACTTCGGGCAGCCGGTAATGGTCGAAGCCCATGGCCGCCTCCAGCAGACCGAGAAAGATCTTGCCGGCTGCGTCATGTCTGCCGTATCGCCGGCACCCGGCGGCTATCAGCGCATTGTCGTGCGGCCAGACCGTGCCGAGGTGATAGCCAATCGGATTGAATCTCCGTTCATGGCTCGAGAGCGTCCGAATTCCCCAGCCGTTGTACATATCGGGCGCGAGCAGCCGGTCGATCACCTTGCCCGCCTTGCTCTCATCCACAATGCCGCTCCAGAGCGCCTGTCCGGGATTGGAAGAGACGACGGCGCAGGGACGATCCTCATGTTCCAGAGCCAAGGCGAAAAACTCTTTGTCCTCCAACCAAAAATCCTGATTGAAACGCCGGCGCAATTCATCCGCCTGTCGGCGAAGATCACGGCAACGCCTCTCTTCGCCGATCCGTTCATATAGATCGGCGATCGCGTGTTTCGCCATATAGACGTAGCCTTGCACTTCCACCAGGGAAATCGGCGGCTGGGCCAACCGGCCCTCCGCCGTCACGATGGCATCCCCCGAATCCTTCCATCCTTGATTGATCAGGCCGTGCTTCGTGGTGCTGTCATACTCGAGGTACCCATCGCCGTCCCGGTCGCCGTAGCGGTCGATCCACTCCAGCGCCTGTTCCACATTCGAGCGGAGTTCATGAAAGAGATCGAGATCGCCGGTCCAGGTCGCATGGCGGCTGATCAGGATCAGAAAAAGGGGCGTCGCGTCGATCGTGCCGTAGTACGGCGTATGGGGTATGGCATGGAGCCGAGCCAACTCCCCCACGCGCAGCTCATGGGGAATCTTTCCCGGCTCTTCGTCGCGCCAGTGGTCGACGCGCCGACCCTGATACTGCGCCATCAACTGCAAGGTGTCCCGGGCGATATCGGGATCGTACGCCAGCGTTTGCAGGGCGGTGATCAAGCTGTCGCGCCCGAACAGCGTGACGAACCACGGCACTCCCGCCGCAAAATAGCGGTCCCCGTCCAGCGAGCTCTCCAAGACGTGTAGGTCCAATAACGACCGGCGGACGACGCGATTGAGCAGCAAACTGTTGCTTTCGACGGCCGCTTCCCGGCTCAACCATTCATTCGCCCTCTTGTCCAGCGCTTCCTTCACCGCCTCGAGTTGCCGTTCCTTGGGACTGCAGGGCCGGGCTTGGTCCGGATCATCCGATTCCGCCAATGTCAGCGACACGCCGAGTTCCCAGCTTTGCCCCGGTTCGAGCGACACGTCGAAGACGGCGGTGGTCTTGTCCTCACGGTCAGGGGCGGGAGAAAAATGAATGGTCACGGTGCGGGCGATCTCGTCGGCGCCGCGATAGGAAAAAAACAGGCAGCCCTCCTGCCATGACGGCGGCTCCATCGTCCCTCGTTTCTTGCCCATGAGTCCGCGGACCGTAAACAAATCTTCGAAGTTGGATCCAAACGTCAGAGCAAGCGGCACGCGAATCGCTTCGCCTCCGAAGTTCTGCACCGTAATGGTCTCGATCAGCGCCGGGTCTTCCTGCTCAACCATCCGCTCCCATTTGACACCGATCGTCTCTCGATGGACCAACCGCCCGTCCTCGGCCCGCATGTCGGGCATGGTCAATTGGAAGAGGGCTCGGGATCCCGGCTCGGCCGTCGCCGCCAAGGGCTCCGGATGGACGTTGCCGATCGTCAGTTCGTATCGGTTGAGATAGCGGCAATCCCGATAATAAAGGCCGAAACCGTGACCTTTGACCGGAGGGATCTCCCCGCCCGGAGGCGCAAGAAAAAACAGGTTATCTTCTTTAATGACGACGGCACGCGCGATGCTTTGAACGACGGATGGCACCCCCTTGGTCAACACCTGTTGCTTGCGATCCTCCTGTTGCCGGCGTGACTGAGGAGGCTTTGACGTTGCGGAGGTCTTGGTCGTCTCGGCCATCGCTCATCTATCCTTCTTTTTGGACCGCCTTCTAGGCTGCTCACAGCGTGATCCAAAGACCTTCCCAGCGAGGGAGGAACCGAGCTTCACGAGCGGCGTCTATGATCACGGGGCAGATCGGAGCGGCAATGCGGTCCTTCGCCGTTACACGACCTCGCGAATCTTGTTTTCCACCACCGTCTTGATGAGATCCCATCCGTCCTTTTGGCCGCGAGCCAGCGCCTTGGCAAATTGCCACGCTTGCTCCGTCGTGATCTTTCCCGGCAAGGGCGGCTCATTCGGATCGACGACGGCCTCCACCAAGGCCGGCCCCGGCTCGCTGAACGCCTGCCGCAACACCGGCTCAACGGACTTCGGCTCCTCCACCCGAAATCCGGGCACTCCACAGGCCTTGGCGAAGGCGGCAAAATCGATCGGCTCCAATTGGACTCCGTATTGCGGATTGCCCTCGAAGGCGAGTTGCTCCCACTTGATCATCCCCAGCAGATTGTTTTTTAAGATGACGATTTTGACGGGAAGCCGGTATTTCGCGACCGTCGCGAGATCGCCCATCAACATGGTGAATCCGCCGTCGCCGGCGAAACAGACGACCTGCCGGCCGGGAAATGCAATGGCGGCGCCGATGCTGTATGGCAGGGCGTTCGCCATGCTCGCCAGCGTCCCGGACGCGGAGAATTGCATGTCGCCCTTCATTCTAATGTGACGCGCGGCCCAGGTGGTGACCGTCCCGGTATCGCAGCACACGATGGCGTCGTCGGTGAGAAACTGATTCAGATGGTGAGCGATCACTTGCGGCTTGAGCGGCCGATCCGTCCTGGTGCCTCGCTGCGTCATGAGATCATTCCACTGCCGCATGCGATCTTGGCACTGCTCCAGAAAACGCCGGTCGGTCTTGGGTTTGATCAACGGCAGGAGCGCGCGCAGCACATCCCAGCATTGGCCGACCAATCCGACGTCCACGGGATATCGCAGTCCGATCCGAGCGAGGTCGAGATCGATCTGCACCGCTTTGGCCTGACCCGGTTTGGGATAAAACTCTATATAGGGAAAACTGGTCCCCGCCATCACGAGTGTGTCGCACTCCTCCATCGCCTCTTGCGAGGGAGCCGTGCCCAGCAGGCCGATGCCGCCGGTCGTGTAGGGATGGTCGTCCGGTACGACACCTTTGCCGAGCAACGGCTTGATGATCGGCGCGCCGACCCGCTCGGCCAGCATGATGATTTCATCTCTTGCCGTCAGGCATCCCCGTCCCGCCAGAATCGCCACCTTCGTACCGGCATTGATGATCTCCGCCGCCTGTTCGAGCGACGCCTTGGGCGGCAATGGATAGGTATCGCTGACAAGGCTACCGCTGTGATGGGCAATGTTCGCTTTCGAGCGCATGCCGTCCGATGTCCAACTTTGAATATCCTTGGGAATCGTGATGTGGGCAACCCCCCGCCGGGCATGAGCCCGTTTCACCGCTTCGTCCACCACATTGCAGACGTGGGCCGGCCCCATCACGCGCTCGCTATAGACGGACACGTCGGTGAATAATTTGTCCAGATCCACATCCTGCTGATAGTGTGTCCCGATGAGGTCATGAAACGTGTGCCCCGTGATCGCGAGCACCGGCTGGCCGTCGAACTTGGCATCATAGAGCCCGTTCAACAAGTGAATGCCGCCCGGTCCCGAGGTGGCGAGGCAGACGCCGAGTCGGCGGCGGAACTTGGCATAGCCGCAGGCGGCGAAAGCGGCGGATTCCTCATGCCGGACCTGAACCACCTTGATTCGATCCTGTTTGGTGCGCAGGGACTCGTAAATACCGTTGATCCCGTCGCCGGGAAGGCTGAATATCGTGTCGACTCCCCATTCGATCAGCCGATCAACCAACAGATCACCTACCGTCGCCGCCATGGATCACCTCACAGGGAGAAAGAGCTAATAGCTAATGGCTAATAGCAAATGGCACAAACAAGATCGGAGCGTATGGCTAATGGCACAAGCGGAGCCTTATGGCACAAACAGAAAGGAGCTGATGGCTCGTGGCTTATAGCACAAGCATTCGGCAGCTCTTCGTTCGTGCCATACGCTATAACCTATACGCCATAGGCTCCTATTCCCTGGTTCGTGCTATACGCTATACGCCATAGGCTATTAGCTCCGCGTTCTCTGCCACGCCCGCAGTACTTCCGCGACGCTCCAGGCCTGCGCGATACACCCGCGGGGGTGGTAGGGCGACTCGGCATCAAAGATCTCGCTGATGGTGCCGATACCGTCCTCGCGTAGATGCCGCCGGAACCCGTCCAGCATCGCCCGTGCTTGCGGCTTGTCTTTGTACACCCGGAGCCAGGCCTCGATGAAATGGCCGATCAGCCACGCCCAGACCGTTCCCTGGTGATAGGCCGCATCCCTGGCGCGCAGGTCACCGAAATACATCGGCTTATAATCCCGATGTCCCGGCGCCAAGGTTCGTAATCCGAACGGCGTGAGCAGCTTGTCGGCCACCACATCAACCACCGATCGCCATCTCATCTCATCGAGAATCGGATGCCTAAGTGAGAAACTGAAAATTTGATTGGGCCGGAGGGTCGAGTCTTCTCCCTGCTCGCCGTCGACGACGTCGAGTAAATACCCGATCCCGTTCTTCCAATACCGGGCATTGAACGACCGATGGGCCCGTTCCGCCATGCGGGCCCACTGATCCGGGTTCTCACCCAGGCTTTCCGCCCACTCGGCCATCAAACGAAGCGCGTTGAACCACAGGGCCTGAATCTCCACCGGTTTGCCGTGCCGAGGCGTGACCACCCAATCATCGACCTTCGCGTCCATCCACGTGAGCTGATACCCCTCGGCTCCAGCCCTCAGGAGACCGTCTTCCTGATCGACGCCGATTCCGAAGTGCGTCCCTCCGACGTGGTGATCGATCACGCCTTTCAAGATGGGATACAGCGTCATCAACGTATCTCGATCGTCGGTCGCCCGGTAATAGCGATCCAGCGCGTGAAAATACCAGAGCGTGGCATCGGCCGTATGGTACAGCGCCTTGCGTTGTCCCTCGGGGAACAGATTGGGCAGCAGCCCGTCACGAATGTACTTTGAGAACGTGCGGAGAATGGATCTGGCTTCCCCGTGACGGCCGGTGCAGAGGGTCAATCCATCCAAGCTGATCATCGTGTCCCGTCCCCAGTCGGTGAACCAGTGGTATCCGGCGATGACCGTCTTGGCCTCGTCGCCGGACGCTCGTGCGAGCGCGTCTTCCTCGACGCGGCTCCCGGGAAACACGATAAACTGATCGGCGGCCAACATGAGCAGTCGTTCAAATTCATCAGCCTCGGCGGCCTCCGCCGCGCTCAGCAACTTGTGCAATCGTTGACGTTCGGCCTCGAAAATGGAGCCAGCATGAAATTTCAAAAGCTCCCAGGATTCGGTGCTGGCGACAAACGCCACCGATTGTCCCGTTGTGAGTTCGGCCGCGAAGTAGCCCGGACTGGCCACGTCCTCGATATGGTCCGAGCCGCGGTCCCTATCCACCCGATAGGAATTTCCACGGCTGACAATATAGTCCGCAACGAACACGCCGTTATGGGGCCGCAAACACATCCGGAGAGGCGGCGCCTCCTCCAGCAGATCCATCTCAAACCGGTCCTCGCAAATCGTCATGGGAAAGGGCGGCCGGCGGGCCTCTTTCAGCGGCGCGTCCAACATCCGAAAGGTCACGAATGGCCGGACCTTCAGGCGCAAAGAAGCACCGGCCGTCAACCGATACTCGACATAGACCGTATTCTGACCGTAAGGCATGATGACGCGCCGTTCGACGGATCGTCCGTCAATGTCGAAGCGCCACACCGGCGTCTGCCATTCCCGGCGAAATTCGCTGATAGCCTTTTCGAAATCGCTGTCGAGCTTTCCATCTTCGTATTCGACTCCGCTGATACGCAGGGAGGTGCCTTCCGCGGTGATCTCTTCATCGAGCCGCGGCATCATCACTGTGCGGCCCCACGGAGACGGAAGGTCCGGCACAAAGATCCCGTGATAGCGTCTGGTCGCCACGCCCTGGAGCGTGCTGGAGGCGTAGCCGCCCAGCCCATTGGTCACCAGCCATTCGCGCGCGAGCAATGATGCGGTATCGCCGAGTTCATCGCGCGAGAAACGAATGGTCGCATCTCCCGCTTCGGAGCTGTTGCGCCGCGGAACTCGTCGTTCGTGAAGCGTATCCCGTGGTTCACGAGCCATCAGACCCGTCCCTTCACTATTCAGGTTGCTTCGTACGGTTGCCGGCGGCATAGAAGGTGGCCGACATGCCGGGAATGTTCCACCCTTCGTCCGTCAATGGGTTAATGATTCCAGGGCCCCCGTAGCGCGGGTTGTCGCTCGACCAGATCAATGTCCAGGGTCCACGAGGACTCGGCGCGATGAGCGGCTCCGGCGCCGGCAGATAGCGGAGGTCCGCTCCGAAATTGATCACGAGTAAGCGATCGTCGTCATGGGAGCCGAAGTACCGCAGAATGCAGGTCTGGTTTCCGATGACGGCCCCATCCACCCGATCGCGCGCCTGTGCGGCGATCACCGGATCGTCGCGTCGAATATGCAATAGGTCCTTATGAAGCGCGTACCAGGGGGCATGCCGCTCTCGCTCCGTGAGAATCAATTTCGACCGTTGAAATGTCGCGGGATCGTTGGGATCCGGGATCAGCGCTTGTGCGGAATCGGACCCGTAGCTGGGAAACTCGGCCAGAAACTGCCGCCGGCCCTGATGGACCAACTTCGCCAGATCGGACGCATGGTCGGTAAAAAACAAAAACGGCGATGAGGCGGCAAACTCTTGCCCCATGAATAACATCGGCGTCTCCGGAGCAAGCAACAGCAATGCGGTCAAGACGCGCAAGACGGCGGGGTTGGTCTTTGCATCGAGACGATCACTCCATAGTTGGTTCGCCACCTGATCGTGATTTTGAATGTAAAAGACGAACGCGCATCCCGGCTGGTCCTTGACGACCGTGCCCCGCGCTTTTTTTTGCCATTGGTACCGCTGCCCCTGATAGAGGAATGCCCGCTTCACCGCGGAGACCAGTTCTTGCGCGGTCCCTTTGTAGTCGGTGTAGTACGCTTCACTGCGCCCGGTCGCGGCGACCCGGCAGACGTGGTGAAAGTCGTCGCTCCATACGGCATCCAATCCCCACCCGCCCCGCTCGACCGGCTCGATAGTGTCGATCAATTGTGACTCGCATTCGGCGATCAGAATGATCGAACGACCGCCCGCCGCGTCCCGGGCCTCTTGCGACAACTCGGCAAGCACATGAACCGGGCTCGCGTCCTGGATGGCGTGGACGGCGTCCAACCGCAGCCCGTCCAAATGAAACTCATTGATCCAATAGGCCGCGTTCTGAATGAAAAACTCACGGACCGGTCCTGAGCCGGCGCCGTCAAAGTTGATCGCTTGTCCCCATTCATTGCCGTATCGATCCGTGAAATAGTCGTCGCTGTAGCTCGGCAGGTAATTGCCGTCGGGGCCGAGGTGGTTGTAAACCACGTCCAGAATCACGGCGAGCCCGCGCGCGTGCGCTTCGTCGACGAACCGCTTCAACGCCTCGTGGTCGCCATAGACATGCGCGGGCGCGTAGAGACCGACGCCGTCATAGCCCCAATTCCACCGGCCGGGAAACTCGGCCACCGGCATGACTTCAATGACCGTGATCCCTAGGCGCTTGAGCTCATCAAGTTCTTTGATGGCCGAGTCGAACGTCCCGTCCGGGGTGAAGGTGCCGATATGGAGCTCATAGATGACCTGGCCCTGCATCCGGATGCCGCGCCACGCTTCGTCCCGCCATCGATAGTCGGCCGGATCGACGATAAGCGACGGGCCGTGAGGGCCTTCCGGTTGAAAGCGCGAGCAGGGATCAGGAAGGAAATGCGTTCCCCCCAATCGATAGCGATAGGCCATTCCGGCTTTTGCTTCCGTGATGAGGCCGGACCAGTAGCCGGCGCCGTCCTTTTCCAACCGTCGTGATGTTCCGGTTGATTCCAGCACGACTTCAACTTGGTCGGGTTTGGGAGCCCAGAGGCGAAAATGCGTCCCATCGGGTGAAACGCAAGCCCCGAGGGGAAGCCGCCATGCGGTGCGTTGTCCATCCTCGGGCCGCTGCTGTTGTGCCGACTGAGCGTTGGACCGAGGCATGTGTCCCCGCGGAGAGATATTCGCTGTCAGTTAACAGGTTATAAGCCCCATCCCAACTAGGAATACCCCTAGCGAGGAGATGAGCGCGGTGTGCGATGTGGAAACCGAGAGGCAGGAGAAGCAGCCGAAAACAATCTTCAGTGAACTTACGATAAGAGAGAACCCTATGCCGGATTGATCGGCACGGCAAAGAGAAACGCCTTCATTCTATTCGAGCATGTCTTCGGCGAGGGCGACCGATTTGATGTGGGCATGCAGACGTTGTCCCGGCTTGAGGCCGAGCGTGACAGCCGATTTTCTGGTGATGCTCGCGACCAGCGGACAGCCGACGTCCAGTCGGACATCGACCGTCGATTGGTCGGCTTCTGTGAGTTCCATCACCGTGGCGGGAAGAATATTCAATGCGCTGGAGGGGTGCGCTGCCGGTCCGACCGAGAGGCTGACATCGCTGGACAGAATATGGACGCGCAACGGGTCGCCGATCTCCAGGGTTTGAACCGGCACGTAGAGCGAATGGCCGTGAAACTCGAGCCGCGTCAACCCGAATTCACGTTCGTGCTCGGCCACGACGGTATCGATGACGGCGCCGATCAACTGTGGTCCCAGATATCGATGCAGGTCCAGGCGTGAAAACACGTCGCTCAGCGATCCAGTGGCCACCGATTTGCCGCCCCGCAGGAACACGACGATCTGCGCCAACTG
Organism: Nitrospiraceae bacterium; assembly: GCA_035250505.1. GTDB lineage: Bacteria > Nitrospirota > Nitrospiria > Nitrospirales > Nitrospiraceae > DASSBQ01. The sequence continues at coordinate 14,522 of DATFFC010000082.1, read as the reverse complement.
CAGAATTTCATGGAGTGAATGAGTGACATAGACAATCGGGATCTTCAGTTCCTTGTACAGCCGCTGAATAAACGGCATGATTTCACGCTTCCGTAGGCTGTCCAACGATGAGAGGGGTTCATCGAGGAGCAGGAGCTTGGGGCTCGTGAGCAACGCGCGCCCGATCGCGACGCGCTGTTGTTCCCCCCCGGAAAGTTTATGCGGACGTCGCTCGAGCAGATGTCCGATCCCCAACACCTCCACCACCTGGTCGAGCGACAACCGCCGATCCTGAGCCGGCGTGCGATTGAATCCATAGGCCAGGTTCGACCGCACATTGAAATGCGGAAACAGCCGCGGTTCTTGAAAGACATACCCGATGCGGCGGTTCGAGATCGGTTCGTATCGGTCTCGGCTTTCGTCCTGCCAGATGTCGTCGCCGACTTGCATGTAGCCTGTCGGCGATCGCTCCAATCCCGCAAGACACCGGAGGAGCGTGGTTTTTCCGGAGCCGGACTGTCCAAAGACCGCCGTGATGCCCGTCACCGGCACATCGACATCGACTTGAAGGTGAAAATTCGGATACGCGACGTCAAAGCGCGCGATGAGCCGGCTCATGACACATGGAGCGGAAATTTACGGTTCACGATATAGACGCCCAGCAGGACGAGGAAGGAAAAGAGCAGCATGGCGGCTGAAATGATATGGGCCTGAGTGTACTCCATCACCTCGACGTGATCAAACACGGTGGTCGACAACACGCGAGTCTTCCCGGGAATGGACCCGCCGACCATCAGCACCACGCCGAATTCACCCATGGTATGCGCGAAGCCAAGCACGATGCCGGAGATATAGCCTCTGAGGGCCATGGGCGACGCCACCGTCAGAAATGCATCGAGGCGGGACGCGCGCAACGCCCAGGCGGCTTCCAGCGGCGCCTTGCCTACGCTCTCAAATGCGGCATGCAGCGGCTGGATCACGAACGGCATCGAGTAGAACGCCGACCCGATCACGAGTCCCCAAAAGGTAAAGGCCAGCGTGAGCCCGGTGAGGTGGCCGATGGGACCGTAGGGTCCCAAGGCAACCAAAATATAGAAGCCGAGAACCGTGGGCGGCAGGACGATCGGAAGAGCGACCAGGGCTTCCACGACGACTCTGAACCGAGATTTCGTGTGGGCCAGCCACCACGCAAGAGGCGTTCCAACAACAAGGAGAACCAGCACCGTTGCGCCGGACAACCGCAAAGTAACCCAGAGCGCGCTCCAATCCAGGTCACTTAACGTCATGTCCTGGCACTCGCGAACTGATCATTTCTTCACATCATACCCGTATCGTTCGATGATCTGTAGCCCCTTGGGACTGCGCACAAACTCCAGCAGGGCCTTCGCGGCGGGATTCGACTCACCCTTCGCCAGCAAGACGACATCCTGCGCGATGGGGTCATGAAGGGAGGTCGGGACATCCCAGCGGCTGCCTTTCCCCTTCAACGCGGGGTCCAGCACCTGGGAGAGGGCAAGAAAGCCCAGTTCCGCATTCCCCGACTCAATGAAGCCGCTGGTCTGGCCGAGATTCTCGCCCTGCACAATTTTCGGTTGGAGACGATCCCACACCCTCAGATTCATCATCGCCTGCATGGCAGCCGTCCCATACGGAGCCGTCTTTGGATTTGCCATAGCGAGGTGCTTGTACCCGTCGGCGTACAAGGTTTCTTCCCCCTTCACTAATTGCGGATTCGGACTCCACAAGACCAACCGGCCAATCGCATAGGTGAACCGGCTGCCTTTCACCGCCAGCCCCTCCTGCTCGAGCAATTTCGGACGCTCATCATCCGCTGAGAAGAACACCTCGAACGGAGCGCCGTTCTTGATCTGCGCATAGAATTTCCCGCTGGACCCGGAACTGAGCTGCGCGGTATGGCCGGTCGCCTTTTCAAATTCCGTCGCGATCTCTTTGAAGGGCGGCACAAAATTGGCGGCTACCGCCACCTGCACTTGTCCGGCTTGAGCCGAGGCGGCAAGCAGCCACGTCCAGGCAATGAATAATACAAGCAATCCTCCTGTCCGCCGTGTCATCGCAAGACCTCCTCTTGTGTCCCTGCGCCGATGAGCCCGAGAGACGACTGCCTGTTGGTATCAATATAGATTGCACTATGTCAAGTATTATTTAGTCATGGCCATAAATCAAGCCGGGCCACATCTGTTTCATTATAGTTAACATTATTACTTCTATTCTTGACTAGCCAAAACGCCATCGATTATCTTCCACGGTCATCCGTCTTCATTCCGCTAAGACGAATTGATAGGAGGTCGACATGTCGTGGCGGCACTGGATCACGCTGTGGTTATTCCTTTTTTGGCTGTTGATGCCTACCTGGGCTCGCGCCGCAGAAATGCAGGGGCCGGCGCGAGCCGACGATCATTTCCGGTTGTCCGATCTCTCGGATTACGCGAAAAACCGTATTGAGCTGGCCGACAAGGAATTAACCGACTGGAAGGGGACAGCCGATGCTCCCCTGATCCGGGAAGTGGAAACGCGGTGGGCCCGCTATCTCAAGCACATGCTGGGAGCGCCCACCTGGCTGGATCTAGGCGTAGACAATCAGACTCGATTCGAGTACATGACCCATCCCTTCCGGCGGGGAGAGTTCGGCACAACGGAGCAACTTCCGGTACGGACTCGCGTGCGCATGGGTTTAAACGGCGGTCCGTTTCGGTTCTTGGTCGAATATCAGGATGCCCGGTCCTATTTCGTTGATCCGGGCGAAATTCGCAACAACACCACCATCAACGAAAACGATATTCAGCAACTCTTCGTCTCGGCGACGTCCCAAAATTTCTTCTCGACCGGCTTGCGCGCGGACGTCCATGTGGGGCGCATCAATATGGACATGGGACGCAGGAGATTGGTGGCGCGGAATGTCTTCCGCAATACCGTCAATGCGTTCGATGGCGCGCACTTCATGCTGTCCCGATCAAAGACCTGGAGTCTGCGGGCCTTCATCACGAAACCCGTTGTCCGTCATATGACATCATTCGATCAGCCGTTCGCTGAAGCCGGCTCGCTCTTTTGGGGAGCGTACTATGCCAACCAGCAGGTCTCGTGGCTGCAAACCGATCTCTATTACTTCGGCTTGCAGGATCAAACCGTGAACACGAGCCAGCGCAAATATTCGACGTTCGGCCTCCGCCTCTTCAAAAACCCGCGCGTCGGCGAGTTCGATTACGAAATCGAATCCGATTGGCAGACCGGCAGCCGGGGCTCCAGGGACCATTTCGCCTATTTTCAACATGTCGAGGCCGGCTACACGTTCAATCGCCCGTGGCAGCCCCGATTCGTCGCCCTCTATGAATATGCCAGCGGGACGGCCAATCCCAACGGCAATTACGATCAGACCTTCGATACTCTCTTCGGCGTCCGGCGTTTCGACATGATTCCCGTAGGCGTCTTCGGACCGTTCTTCCGATCCAATATCACCGGGCCCGGCGTCCAGCTCTTTGTCCAGCCTCGAGCCGGCGTTCAGCTCTATGTGAAGTACCGGGCCTGGTACCTCGCTCAAGCGAGAGATCAATGGGTCGGGTCCGGTCTTCAAGATCGAACGGGCCAAGCCGGCAACTTTTTAGGCCAGGATATCGAGGTGCGCCTGCGATGGCAGATCAACCTCAACTTCAACCTCGAAGCCGGCTACGACCACCTTTTCAAAGGCTCCTACATTCAGACGCTTGCCCAGGTCCCCGGCAATCCATCCGCGGACGATACGGATTATTTCTATGTGCAATCGGTGATGCGATTCTAGAGAACGCGCATCGCCGATTCCGACATCACGACTTCCGACAGTACGTTTGTTCAGGGACGGGAAACCGTCCTCGTTCGTCGTTCAACACGCCGTGGACCGACAATTGGCGGGTTTTCCAAATGTGCAGACAGGACGCCTCCAGGTTCGGCCGTGCCGTCGCTGAAATACCTGGTTCTTGCTGAATCCGTCCGACCGCCACAAACTTATTGCCGTTCCAGAGTCCCGGTGAATCGATGCCGGCGGGATAGTGAATCACGAACCGGCGATCGCGACTCGCCTCGGCTTCGGACGGACCGTTCCGCATCTGTTTCGGCACAGGGAGCCATTCGGCCGTGATCATGACGCCCCGGCCCTCCGGCTCAGCACCCACGATGCGGCCCGCCATCATCACCGCACGACCCTTAAAAGTGTCGGGCAGCAAGTCCACGTCCCCGAAATCGTTGACGGCGACCGGTTGAGGCCCTTCGACATCCATTGGGTAGATCAGCGGCTTGCCACAGCCAGAGACGAGAGGCAGGGCGCCCAGGAGAAAAAGGCTGCTGAGAGCGAGCATCGCTCGGGTCGGTTTCTGCATTTCACACCTCCATTCACGACCTAGTGACAAACCGATGGACAGCAAACTCAATGCCGAAGTGAGAAATGGAAACCCATCTAGAATCAAGCGCCTACAAGGATAAGGCGGTGCGTATCGACGACAAACGCACAACCGCACGTGCGCACCGTTGCGGGACGTGAGATGTGACGAGAAGAGAAGTTGAACAGAACGGGCTATGGCGAAGCCGGCGGGCTCACGAATTCAAACAGTAGGTCTGCTCAAGAACTGGAAATCGTCCTCGCTCATCTTCCAACGTTCCGGCAATGGACAGTCCCCGGGTCTTCCAGATATGCAGGCATGATGCATCGACACTCGGCAGGGATGAATGTCCGGTCGGTCGGTCTGCGTCTTGAATGCGGCCGACCGCCACAAATTTGTTTCCTTCCCACAGGCCGGCGGAATCAATTGCTTTCGGATAGTGGACAACAAATTTCCGGTCAGGTTTGACGTCGACTTCCGACGGCCCTTTTCCCATGTCTTTCGGAACCGGAAGCCATTCAGCGACAATGATGACGCCCTGCCCGTCCGGTTCAACGCCGACGATCCGACCGGCCATCATGACGGCGCGACCCTTAAAAGTATCAGGAACGAGATCGAGATCGCCGAACTCATCGACGGGAATCGCGTCGGCCTCGCCCACCTGCATGGGATACACCACCGGCCGACCACAACCGAGCAGGATGGCAAGCGCTGCCGGTAGACATAGTGCCGACCATCTCATCGCACACCTCCTGCAGACTTGGTACCATTTCCGCTCGACATGGCGATCGTCTTGGCGCCCTCTTGATCGTCCCGCGGCGTTATTATACTTCTTTTCCAAGGTCCACACCAATCCATGCTGTTGCCTGAATGATGAGAGACCGGGAATGTTGATCTGTTATGGTGAGAAGTATGCGGCTGTCCTGCCCGGTGAGTCGTGACACCGGCGCGAACCTGCCGCACCCAGGAGGTTGAACAATGAAAGTGAAAGCGATACTGCTCATGCTCTCTCTCATCTTGCTGCCCGTGCTGAGCGAAGCACGTTGCCGCACCATCGGAGAGAGTGCCAGTCTCGGAACGGAATATGGCACCTTCCCGCTCTACCCGGCTGAACGCTTGGTACAGATCGGCGAGGAACGGGATAACGGCGTCTTGATGTGGGCGGGCTACGCCATCGGAGTGCCGCTCTTCGTTCCGGCGGCCGCGACCGCCATAGTCGGAGCCGCTGTCGGTGCCCTCTCACATCCTTGGACCAAGTGCATCGAAACCGAGGAGCAGCGGATGCCGGAAATCCAGGCGGTCCGGGCGCTTGCGAAAACCGAGCCGTGATCGCGGATTCTGCCGCCGGCAAAAGCTTTTGACCCGCACTCGAATTTTCCCTTGCACAACTTCCGTGGCCGGTGGTGATATGGATCTATATGGTCCATTCACCCCACGGGAGGAAACATGGCTGTCGAATTTCTGGATGCCCGACAGCGGGATGAACGCCGGTTTAAGAAGATTGCGATTTTTTCGTTGTTTCTGTTCTTGTCCGTCCTCGCAGCCTATGTGCTGCAGTGGATGAACTACTTCGATTTAACGATTCGATAGCCCACTAACGTGCGTCTCGCAACAACGATTTCATGGCAGGCAGTGACTGCGCGTTCACCACGTCGTCCTTCTGCAGGCCTGCCTTGCGGGCAACATTGACCCCGAGAGCGACATTCATGAATTCGTCCACCGCATGGGCATCGGGATTCACGCAAAACTTGACGCCCTGGGTTTTGGCGGACCGCGCCCATCGCCAATCAAGATCGAGCCGGTATCGACTTCCATTGATCTCCAGTAGCTTGTGATGCGTTGCTGCGGCAGCTACGACCTGGCTCAGGTCCACATGATACCCGGGTCGCGACAATAAGAGACGACCGGTCGGATGTCCCAGCATCGTGACATATTGATTGGCGAGGGCCAGACAAACACGTTGTGTCTGCTCCACCTCCGGGAGATTGAATCGGCTATGGACCGAGGCAATGACGAAGTCGAATTCCGCCAGGACGTCGTCCGGATAGTCCATCGACCCGTCCGGCAAAATATCGGCTTCGATGCCCCGGAAGATATGGATGTCTCGAAACTGCTTTTGAACGGCTTTCATCTCGGCCCATTGCTCACGAATTCGCGGCTCTTTTAGGCCGTTGGCGTAATGAGCCGACCGACTATGGTCCGAGATGCCGACATAGCGAAAGCCTCGGTCCCGTGCCGCTTGCACCATTTCTCTGATCGTCCCGGTACCGTCCGAGTAATCCGTATGGACATGAAAGCACCCTTGGATGTCATACGGCGTAAGGAGAGACACGTCTTTCGATCCCTCGACGAATTCGACCTCGCCTTGGCCTTCACGCAACTCGGGAGGAATATAGGGAAGGTCGATCGCCTGATAGAGCGCCTCTTCCGTTGCTCCTGGAAATCGCGTGGTCACTGCCGGCCAGTCTCCCAGTCCTAGCTTCTCAAACCGTCCTAATAGCGTCTCGACATGGTCCTCGCTGCCCGTCGCCTGTAAGAGCACACATCCATACTCTGCCGGACGGGCCACCACCACCGTGATCGGGACCCCATGGGCCGATTGAGCACGGACCGACTTCCCGTCCTCGGTGATCTCGGAGAGATTGGCTATCGCCCGCAAGCCATCCGCGACTCTCCGTGCGGCAAAAGGGCCATCACAACTTGCGACGAACCGGAATTCGTTCATCACTTCCAGTTTCCTCCGCATGGCTCCGGCAAGCGCCACTGCTCGTACCTTGGGAATCGAGGCAAGGGCCCGTTCCAACTGCTCAGCCTGCTCGATCATGTCTGCATAAAGATGATAGCCGACGCCGCGCTGATACTCACCGAGTAAGGTGACCAGTTTGGCCGCTATCTTCGGCCCAATGCCGGGGATCGCCTGGAGTGCCCCACTGCGGCAGCCGGCTTGTAAGTCGACGATAGAGCTTAGCCCGCCTTCATGTAGTTGGAGAATTTGCTTCATGCTGAGACCGGGCACGTCTCCTAACTCGACCAGAGACGAGGGAAGATGGCCTCGAACCTTCTGATGGACCGTCGACGTGCCTGTTGTGAGTAGCTCGTGGATGGCAGCAGCCGTGGCCGGTCCAATGCCTTCTATGTGGGTAAGCCGGTTCGACTGGAGCAGCTCAAGCGGCTCGTCGGGACTGGCGAGCAAGGCCATGCCCGCCTGTTCATAGGCGCGAGCCTTATAGGGATTATCGCCGCTCAATCGGATAAAGAATCCAATTTCCTTCAGTACCTTCGCGATGTCTTGTTTAGTCATCACCACGTCCACCTATACACTGCACACCTCTGCCATCGTTCTACAGATGCCCTCTTCTAAGCTTAACAGCCTTACGATTTGAATTCGACCGCCGGGCATCAGCCCGCTCGGTCAGGCAACGAACTTGCCCATGAGGAAACAGTTCGGGCCAGATCGCGAAGGACATCCGCATCCGTCGTGCCGGAACGTTTAAGGACATGAAACGAGTGGTCGGCGGTGTCCACGATATGCAATGTCGCTCGGGACCCGAGCGATGCGCACAATGGGCGCAAGAGGGCCAGGTCTGCAAACGAGTCGCGGGTGCCTTGGAGGAACAGCATCGGCACGCCGACGCGCGCCAAGTGGTCGGCTCGCTTCGTTCCCGGCCGGCCAGGCGGGTGCAAGGGGAACCCGAAGAAAACGAGGCCATGTACGCGCCCGCTGGGGAGTTTTGCTTCGAGCACCGGTGCGTCGGCCAGGGTCTGTGAGGTCATACGCCCACCGAGCGACTTGCCCCCTGCGAGAAGCGGCAGATCCGCAGCAACGGTCGCCGCTGTTGCGATGGCTGCGCGCACGGTGGCAGTCAGAACTGTCGGGGGGTCCGGCCTACCACGGCCGTCCTGCATATAGGGAAATTCATATCGAAAGGTGGCCACCTCGACCTGAGCTAGTGCCTGCGCCAGGGTTTCCATAAACGGATGGCGCATCCCCGCCCCTGCGCCATGCGCCAGAACCAGTAACCATCGGGCGCGCTCCGGACGCACCAGCAAACCGGTTGCGCGGACTTGCCTGTTCGGCAGGCCCACGGCAAACTCGTGACCGACCGCGTCGTAACTCCGTCTAGGTGATTTTGGACCCATCAAATTTTGCTGGAGGCGGTTCACAACAATGACATCTTATCAAGTGGTATCCTGCGCGGTACGCGGCTATGTCCTCAAGTTCGAAATATCACGACCGCGGCAACGTACCGTAATTGGTGCAGAGAAGAAAGGATGAAGTCCCAACCAGCCGCTGAGACATTCTGGAGGGACTATGCCGAATATTCCCAGGATCTCGATGGTCAACTGTGGGAGATCACATAGAATCCGCGCATGACCATCGCTGATTAAGATTAGCCCTCGCAAGAACCTTGCTGAGGCATCCTTCTACACATTTTTCGACCGTCCTGTCCTTCTCTTCGGACAAGTTACTCCATTCGCTAAGGTGCTGATTACAGGGCTGATATTCAGACCGCCGGTGGATCGTAGACAGAATGTTCCGATTCCTGAAACTAGGGTCCTTCAGCGGGAAGTAACTCTAGACCGTTGAATTGATGCGACAACTTCACCCTTTGAGATAAATGGCGCAATCCTTGCGATATTTAACAGTATCCGACACAAACCGTGTTTCGCGGGATTTCGCAGGTCCCGAACCTTGGAGGAGGCACCATGATTCGTCACGTTCGTCCAGAACCGGTGGATGTTGCAGCCGCTGCAGGGATCGTCGCCACGTGCTTCGGGGCGATTCTGTTGTTCTTGTCTACGCATGGTAGTTTTCACATTGGGATGGGAGAACAGGTGCAGCCAAAGACCGATGTGGACACGAAAAGTTTGATCGAGTCAGAGATCGGCGAAGCGGTCATGGCTGCTTCCGTAATTGAGAACAAGCATTCCAATGACATTTCGAGAGCCGCCAAGAAGCTGAACACGGAAACTATGACAGCGGAGCATATGAACGCGTCGGGGAATGAACGAGTTCAGCATCTGGTAGACGAAGCAAAGGAACAAGAAGCGAGCAAGACCGCTCGTATTGAATTTGTCAAGGGCAACAGGATTGTCAACTCCACTTTACGGGCCAAGCGCGGACAAGGGCTGCCGGATGCACAATGGGATAAATTCAACCGGCGTATGATCGCAACAGCGGCCGATGAGGGAAATAGTATGGAACGTGCATTTCGTGTCGCCGCGCCGGAGAGGTTCGGTGCGGTGCTCAAAAGCGAAACACAGGCGCATACGATGGCTTTACAGCAGAGCCAAGAGCATGCGGGAGCAGCGATCATCAAAACCACCTTAGTAGAAAAGGAGTATGAACGAGAGAAGGCGAACGCACAGGAACAAATCGGGTCACTGATTTCGACGGCGGCGGAAATGCTGTGAGCTTCGATGGGCGACGAGTAGCGGCGTCCTAACGCGCAGACTGCACCAACATCCGGCTGAGTGCGATAGGGACTCACCTGAGTCCGGCTCAGCAAAGGGGAAGGTGCACGGAGGGAGGTATCTATGAACAGCTACATCAAACAAGCCATGATAGCCATAAGCGCATGTTCGATTGTAGCGGGATTCGCTTTAGCTGGTCCTGTGTCTGTTTCGTCCGCCGATGAACGAGCACTGAGTCAAATGGGCAACGAGCAGGGCGGCGAGGTTTCTCAAGAAACGACGAAGAAGCATCGCGATCCTGCAAAAGCTCATACACCGGATATGGATGCGCAAGTCACCCTGGGAGGTGCCCAATACTTCGTTGTAGGTGACATTGCCAGAATCGATGCCGATTATTACTTTGTGAGAAGAGATGAGTCGGGTGAGCAGATCCGCCTGGTTATCAATACTGATACCAACCTGGACTGCGGAGCTATGCCGGAATCGCGTGCGGAAAGTAAGCAAGGTTCCCAGGCGGAAACCATGACGAGCGAACGGATTACGCCGAAGGAGGAAGCACCCGCTGCAAGCGAGCAACAGCTTCAGCAGGGCCAACGGAAGGACGAAACGGCCCGCGGGTCTGGTTTCCGTATTGGCCGGTGCGCCTTCCAGACTGGCGATCATGTGAAGGCGGAAGTCGATGACAATGGCAAGGTGACTACTCTCAAGTATCTCGCCGTCGCCCCAGCATCGTCGCCACGGTCCACTGGTCCAAGCGCGGGCACCGGCCAGCTGGCCATACCGGGGCAACAGGACCGACCTGCGGAACTGGATATGGCGGGCGGCCAGGGATTTCCTCCAAAGGAATACGCCGTGGTCCCGCTTCGATTGGGGAAACTCCGGTCAGCGGAAGAAAGCCCGTTCATGTCACGAACGGTCGTAGATTTGCACGGGAAACATGTCGGCAGCATCGACAGCTTACTGGCCGACACGGCGACCGGACGGATCGAGTATGCGGTCATCCTCGTGGCCCATACTGCGCATCACCTGCACCCCATTCCCTGGGCCGCGATGAAGTTCAAGACGGAGAAGAATGGGGACATGATCGCGATTGTGGATACCGATCAACACAAATTGCACCCCGATGTCACGCTGGAGGACGCGGTAGATCTGTCTCCTTCCGTGAAAAGTCTGGTCAAGAAAACAGAGACACTGAGGGCGCACGAGCAAAAGAAAGCGGCACAGCGACCAATCGAGCGGGGGTCGGTCGGTCCGCACGGAGAAGCGCAGCTTGGCGGTGCCGGTCCCAGCGGATTCGCAGGACCTCCTGTGGGTCCCGCCCCCGGATTCGAGCATGAGAAAGACCGTCAGTAGGTGACTTCCGTAGAAAAGAGAACGGGCCCGGACTCTGGAAACAGAGACCGGGCCTGTTACACTGCCCGGGATTTCAAGCCAGACGGATACGCGGTAAGTGGCCCGTTGCATCCTGAAGGGGCAATGTGTTTGAACAAAGGCGGCTGCCACGGCTCTGCCTGTTTGGGATGAACCAGCTGCGGTCCTCCACACCAATCCGACTCATGCCGAAGTTACGACGATGGTACATAGTACGCTCTATTACAACCATTAGATGGGTTCCAGGGAATTTCTGGTCATGCTAGGCTCCGAGGTATGGTATTCGTTACCACGTCGGTTTACCGAGATCATGATAATGAGACGCCGGAGTATCCTTCATCGTGGCGTGTCCAAGCCTGCACCGTCGACTTTGGTCCCGACCGTAGTTCACTCACATTCAAGCGTGATTGGGTGTATGCTTCGGCCCATTCCGCACACGACGACATGCGAGAGGAAGCTCTTGTAAGAATGAGGTTGAGCGGATACACGGGCCGAGATGATGATATCGTCTGGCGTCTGCTGATGACCGGATGACGCGATTCTACGTTGACACCCCCAGGACCTGGAGGCCGCCAGCCCCGTACGGTTGCTGTGGATGCGCTGATGAGTCCTAAAGGGGTCAGACCCGGGGTCTAGCGACCAAGCCAAGCCTTCACCTTCCCTGCCACTACTACTCCCGCAATGAGAAACAAGAGACACAGGCCCAGAAACATATAGAAAAGGACTTTGGCAATGTCAGCAGCTCCCTCGGCGACACCCGTAAAGCCGAACGCTGCCGCTACCAAGGCAATAACGAGGAATATCGCAGCCCATTTTAGAAGCATGGCGACCTCCGCTATTTCGACACGGCCGGCAGCACTGTCTGCCGCGTCCTCATAACATACCAAGGCGTTATATCGCTGTTGCGAACCGCTTGCGTGAAATCCGTCTGCTGCTCGAACAGATATTCATTGTCTCCAAGACATTGTCTCCAGACAATAGAATAAAGACAGTCAGAAAACGTCTCAAGACCTCGGGGACGTTACGGGATCAGCTGGCTATCGGTGAGGCCAAGGTAGGCTTGCTGGAGGGAACTGACCGGGCTTACGTGCATCAGAAATGGTGTCTGCCAATCTCCATCATCGGGACTGATCTCATCCGGCACAAGCACGCGTTTGAAATGCGCCAGCCCTGCTGCCTTCACTTTCAACGGTATCCCACCGACGGTGAGGATATGCCCATCGGGCGCAATTCCCCCCGTCAGCACACGATCCGGCAAAATCTTTTGGCCCTTGGCCATCGCAATCACGGTCAGCCCTACCATAGCCGAAAGACTATTGCCGTTAATGGTCATCCTTGGCTGATCCACCGTTACCATGACCGTCCAGGAATTCGTCGATAGACCTGCCGCCCGCGCCGCCCGGTGGATGGCTTGCTCGGTCGACGTTTGCGCCATCGGTGACAGTTTGCCGACGCCACGGCGAAAGATGACCGCTAAACCGGTTGAATCGGTTCGCTCAGCAAATGACACAGTAATGTGCGCCACAGTGCCAATCACTTGATCCGCTTCGATCATCACGCCCAAGATCGGAATCTGTTGTTCCAGTTGCCGATAGGGATATCCCAAAGCCTGGGCTCCAAAAGCTTCTTCCCCGAGTTGGGAAAGAACCGCTCCCCAAATCACTATGCCGGCTAGAACTCTGGACAGGAGATGCTTCATTGCGGGCAAATTGAAGCAAGAATCGAGCCGGCCTATTATGTATCGGATTCACGGAATTTCTCTACTACATAACCTGTGATGAGGCAGAATAGTCACCGGTGCGACACGTTGTCCGTCCGGTGACCACATGGCGATCGAGTTGATGCCCGCCGAAGACCTTGGCCGGCCGATGGGCGTGCCTTGCGTAAGGAGAAGGAGTGTCGTCAGGTGGTGGCGCGGGTGTTTTTGCCGCGATATCCCTGCCGTCCATTAGCTCTAAATCGTGCTTCAAGACAGGCAAGGACCGCCAATTCATCTTTGGGGAGATCGCGACCTGCGCGGGCCAACTCATGGCTCACCCGCCGGCGCAGAAGCCCGGCCAAGGTGCCGTCCATGTACGCGTTGATAATTTCCGGATGGACGTAACATTTGCGACAGATGGCTTTGGTATTGCCCAGACGTTTGGCAACCGTTTCAATCGCCGTGATTACATTGCGCTTGGCTTGCCGATTCGATGCCGACGGCCGGCATTCATCCAAAGCCCGCGCAGCCAACACGGTGCCGGCCCATGTCCTGAAATCCTTGGCCGTGAACTCTTCGCCGGTGATCTCTCGGAGATAGGTATTCACGTCGGACGAATCGATAGAGCGACGCTCGCCTTCCTCATCGAGGTACTGAAATAACTCATAGCCCGGCAAGTCCCGGCTTTGCTTGACAATGCGGGCGACCCGCCGATCAGTGAGGTCCACCGCGTGAGGAATCCCGCTCTTGCCCCGAAACTGGAACCGAACACCGGTGCCGTTCACCTTGACGTGCCGATCGCGCATGGTCGTGAGACCGAACGAATCATTGGTCCGCGCATACTCTTCGTTTCCAACGCGGATCAAGGTCGTTTCCAACAGCCTCACGACCGTCGCCAGGATTTTTTCGCGCGGGAGTCCGGTACGGGCGAGATCCTTTGCGACGCGTTTTCTGATCAGGGGCAAGAGCCGGCCGAAGGTCAGCATACGGTCGTATTTCGTGTCATCCCGAACCTCGCGCCACCGTCCATGATAGCGATATTGCTTCCGGCCCTTGGCATCGCGTCCGGTGGCTTGCAAATGGCCGTCCGCATCGGGACAGATCCATACCTCCGTCCAGGCCGGCGGAACGGCCAGCGACTTGATGCGCCTCAGTGTCGATGTGTCTCGGATGGCTTTGCCGTAGGGGGCGATGTAAGAGAATCCCGTGCCTTTGGCGATACGGCGGATGCCGGGACTCGTGTCGTTCACATAGCGCAGGCCGGCCGTCTTGGCGGAGGCCACTGCATCGGTGACCAGCATGAGAGTCGCCCGCTTAGCCCGCATTATTTATGACGGTTCGTCGCGAAATGGCGCAGTCGCGTGGCGAGACGGGCGCGTGGAGCCGCGAGGAGCCGAAGCATACTTGAAACAGTACGTTGAGGGTCTGAGCGGCGAGCCCGCCCCCGCCTGCACACCGTGGAAAGCGTGTGCAGACTTTTCGTAGCAGCGAATCCGCCATTGCAGTAGAACCGTTCATGAATAATGTGGGCCACACATGAGCCGCTACGTGACGTAGGCATGCCGCTACGCGCTTTTTCGCCGGCTCGACCGCTCCTGGCGCGTCCCCGCACGCTTGGCTTGCTGCGGCTGTTTGTTGGCCTGTCCTTTTTCCTCGACGCTTTTCTTCAGCAGCGCCATGAGATCGATGAC
>DATFFC010000081.1:0-11770 GCA_035250505.1 Nitrospiraceae bacterium | reverse complement strand
CCCTCGTTGAACCACTTGTGAAAGACCCAACGATGCCATAACCAGTATTGCAGTCGAAACGCGAGCGCTTTCAATCCATGAAACCTGCCGGCCAACATCTGAAAGTTGCGGGTGTGTTTCGCATCGATCGGGACCGAATATCGGATATGGCTATAATAGCTATAGTGGTTTACGATAATGCAGGGAAGGCGGACGCCGGCAATCATAGGTGTGCTCTTGGGACCAAGCGTTTTGCGAGCTTTGGCCAGCGCTTTTCGCAACCAAGCGTGACGCGGCCAGAGGCCAAAGCCCGGATAATCTGCCTCAAAGCCGAAAGGACCCCGACGCCGTTGAATCAGGTATTTACCTTCTACCTCGCTTTCCACCTTTCCGGCCCATGCCGGCGGCAGATTGAACTGAGTTCGCCACCGGAGGCTGTACCTATGGACATAGGTAGCGTGGGAGGCGTCGTACCCGTTTTCAACCGCAGGCCGCCAATTACTGTCCCAGACGGACGTGACGGCCTCAAAAACGTACTCCGGTTTCAACAGCTCTTCCGGAACGTCTTCCTCGAGTGCCGGCGGGTTGCCGTCTCCCATGTATACGTAGATGACCCCATTTCGCTCCTCGACCGGATAGCTGCGAACCCCTTTTCCCTTCTTACCCACAACTGCCGACTCAGGCCCGTCCGTTAGAGCTGCAATTAACTCTCCGTCGCGCAACCTGTACGTCCAACCATGATACGGACAGGTGATCGTGCCTTCTGTCCAGCACTTGCCTTCGGACAATTGCATACCCCGGTGCGCGCATCGATCAAAAAGCGCGTAGGGCTGGCCGTTGGCTCGCACAAATACCAGATTCTCGCCGAGTAACATTACAGATTTAGGTTTCTTTCCAAGTTGTCTGGAAAGGAGAGCAGGATACCAATAGTGACGGAAGCCCAATTCCGCTGCTCCATAACGAGTCCCCGATTTTTTTTCCAACTGTTCGTCAGGGTCTGTCACGTAATCTAGCTCTCTGGCAGTTCCATCATGCGTTTGACGGAGTGTCTTAGCCATCTTACAAACCCCCTTTCTTTAGCCGCTTTCTCTTCTTTATGCCTCTGATAACTACCTGTCGATCGCTATCCATCGTCGCCAATTCGCATGTCTGGCCTGGGCGACATTCAGGACAGATAACCGCAGTCGCGCCAAAAGCGTTCGGCGGCGGGATGAAGTGGTATAACCAACGGGGCATCAGGTGTATTGCGGCACATGCGTTCGAGAGGAAGGGGACCCTCGCCCTGCCAGGGGATCCGGTCCTTGCGGGCTTCGAGGGCCCGGCAGAAAGCCGTGATGAAATCGTCGGGTGCGTCCGCGCGAGTGAAAACCGCCCACCCGCTGAAGTCCAGGCTCACGACGTCGGCCGGTACTTTGGGGTAGTCCGCCTTGGGGATGACCCCGCGCCGGAAGCCCATCTCTTCCAGCCTGGCCAGGAGCGGCCCATCAAGCGACAGCGGACGTATTCCATGATCGAGTGCCTTGTAGATCCAGCGATTGATAGCCTCGTCAAAGACGGCGTCGATTTCCCCGCGCTCTATGGCGCCGAGCCGCTCGGAGGCCTGGGGAATTGCGGCGTCATAGCGGATCTCGCCACCCCAAGATTTAATATCGTCGAGCGAGAAGCCCGCGGCATTCAGGATGTGCTTGACATAGAAGTGTGTCGAATGGCCTTGCTGTTTTCTAAGCGACACACGCAGCGGGACCCGCCGCTCGCGGATCTCATTTAGAGATGTGACACCCGTGCGCTCGGAGACCGCGAACGCGATTTGATCCTCCGACGGGATCACCGTAACGATTCTGAGAGGTAATGGCTTGTTAAACGGCCCCGTGCCGCGATAGGCCAGCGTCAGTGGATCCACCGGGTTCATGATTGCGACCTGGATCTTTCCCGACACCACGTCGTCTATCACGTCAGGGTCGTCGCTGGCAAAGAAGGTCAGTTGCCAATTGCCCGGTCCCTGCGGTCGGAGGCTTATCGTGGCCTGCCGTTGCGCCCAATCTTTCCCGCCCACTAGTTCAGATGCCACCTCAAGCATCAGCCTTGACCGGGTTGTCGCAGGCACCACGAATTGTCCATGATCGATCATCCCACGCGCCTCCACCAGTTACGTATCAAGTGAGCCCGGTTCCAAGCATCAGGTTCCCAAAAATCAGGGAGTCAAATAAGGAGGCCAAGGGCTGTTAAGGCCAGACCGACGGAAAGGCTCACGCCCCACCCTGGTCGACGGGCTCCAACCTGAGGGAAATTCCGTTCTTCTCCAACTCTTCGTAATACTCCTCCCGGATCTTGGGATCCTCTTCGTCGTATCGGATTTTAGACGAGTAGGCGAGTGCATTATCGCTCCGCGCCGCCCCTACGGGGTCGTACTCTCCCTTCGCATTCATGCTGGGGGGCCGTCGTACCCATCCTCTGAAGGCAAGCTGTCTCAACGGGCCTTTAGCGGTATTAAAGTGCTGGTGGTACTCATTGGTGCGTGGCGCGACGACGCTATAGGGCTTTATGAAGACCTTCTGGCGTTTCTCCGGATTGAGTTCGTCGCCTGGCTGGAACAAAAGCTCATATCCTCCCCCCTCAACAACTACGACATGGGCTCCGGCGCCGTGCCTATGGGCGGTTACATAGGTGCCTTCGCTAACCTCCAATATGTGTAGCTGAGAAAGGGAATTGCCCATGTACAGGCGCGTAATGAAGGTCCGAATTCCTCTCTCCTCCCAACGGTCTAATTCGAACTTCCTTATATCGGGAATAAAATTGGTCGCAAAAAGACGCAGGTTCCAGTGCTTTCCCTCGTCCGCATAGAAATTCTCCATGGAGTGGGAGTACCGGTCCGTGAATTTGAACGGATTGTCGAAGACGAACTCAAGATTGTGGTAGAGGTTGATGACTTGGGCCATATTAGTTCCGAACAGGAGCCGACAAGGCTCGTCGCCGGAGCTATTGAACTCCTGATGCCATGCATTCAACGGGATCGCGAGCAGCGCTCCTTCCTCCCATTCAACGGTTTTCCTGGGTTCTCCTTCTTGCCAGATGGTTGTGGCCCCCCTCCCTTTCATGACGTACATGATCGACTCGTATATGTGGTGCTCCGGCTTCAGTTCGCTTTTGGGGGGGATTTCCACGATCTGAAGATTCACATCCTCCTGATTGCCCAGGCGGGTATAGGCGGCTTTCCCGCCCCTTCTCTCCCAGTCCGTGAGCGGCAAGGTGGCAAGGTCTTCAAGAATGCTCCCCTCGTATAGAGGCACACCCTCTTTCTCGACAAATCGCCTATAGTAGCTTCCTACCCACCATTCCTCAAAAGTAGTCGGCGCTTGAGACATTATTCTCGACCTTCACTAAAACCGAGCTCGCGTCGTGCCATCGAATCCTCACGCTTCCAAGAGAAAATCCATAACGACCCGGTTGAACTTCTCCACCTCGTCATTTTGCACCTGATGTCCCGAGCGTTCGAAGACATGGAACGCACGCAGATTCGGCAGCATGTCGCGCAACGGATAGCCCAGCTCTTCGATCGGAGCGAATCTATCTTCCTTTCCCCAGATCATAATCGTAGGGATCGTCATTTCCGGCAATCGGTGCAGCAGACTGTACTGCTGGCGCAAATTCGGATCGGTCTGGAGCCGCTGGCGGTATTTTTGCTGCAGTTTCTGTGACGCCATGGCTTCCGGTTGGGTTGCCAGCTTGAACCGTCCCTCGATGAGCTCGTCCGTAATGCCCGCCTTGTTGGACACGAGCCCCTCGAGGACTGCGCGCATGTTCTCTCGTGTCGGTTCCGAGTCGAAGCGCCGCATGGCCCGCATCCCCTCCGACGGCTTGTGTTCGAGTCCCATGGCGGCCCCGATGGACCCCGAGGCCACGAGCACCATCTTCTTAACGCGATCCGGATGATCGACGGCGTACTTGGCGACTCCATAGGCGCCCATGGAGTTGCCCATCATGTACAGCTCTTTGAGGCAGAGGGCATCTATGAAGTCCGCAAGATGCTGGGCGAGCACCGGATCGCCCAATTCGTCGACGGGCTTGTCCGTGAGGCCAAAACCGATGCGGTCAAGTGCGAACACTTGAAAATGTTGCGCCAGCGCCGGAATGTTTTGCCGCCAGCCATATTCCCCGCTCGCGCCGGGGCCGCCTCCGTGGACGAGGACGAGCGGCATACCCTGACCTGCCACGATGAAACGCGTCTTGACTCCATTTGCGTCGACGAAAAGTGATTGGAAAGTATCTGTCGGTTTTGCCATCTGTTCTTACCCCCTGGTTTTTTTGCCCCGACCCTTTTGATGAGGAAATTCTTATCTTCACTCCTGTCTTCGATGCGTCACGGGTGCGGCGCTCAGGCCAACCTCCGCGAAGGACTCGCCTCGACCTCGGCATTCTTTTGTGCCAAGCTCATGGCAATTTCCACGAGTATGTCCTCCTGGCCTCCGACCGCCCGGCGCCTACCTACCTCTACGAGGACGTCCCGAGGATCGACGCCGAACTGCTGCGCCGCTTTATCCGCATGAAGCAGAAAACTCGAGTAAACTCCGGCATACCCCATGGTCAGACTGGCTTTACCGATGCGCACAGGTTTCTGCATGATGGGGCGCACGATGTCTTCGGCAACGTCCATGATCTTCCAGAGATCGATTCCGGTGCTGTAGCCAAGCTTGTCGAGCACAGCCACGAGCACCTCGGTGGGGGTGTTTCCCGATCCCGCGCCCAGCCCGCAGGTACACGCGTCGAGCCATCGCGCGCCTTCTTCGATCGCTATGATACTATTGGCGACAGCCATCGACAGATTGTTGTGACCGTGGAAACCCACACCGATCTGAATGGCATCGCGTAGAGCGCGCACTCTTTCCCTGACTGTCGGCGGTAACAGCGCCCCAGCGGAGTCCGTGACCAGCACGACGTCGGCGCCGTAGCTTTCCATGAGCTTTCCCTGCTCGGCAATTTTTTCCGGCGATCCCATGTGGGACAGCATGAGCATGCCAATCACTTCCATGCCCATGCTCTTGGCCAGTTCCATGTGCTGCTGTGCAACGTCGGCTTCAGTGACGTGCGTGGCAATTTGCGCTACCTTGGCTCCGAGATCCCGAGCCATCTTGAGATCGTCCTTCGTGCCAATGCCCGGCAACAACAACACGGCGAGCTTTCCTCTTTCGATGACCGAAGAGGCGGCATCGAGGAGCTCCAGTTCGGATTGTTTGGAGAACCCATAGGTCATCGTGGACCCTCCAAGGCCGTCCCCGTGAGACACCTCGATCATTTCGATACCAGCCTGGTCCAGCCCGCGAGCGACGCGTGCGACTTGCTCCGCTGTGAATTGATGGCTCAGAGCATGAGAGCCGTCCCGCAGTGTGCTGTCCAGAATATGAATCGGAATTCGTTCGCTCATAAACGAGCCTCCAATCCGTCCTTTTCCCATGTCCCAGCCCTGAGATGTTTGCCGATTTCTTCTCCGACTTTGACCGCCGCCGATGTCATGATGTCGAGATTCCCTGCATACCGCGGCAAGTAGTCTCCCGCGCCTTCGACCTCCACATAGAGCGTTACTTTTTTTCGCTGCCTGCCGGGCAAATCCTCGATCAGCGGCTTGGCCCTCAAGCGGTATCCAGGTACATACTCCTGGATCCGCGCGACCATCTCTTCGATGGATTTCCTCAGTTCCTCCGGATCCGACTCCTCAACAATGCCGTAGATCGTATTGCGCATGAGAATCGGCGGTTCCGCGGGATTGAGCACGATGACGGCCTTGCCCCGCGACGCCCCCCCGATGCGCTCGAGACCCCGGGCCGTCGTAGCCGTGAACTCGTCGATGTTCTGTCGCGTACCGGGTCCGGCGCTCTTGCTCGCGATCGTCGCGACGATCTCCGAATACTCCACGGGCGCGACTTCTCGCGTGGCGTAAACCAGTGGCACCGTCGCCTGTCCGCCGCAGCTTACCAAGTTCACGTTCGGCTCTCCGACATGAGCCTGGAGATTGACTAGCGGAACAACGTAGGGTCCCACCGCTGCTGGCGTGAGATCGATAGCGATTTTCTGCGCCTCCTTGAGCAGCGGCGCGTGCCGGACATGGGCGCTGGCCGTGGTGGCCTCAAAAACGATCTTAAATTGTTCTCCGTGGTGGAGCAGCCCGTCGATTCCCTCGTCGGTAGTCATCAAACCCTCCTGGCGCGCCCGGGCTAACCCCGCAGAGTCCGGGATGATTCCCGCCATGACGGTCGGTTTGAGAATCTTGCTCCGCTTGAGCTTGTACAAAAGGTCCGTCCCGATATTTCCGGAACCTAGGACCGCGACCGGTATTTGTTCCATAACTTCCCCCAACTAGACAAATCGCACGGACACGGCGCCCAAGCCGTCGAAGCAGGCCCGGAAAACATCCCCGCTCGCGACATCGGAGGCCGCCGTCAGCGCTCCCGGCATGATGACTTCGCCGGCTTTGAGGCCTACGCCGAATTTCCCGATGGCGTTGGCGAGCCAGGCGACGGCGTTGGCCGGATGACCGAGCACGGCCGCGCCGGTGCCGGTCTGGACAACCTCGCCGTTTTTTTCCAGCGTCATGCCGATAAGCCGGAGATCGATCTGATCCACCCGCTTCGGAGTAACTCCGAGCACGACTCGGGCCGAGGAGGCGTTGTCGGCGATCGTGTCGCAAAGTTTGATTCTCCATCCCTCAATGCGGCTGTCGATGATCTCCAGCGCCGGAACCACGAACCGAGTCGCCGCCAGAACCTGAATCGCCGTCACGCCGGGACCCTTGAGATCCCGATCCATGATGAAGGCGATCTCCGGCTCGATCTTGGGCTGGATCAGCTCCCCGGCGGGAAACACCGCGCCTTCCTCAATGATCATGTTGTCAAAAATGTGACCGTAATCCGGCTGGTCCACATTGAGCATCTTTTGCATGGCTTTGCTCGTGAGCCCGATCTTTTTCCCGACGACGCTAGCTCCCGCGTTCTTTTTAAGCTCGACTGAAGCTAGTTGAATTCGATAAGCATCGTCAGCCCCGATCTCGGGATAGCGTTCCGTGAGTGGCGGGAGCGTCTTCCGCTCGCGTTCCGCTCGATAGAGCTCATCGGCAGCTTGACGGACTGTCTGATCATTTAGCCCGGCCAATTGAAAGCTCCTTTTCCGTTCCTCGCCCATCATGCCCGGGCGCCTCGAAGCACAACTCTTGGGAAATGGCGGCAGCGACCTTCATAACCACACTCCCGAGCGCCGGTGTCTTCTCGCGCGTTAGACGGGCGGATGGACCCGCTACACTGATCGCCCCGACCATCTCGCCGGTATAGTCGCGAATCGGCGCGCCGACGCACCGGAGCCCGACTTCGATCTCTTCGTTATCCACCGCATAACCGCGCTTCCGGGTCCGCTTGAGCTCCACGAGGAGTTCCTCGACGCTCTTGACGGTGTTGGGCGTGTACTGTTGTATCGGATGGTTCCGAATAACGTGTCTTACTTCCGCTTCGTTGAGACAGGACAACATCGCTTTTCCCAGCGAGGTACAATAAGTCGGGATGTGGCGCCCCACACGGGAGGGCATCCGTAAGGCGTGGCTTCCTTCTACTTTTTCCAAATACACAACCTGATCGTTATCCAAAATCGCCAGATGCACCGTCTCTCCCGTCTCCTCCATCAGAGCGCTTAGATAGGACCGGGCGATGTCGCGCAAATTGAGCCGCGCGACGGCCTGTTGTCCGAGTTTGAAGAACTTAATCCCCAAACGATACTTGGCGGTTTCCTGGTTTTGCTCGACCAAGCCGTTGTATTCCAACGCCATCAAGATTCGATGCGCCGTGCTTTTATGCAGACCGGTGGTAGTGCTCACTTCACCGACGCTCAGTTCCGGCTTGTTAAACGTGAAGCAATCCAGAACTTCGACCGCTCTATCGATGACTTGGATTCGATAGGAATGGTTGAAGAGTTTCTGATGCGCGCGCAGAACAGCAGGCTTTCCCGTTTGTCTCATAATGCGGGACACCGTCTTGTAAAGATCCTTGCCAAGCAACTATTAAAAATCCTTTTGCTTGTCAACAGTTGTGTTGAAAACCTTCTGGTACGATGGCATGAAGAAGCACACCTTCGACTGGCAGGAAGGAAGTCTGTTTGCTTCATCGCTCAACTGCTGGTATCAACATTTCAACGGGCAAGCCGATCCACCTATCCGGTATGTTGGTGTTACTACAGCTCCCTCGTGCATCAAATCTCTTTACAGTAAGAATTTTTATTTACAACAATAACTTCATGATGACTGCCGATTATGAATGTCGACCTGCACTCTCATTTTTTCCCGCTGGACGCCTTTCTTAAGGCGGAGAAGTTCTCGGGGAGCGCTCCCAAAATTATCCGAGACGCGGCCGGATGTGCCGTGGTCTCCCCTGCGGGAAGGCGCGGAAATCTACCGCAGGGTGCGTATGACGCGGGTGCCAGGATCAAAGACCTGGATACGATGAGGATCGATCTCCAGGCCATTTCTCCGTCTCCGATCCTGCTCTATTATTGGGACTCGCCGGATTCAGCCGCCTATTTCTCGCGCCTACAGAACGAGGCGATTCAAGAAGTCGTTGAGGCCCATCCCCAGCGCTTTGCCGGTCTCGGGACCGTTCCCCTTCAGAGCGTCCGCGAGGCGATTGCGATTGCCGAGGAAGCTAAGAAGCTAGGGTTAAACGGTCTCGAAATCGGCACCAGCGTGGACGGCAAGCAGCTGGCTGATGCTGAATTCGAGTCGTTTTACGAAGCGGTTCAAGGCCTCGATCTGCTTTTGTTCATTCACCCTATCGAGGGTGGAGATCAAGATAGGCGGGATCCTTTCGCTGGGATTCTAAACAATGTAGCGAGTTTTCCCTACCACACGACCATCGCCGTTGAGCGCATGATCTTACAGGGGATCTTCGAAAGGTTCCCTAATCTCCGTGTCTGCTTGGCCCATGGAGGAGGTTTTCTCCCAAGCAATATCTGGCGTTTGGACCACGCCTATTTGCAGAGGAGCGAGCTCAGAAAGGCTCTCCCGAAGCGTCCGTCGGAATACTTGGAGCAGATGTACTTCGACTCGCTGGTGCTCTCCACGATGGCGTTGCAACACTTGGTTCAAGCGGTGGGGCCGGAGCGGGTCGTGATCGGGACGGACTATCCCATGGGCATGGGCGATAGGGAGCCCGTCGGCAAGATCGAAGCCCTTAGTCAAATGAACGAAGAAGAGCGGTCCTGTATTCTTGAAAAAAACGCACTCAGGGCTCTAAAAAGATCGGAATAGAATCGGTCGACGAGTGGAGTATGAAGCGGGCTCTAGCCGTTAGCAGGACGCGGTAAGTGGGCAATGATGGGCAATAATGGCTTGGTAGATGGTTCTACAAATGGTATATTCTTTCCCATGAAAACTACCATTGATAATGCCGGACGTTTGGTGATTCCAAAAGACATTCGCCGTGAATCCGGGATAAAGCCAGGAATGCCGCTCGAGATTCGTTGGGAAAAAGGCTCCATTGCCATTACTCCCGCTCCTTTAACAGTCAAGCTCGAGCGGAAGGGACGATTGCTTGTGGCTGTTCCCACGAAAGATATTTCCCGGCTTACGTCGGATACGGTCGAGCGAACCCGCAGCACGCTGCGCAAAGAGCGCTCGGGTGCCTCCACCTAGGCATGCCTGTCGCTTTTCTTCCGGATATCAGCTGCATGATTGCGGCCGTATGTTCATGGCATGAGCATCATGAGGCTGCTGCAATGGAGATCGAGAGACGGCTCGCCGGGCGAGCCAAGATGATCGTTGCGGCTCCGGCACTCGTTGAGGGGTATGCGGTGCTGACTCGGCTGCCGTCACCGCATCGGTTGTCGCCGGAAACGGCTTTGACCTTGCTGGCAAATAATTTCTTAAAACTAGGAACAGTAGTCGCGCTGAACGCGAAATCGTATGAAACGTTGTTGCTGCGCGCTCCTAAAAACAACGTGGCGGGTGGTCGGACATACGATGCTGTAATAGGTGAATGCGCGCAAGAAGGTAGGGCGTCAACAGTTCTAACTTTCAATGCCGGGGACTTTACGGCTCTCGGCCAAGACTTTGACGTCGTAGTTCCTGGAACGATCTAGGTTATATTGCTACTGACCGTGTGATTGCCCGCCGATACAAAACTCGACCCGCAATGCCGGCTCGCTAAAGCGAGATGAATCAATGTCAGTCCGAACAGCCGTCGCTGCGGATTGGGCGAGCGTATGCACTACGTCGCTGACTTTTGCGCATTCTCAGACAGCATGGCCGTGGAGGTCAGGTTGATTTCGAGAACATCCGGTAAACAGCCTGGGCTCCTTCCAGCAGGCGGTGATCCTGGTTTCGGTGACCGATGAGCTGAATGCCGACCGGCAGACCGGACGGTCCGGTAAACACGGGCAAGGTGACGCAAGGAGTATAGGTCCACGTTGATAGAATATTGAACGAGGTGTCGCCCGTGCTGGCCAGTCCCGCCGGAGCCTCGCCGAGAGCACTGGGCGTGAGCAGCAGGTCGAACTCCTTCATGGCGTCGGCGAGATGTCCGCGGCACTGAGCCAGCACCGCTTCAGCCTCCCGGTATTGTTGGTAGGAGACATCGAGCCATTTGGCGAGCTTGTCGCGCGTGAACTCGCTCAAAAGCTCCCAATGATGCTGCCGCTCCCAGGTGAGGCCACGGGAAAACTCGTAGTCGTTGATGCGCCGGCCCATCGCCTCGAACTGGTCGAACGGTTTTCCGAGCTCGACGTCCAAGACCTTCGCTCCGGCCTTCGCCAGCGAACTCGCCGCGTCTTCGAGAAATTTTTTCGTGTACTCCTCCGCACGGTTCCAGAACATGCTGCGGCAAAAGCCGATCGTGAGCTGGTTCACTGGAATAGCGGCCAGAGGTTTGGCGGCGAATCCTGTAAGGGCGGCGCGAAAGAGAGCGAGGTCCTCGACCGCGCGAGCAAAAAGCCCCACGGTGTCGAAGGACGCGGTGTTCTGCTTCACGCCCTGGGTGCTCACTTCGCCGAAGCTGGGTTTGTAGCCGATGCAGCCGCAGAACGCGGCCGGACGGATCACCGATCCGACCGTCTGGGTGCCGAAGGCCAGCGGCACCATGAAGTCGGCGACCGCGGCGGCGGAGCCGCTGGAGGAACCGCCCGGCGTATGCCGGGGGTTGTGCGGATTCATCGTCTCTCCCAATGGAATTCGACTGGCAAACTCGGTCGTCACCGTCTTCCCCAACAGCACCCCGCCGGCCGCGCGGCTGAGCGCCACACAGGCGGCGTCCGCCGTCGGACGGTTGCCTTTGTAGATGGGAGAGCCGTACTCCGCCGGCAAGTCGGCCGTGTCCATAATGTCCTTGGCGGCGAACGGAATCCCGTGAAGCGGACCGCGCTTTGCGCTCTTGTCGCACTCTCGCGCCTGCGCCAGGGCAAAATCGCGGTCCAGATGGACCCACGCCTTGACTTGCGGTTCCCGTGCATCGATCCGCTCGAGACAGGAGCGCACCAGAGCTTCGGACGTGAGCTTGCCTTCGCGAATGCGCGCCGCCGCTTCACTCGCCGACAACCGGAATAAATCCGCCATGGGATTCTCCTTCGAAGATAAAAGTGGAATTCAACTCCACATTTGATTGAACACGCTCGGAAGATAGCCGAGCAGGCGCTGTGACTGCAACAAGAGCAGCCATGGTCAACACAGCGACCAGTGGCGCTGGAGTGGCACGACGTCCGGTTTTTGGCTCGCTGTCAATTGAGCTCCAACGGGTTTTCTATGGGCTCAGCCGGGCAGGTGCCTCATCGG